>NZ_JBQENW010000001.1:85191-587550 GCF_052044835.1 Bacillus sp. 22475 | reverse complement strand
CCATTCGAATATGATAGAATAGAAGTATATCCAAAATGGAGGAATAGCAAATGAACTCAAACACAAAACAGTTTATTTATGATATCCAGCAAAGAAAGAACAATTATATAGAAAATGCATTAATAGCAATACAGCACCCTAAAAAAGAGCAATCTGAACAGGTCATTCAAAATATAGTAGAAAAGATGGATATGATGATTAGTCTAGTTACTACTTATATGAAGATTGAATCAGGATCTACGGAAGAATTAAAAGAACTTCAGAAAGAAATTATCCATGCTCAAGCATATATTCAAAAAAGAAAATTTGAAGAAACACAGAGATAAAACCCTGTGTTTTTCTTTGGACGTCTATGAAACCAATTTTTTATAAATCAAATTACATGTAATTTGATCATTGTTTTGGCATAATCCATACAATTTGTTGAATTCGTACAATATACGGTACCGTATCTTCAATGAGCAAATGATCTGGTTTCACATCCTTTAACTCTCCTCTTACATTACCTCTTACAGTTTCAATAACCACATGTTTACCAATTATGGATTGTAATGTCTGATATACGTAGGAATTGGGGGTACTTACCATATGTTGTTCACTCAAGTCATTTCCTTCCGAATAACTCATTCTATAAGACTCCTTTCTAATTTGCATTCTTTCTCTTAATATATGATATAAATCTTATAAATATGCTAGAAGGATAATTCATTATAGGAACGGAAATAACATTTTAATAACGTACGGTTTCTATTTCTAAATTGCTAAAAATTATTTATATAAAGTTACTTTTACTAATTAATAGGTGATGATATATGGATAATTTGAATGTACATTTCGGTTGTTCCTTTTAGAATATGTATGATTTTAAATACGCCCTTTATTAGAATAGTGCTCATACTTTTTTTGAGATTCTTTCGTAATACGTGCGTTAAGTAAAATCGCTAACAATAAAAATACTCCATATTTTCCTCCTGTAGCCCCTATGATAATCACACTACTACAAACAAGTACAATTAATAAGATAAACGAAACTAAATAAATACGATCATAATTCTTTGACATCTTCTCATATTTTATGCGTTCTTTCCTTGCATCCATCTAAATTCCTCCTTTAAATTATCCATTTCACTCTCAAATAAATCTTGCCCTTAAAAAGGAAACAATATATCGTTTTAAATAATTAGTTTGTTTTTTTATCAACTAGTTTATATAACGTAAAAAGAAATCCTACCAATATTAAGCTTTCTACCATGATAATCCCGACCCTCTCCTTCCTTTTAACCCCAACAAATCAGATAAAAGTTATGTATATCCCATATTAGCTGCAGTAAATAAAAAGGATCCCCCTTCTCGTAAAGGCTGATCCTTTTCTTCTTGCATACAACTATTTTTACCTATTCTTGATTAATTAGAATAATAGCTGGTCCATCTACACGAATTCCACCAACTTCGATTTTTTCGTAAGGCTCAACAGTAATGGAAATGATTCCATCCCGCTTCTTTAATTCATTACTTAATTCTTTTGTTAACATTTTTTTCATGTGTACGCTCCTTCTTATTGCTTAATTTACTATTGTAATGTAAATGGAATTTAAAATGGTTTCCTGGCCAGAAAACCATTTTTTGTAGTTGACCATATGGTGTTACCAGTTCGTTTATCAATTTTACGTAAAGAAGAGAAACAATTATTATTCACTGTCTCAGTAGATGTAAGAAACCCTTAAAGATAGCGGTGAGATTAATTGTTTTTTCTTCTAGAAATAATGACTTAGATAGTATATTACCTAAAACAATGAAAGCCCTACCTCTCTTTCATCCTTACGGCTCCTTGTCCGTGCCAGTGTGAATCAGGATTGCAAAAATCAAGTGACTATTTAATCGAGTTATTTGATGAAACTTCGAACGTTCGTAAAAGAAATTTAAAAATAAAAATGGATTAAATTGAAGTAATAACAAAAGAGGTTCCTACTCTAAAAGTGAGTTGAAGAAATTGAATGTCTTTAAAATGATTTGCTTTTAATACTCATCATATTCCCGAAAGATTTAGAATGTTTTCAGAGGATATAATACATTATTTATAATGAACCTTAACAGAAACTTTTTATTTGATTTTCAGTGATTCCTTTAATTAATTCTAGCTCACTGACCAAAAATCTATATGCATCATCCAACAATTTTTTTTCGCTTGTATTGAGTGCTTTTTCTTTCTTCATACGCATTAAATCCCGTACAACTTCAGCACCTTCTTGTATTTCACCCGTTTTTATTTTGTCCGTGTTCACTTTATGCCTTTGTTTCCACGGCAGTAATTTACAGGATTCTTCATGGTGAAAAATGTGTATAATGTGCTTTAATGCAAGTATATCAGTAACTGGGCGTATATTCGAATTCAATATTTTACCCGTAGGAATCATGACTTGCATATTACTGATCGACATTTTTATGACAAAATACTGTTGTTTTTTTCCTGAGAATTCTTTTTCTTCTATGGCTTCAATTATACCTGCTCCGTGCATTGGATAAACAATGTTATCGCCAATTTGAAACATATAATCCACCTCCATATATGGTAACCTTCTTAACCTTAACACATATGTGGTTTTTTAACAAATATTTTATAATATCATAAAATCATTTTTATCGTCAACCATTTTTTTAACAAAAATTAAATCAAGTAAAAAAACACCCCCAAACAATAGGGAGTGTGTCAGATTCCCCATAAAGGGAAAGGGAATTTCCCCGCTTATATTCTGAAATCTCTACTCATTAACGTAGATTAGTTTTCCCTTGAAAACGACCAAATCGATCCCGTATTTTTTTCAATCTTGTGTGGTATTCCAAAATCTCAATTCTTGCTTTTTCAGCTAAAGGTGCAATTGGTCGTAAGTCTTTTAACCCCCAATAATCAACCACTACATCAAGTACTTGATCAAAATATTGTAGTGGTCCATAATTCGATTCTTTTGCAATCACAGCCATTCTATTTTCAAAATCAGGCATGACGGTACCTGGCATTTTAAAATTCTTAATCACATTGGCAATATGATAGCAATAATTAGGTTCTAATTCCAAATGTGTTCGAATGACATCTCGATAAAAAGCATAATGAAGAGTCTCATCTTTGGCAAGACGACGTAATAATGTAGCAAGATCTGGATCATGCTTACTTGCAACCTTAGCAACATTATTGTAAAACACCATCGTTGCAAGTTCTTGTAGCGTCGTATACGTCATGGCTTCGATTGGTGTATGAAAATCAGGCTCAAATCCAACCTCAACGACTGACTTTCTTAATTCATGAATTCGCTTAGGATTCACACTTCGAGTGAGTAGTAAATATGTCTCCAATAAATTCGAATGTTGATCCTCTTCTGAGGTCCAAGTATGAATGAAGTCTGTAATAACAGAAATGGATCCTTTAAAAGTCGCAGATAAATACGTTGTAAACCATGGCAAATTCACTTCTGTTAATAAAGCTGTTTCAATGGCCGTAATTACACCAGAAGGAAGAGTAACTTGACTTTCATCCCAAGGAACTCTTTTAAAGTCCATTCCCTTATCCCATGGCAAAAACTCATGATAACCCCAGTCTATCTTCTGCGCTCTTATTTTATGTTGTTCATACAGTTCTTTTAAACGTGGTTCTAATCGAAAATCTAAATCATTCGTTAGCATATGAGTGCCCCCTTTTCTTACCATGGATATTCATCCTATTTTTATCCTTAAAAATTTTCTACAAATAAATATTACTTTCCTTTTTTTAATTTAAACATAATAAATTTGTAACAAGATTTTTTTAAGAGCACTATGTTTTCATATAAAAAGGGATACTGAGGATAACATTCATGGATGATGATACTCGTCATGTTGTAAATCTTGTTGAGTGTAAAAAAGTGCATGCCTATAAAGAATCGTTTTATAATAAGTATTGATAGTATTTTATACAAACTATCAACCTATTTAGACGTAAGATCCAATACATTAGATTAAGCATTTGAAAAACAAATACAGTTGATGAGATAGCCTTAAACGAAAATTCCCAACAAGAACAATGTACATTGACTATGATAATTTAGATTGAATTTTACAACACAAAGGGAAGAGGCGATAAACATGCAGTCAACAGAAGCGCATATGAAGGAAAAACAGCGTAGAGAAAAAATAGAAATAATATTCAGTCACACGGTAAAAGGAGAGGGTTATTTTCACGGTTCTTCTTATAAATGGAAAAACATTGTATATCAAAATTATAATAGAATACAACAAAAAGAGTTAGGAATTGAACAAATTATTTCAGAAATAGAAAAAGAAGGGGTTTGCTTTACTCAGCATCGTTCACTCATACACTATCCCGTTATTGATTTTGTAAAATATATAGCTAAGGTTTATAAGGAGCCCCTCGAAATAAAATAAAAGACAACTCTTAATTGGAGTTGTCTTTTATTTTTTTCAATATACATAATACTATTTTGATGCAAACAATTCAAGATTCTTATAACTAGAGGGAAAGTAGGCTTTCTCATAGGAGAGATGCTACTTTATTTCCTCATATTCCTTCATTATTTTATAAAACGTGTTTTTCTTTAGCTCCAACATTTGCATAAACATAATAGCTGTTATTTCTCCACTTTTCCATTTAGAATAAGTTTCTTCTATATTATACCATTTGAGTGAACCTATTTGTTCAGATTTTTGGATGTATATTGTATTCATGTAAGGTTGACATAACGTCTCATTATCAGCAGTCAAAGATGCATAAAATTTTCGTTATGGATGGAATTAAAAATCTTAGCTTGATGGGTACCTATGTTATTCACAATAAAATTAGTATCAATTTGACTAAATATTATCCAAAAACCACATGGATAAAACACATGACAAACTTATATATAATTACAAGTTCAACTCTCATAAAAAACAGGATAAAAAATAAACAGCAGAACTAGTCCACTGTTTACTTTGCCACACCTTCATGTAATTTTTCTGTATAATCCTTTACATCCTTCCAGCTATCTTTCGCTGTATGTAAATCTTCTTTTATAAACGTAAACTCTTCCGGACTAATTCCTTTTACGTTTTGTAGTAAATTATTATATTTTGCACCTACTGTATACCATTGATTTGATATATTTTGCAGTGCTGTAATTGCTGCATCAATTGTTTCTGTCATGTTTGTTGTTTTATTTTTTACATCAGTCAAAATTACGACTTCTGCTTGTGCTCCTGAAATTCTATCTTTTAAATTGGCGATTTCTCTTTCTGCATTTGCGATATCTTTTTTCGCAACCGCAATCATCGGCCCACCAGCAAGACATGTTATTAGAGCTACGCAAAGTACGCCACCAGCAATGACCATATCATTACTCTTTTTAATCGAATCGTTATATGTATTTATTTGTTGCTCTAGAGCTGGAATACCAGCATTCGTACTTGCCAATATCGCTGTTAACTGATTTGTATCCTCTTTGAAACTATTTGTATCTTTCGCCATTCTATCGCGAAAACTTTTCAAATTTCCTAACAATCCATCTACCTCATTTTGATTCTTTACAATATCCGCATACAACTTTTCTAAATCCGCTTTTAATTTTCCGCTATCCTTTTGATCAATCGCTATTAACATGTCATTATAATACGATTGAAAAGTATTATTGTAATTTATAATATTTTGATCCGTTTTCATAATTTGAGGCTTCATATTATTTAACCAATATGCTGCATTAATTTTTGCATCTCTTTGATGCTGAATCATATTCCCTTTAAATTCACTATTAATCGAACTTATTTTACTTAAATCCGTCTCTTGTTGATTTTGAATTAATTTTGCATATGAATCCATTGCAAATATACTTGATGTCGTTTGTGCCATTACATCTTGGAATCCAGCTGGTCCAAGAGAATAGTTTTTCACATTTTCTTGTAGCACCTTTACATTTTGTTCTGCTGCAAAAGGATGTAAAGGAAATGCGTTACTTGTTGCCACCCCAGCAATCATTACCGCTAAAAGACATTTTTTATAAAATCGTTTCTGCATATTTTTCACCTATTCTCTTTATAAGGATATCAAAAGCTCCTGCTCACAACTGAACAGGAGCTTCAAATCATTCATCAACACTTAACGCTCTAACGATTCGTATTCAATTATGCTTTTTTCGTATCTACTACTTTAATATCTTCAGCATAAATCTTTTCTGCATAGTCTTTAATGTTTTTCCAGCTATCTTTCGCAATGTTTAAATCTTCTTTAATGAAAACTAGGTCGTTTGGACTAATAGAATCTACATTTTGAAGTAAAGAATTGTATTTTGATCCCATTGTGTACCATTGGTTTGAAATATTTTGTAACGCTGTAATTGCAGTATCAATTGTATTTGTTAAATACTCTGTTTGTGTTTTAATGTTCGTTAATCCTGCTACTTCTAATTGCGCAGTTGTAACTTGTCCTGTTATCTTTTGAATTTCTGCTTGTGCATTATCAAGCTCTTTCTTCGCTAATACGATTCCAGCTGTACCACCGCCTACAGCTGCTGCACCACCTGCAATTAATGCTACTCCTAGCGGTGTTCCTGCGCCCGTAGCAATAACTACTGCACCACCGATAATTGCAATTGGTCCTAGAGCTGTCGCAACAGATGAACCGATAATAATTGCATTATATTTACTAATCGCTTCATTGTACGTTGTAATTTGATTTTGCAGAAGCGGAATTCCTGCATCTTGACTAGCTAATATAGATGTAATTTGATTTGCATCACCCTTGAAGTTTTGCGTATCCGAAGTCATTTTATTTCGGAATTTCTTCAAGTCTTCTACTAACTGATCCACTTGTGCTTTATTTTCATTAATACTACTTGATAATCTAGTTAAGCCTTTCGTAAGAGTCGCTTTATCCTTTGCATCAACTGCAGCAACTAAAGTATCATAATAGTTTTGGAATTTCGTATTGTAGTTAATGATATTTTGATTCGTTGAAATAAGCTGTGGTTTTAATACATCTAACCATTGCTTCGCATTTCCTCTAGCTGTATCTTGGTGCTGAATTACTTTCCCTTTTAAAGCCGCATCAACAGACGATACATTTCCAAAGTTAACATTACCTTGTTTAATAATTGTTAAAGCGTACAGATCCATTACTAAAGCATTTGAACCTGTTCTTTCCATTGCACCTTTCAAGCCTTCTGGTCCTAATGAGTATTCTTCATAGTCATTATAAGCTTTTGCTACCGCATGAACTGGAGCTTGTTTCACTGTACTTTCAGCTGCATACGTATGAGCTGGCATAATATTTCCTGCTGCAAATACTGCCATAAGTGCTGATAGAGCCATTACTTTATAAGGTTTTTTTGTCATTTTTCTTCTCTCCCTATATCGCTAATTATTTTTCTGTTTAATGTACTTCAACGTTTGTAACGTAATCTTCAAATTGATTTGTTTGCTTATTCATTTCATCACTTACTTTTTTAATTTGATTGAAATGTTTTTGAAGTAAACTACTGTCTGTATACGTGCCTTCTTCAACATTCTTTTGAATTTGAATCATATTATTATTTAAAACTTTCCAATCCGTTAATAACGTTTCTAAAGTTGTAATTTGACGATCAATTAATTCTGTAAAGCTATTTACTTGATCTTCAACGAATGTAATTTGAGTCGCCTCTGCTTCAGTTTGTGATAACTTTTGAATAAGTGGCAATAACTCTTTTTGCTTTTGTTGAATGCGAAGAGCTGCTTCCCTCGTTTGACTATCTGCAGCATTTACAATTTCATTACTTAAAGTACCGATAGAAACAAAATCGATCGTTTTCGTTTGTGCAGTTTGATTTGTGATTGTAAATACTTGTTTACCGATATTAATAGAACCTTTAATGATTTCTTGAGGTCTATTCAAAATAGTAGTTAGTTCAGCTTGAATTTCCCCTTGAATTCTTTTAATATCTTCTCTTAATTTCACAATATCTCCACTTGATCCTTGCATTGTTTTTATTGCTTCATCAGCTTTAATTGATAAGTTGTTACTATCTTTGTCTAAAACTGTTTTAAATCGATTTAACTCTAGTAAATCCTGTTCCATACTCTCTTGGATGCTTTGTACTTGCAATTGTAATTTTCCATATGCACTCATAAAATCTGTTTTTGCTTGCTGATCTTCATTTACGTTTCCTGCTAATTCATAGAGCTTACTATAATAGCTATTAAATCTAGTGCTGTATCTCATCATCTCTTGATTTAAATCGATTAGTTTCGGATTATATTCATCAATCCACTCTCGTACATTTGCCTTTGCAAACTTTTGATGATTCGTTAAGCTACTCATCGCATTTACCTTAATGTCTGGCTGTTGTAAAATAACTAATCCATATGCTTGAATAAGTGGTGATTGTGATCCTAACATTCTAATTGAATTGGATAATGTATTTGGAGCAATTACATTTTGTGCATATACTGTTTTCACTTCTGTTTGCCCCTCCTTAGCGTAAGCGCTTACAGGAATGAAGCAACTCGTAGATACTGCTGTAACCAATAACCCTGTAATTAAAGTCTTTTTCACTTTAACTCCTCCTATGTATTAACAACTATTACTATCACATTTTATTATTCTATTTTCTTGCCCATAATTTGAGATGGTTAAAATAGAGAACGTTCTCACCGCGATCCATGTATGAACCACCTCTCTCGTATTGCTACAGTACTTACTTATCGTCACAAAACATTTTATTATTTTTCATATGTGTTTAGTATGAATAATATTGTATAAATTTTCTATTTCATCGCAATTCCCACATTCACATAGTGAATATATTACGTAAAAATATTATTCATTTTAAACTAAACAACATGTGTAAATATGAAATTTCGTTTTGTTTTCATATATGTTTTGTACTGTAAGGTCATTTAAACACAGCTGTTTATATAACGTAAAGAAGTATTTTCATTCCCTTTATTTTCAAGCTTTCATGTCCTTATTTCAAAATATAATCCGATTCACTTTATCGATTGAAATATCTACATATCACAACAGAAAACACTACTTGCAAATAACCGATAAAATTATATTGATATAACTTTTAAATCCATATGCAATTATGCATAGCATATACACAAAAAGGATAGCTTCATTTTCACGAAGCTATCCTTCAAAAATCTTCTTATTTTTTCAAATGATATGGAACTGTCGTAATAACAACATTTCTTTTATAAAGTAAATACGCACGTATGAGTAAACTGGATTGATTATGAAGAATGTTATGCCAACCTTTTTTCGGAATGAACTGTGGTATAACGACCGTAACGCGGTAATTCGATTCACTTGCCTTATATTGCACTGTATCAATGAACTTCGTTAGCGGCTGAATAATACTTCTATAATGAGAATGTAATGTAACAAGCCTTACTTCAGGTTGCCACTTCTTCCATTTCTCTTCAAATTTCTTTTCCTCTTCTCTGTCAAAAGCAACATATACAGCGATAACTTGATCTGCAGAAAGAGACTTCGCATAGTTCAATGAATTTTCTACTACATGTGTCATGCCTGCTACAGGAACGACAATTACATTCCCCTCAATTGGAATAAGAGGTTCGCAAGTTTTTAAACTTAATTGATCACCCACTGCATCATAATGCTTCTTAATTCGATGAAACACGAAGATAATAACAGGTAAGAAAATAAGAATCGACCAAACTTGTGCAAATTTAGTTAAAAAGAACATGCTCATTACGATAAAACTAATAACTGCACCAATTAAATTAACCGTTAATCTTAATGCCCATCCTTCAGGTTTTTCGCGAAGCCACTTTAATACCATCCCTGTTTGAGAAAGTGTAAATGGAATAAATACACCTACTGCATATAGTGGAATTAAATGTTCTGTTTGTCCTTGGAAAGCTACAATTAAAATAATTGAAGCAACTCCAAGTATAATAATACCGTTTGAGTAACCTAGACGGTCTCCTCTAATCGTAAACATTCTCGGTATGAATTTATCTTTTGCAAGGTTAACCGCTAATAAAGGAAATGCAGAATAGCCTGTATTAGCAGCGAGAATTAATATTAAAGCTGTTGTACCTTGTATGAAATAGTACATGAAATTACGTCCAAATGTTTGTTCAGCAATTTGAGAAACAACTGTTACTTCTTTACTCGGAGTCACTCCGTAATAATAAGCTAAAAATACAATTCCTGAAAATAACACAGCAAGTAATGCCCCCATTGCAAGCAATGTTTTTGCAGCATTGTTTGGCGCAGGATCTTTAAAGTTCGGAATTGCATTTGAAATTGCTTCAACACCTGTTAAAGCAGAACTACCTGATGCAAATGCTCTTAACAGTAAAAACAAACTAATGCCCGCAACCGGCGTTCCGATCGGTGTGTGTAAAGTTGGTGAAACGTGACCAGTCAAAATATTATATATGCCTACACCAATTAATATAAATAGTGCTAAAACAAATAAATAAACAGGATATGCTAAAACGGAAGCTGATTCCGTTACTCCTCTTAAATTTAAGATGGTAATAAATATAACAAATATAATCGCAATGATTACATTATGTGCATGTAAACTAGGAAAAGCAGATGTTAGCGCATCTGTACCTGCAGATACACTTACCGCAACAGTTAAAATATAGTCGACTAATAAAGATCCTCCAGCAATTAAGCCTGGATTCATCCCTAAATTTTCTTTTGATACAACATACGCTCCCCCGCCATGCGGATAAGCAAAAATAATTTGACGATAAGATAAAATAAGGGCTGTCAATAATACTAATACCCCAACAGCGATCGGAATGGAATACCAATAAGCGATCGCTCCCACACCTGCTAAAGCAATTAAAATTTGCTCTGGACCGTAAGCAACTGATGACAATGCATCAGAAGATAAAATAGCTAAAGCTTTCGTTTTATTAAGCTTTTGTTCTCCAAGCTCTGTTGATTTTAACGGTCTTCCAATTAAAAATCTTTTAATAGATGAAACCAATGCTGTCCACTCTCCAATAATTTTGTACGAACTTTTCTGCTAGTTACAGCAAGTAAACGATTTCTTCAGAAAACAAAAAATGTCTACAAGCCATAACGAAATAGACTTGTAGACATTATTTTTTTTGTCGCACAAGCTCCACCTTCCTTCTCAATATAACGCTTACGAGGTTAGCTGTCGGATTCGGGCCTATGAGTAGCCCTACCTTTTTCAAGGATTCACCCCATCGGATTATGTACTAATCCGTAAAAACGGGTCCCCCGTACCATGCGGTTTCAGCGATTTAGAAAATTGAAACTGTGGATTATAATACTCCTTTATTTTCAAAAAGTAAACAAAAATTTTTAATAAGAAAAAAATTAAAATGATTGCGCATAATCCGCTGAGAAATATACATAATGAATACTAAAAAATCCGCAAAGGAGACCCATATGTCTAAAGAAAAGAAGCCTATTTTTTCCGATTCATATTTAGATGCAGTAGCAAATGAGATTAATCAGTTATATGGTAAACGTGAACAGGAAATAAATTTGACAGATAGAACGAAAAGAAATAAATAATTTGTCATACAAAAAAATAAAAGAGATAGCAATACACTTATATATTGCTATCTTTTTTATTTTTTCATACATCTAATTCTATTACAGATTTGTTAAAGGTCATCTCTTCATACACCTTTAAATTTTGATATATAGTGCCTAATAATGGTGCCGCTATAGAAAATTGCTCTGCTACATCCAGTAAATATCCTTGCAAGTGCTTCCCTTCAATAAACGAACCCTTTTCCATATCACGTTGCATTGATGACTTCATATCATACGAAATTTTATCAATCGTTTTCATATGTTCCTGGGCAATATTTTCCTTTACGGGAGCTCCTAATACTCTCATGATTTGTACAGATTCCTCAAACACATTACGGATAAAATCACGGCCGCCTTCACTTTCACGGATTGGTCCAATTGGTGCACGCATTAACGTTGTCACACCGGACATTACAGTAATAAATAAATATTTATGCCACATATCTTGTGTAATATTTTCACTTAAAACAAAACTAGATTTCGTACCTGAAAATGCTTTAGAAATATGCTTTACTCTCTCTGAATTTTGAGACTTAATTTCTCCAAACACAAGTCTGTTGGCAGCGCTAGTTTGTACAATTTCTCCTTGATCGTTTAACGTCGTCTCGATAAAGCATAAACCGCCAATTACTTTTTCTTCGCCGAATTCTTTTTGTAGTAGTGATAAATGAGCGATACCATTTAATAATGGAATGATTACAGTATTTTCGCCAACAAACGGCTTCAAATCTTGAATAGCCTCGTTTAAGTGGTACGCTTTTGTTGAAAATAAAATAACATCAAATTGAGAAGTTCTCTCTTCTTTCGTTATTAATTTCGGTTGGAAGGAAAAATCCCCGTTAACACTTCGGATTACAAGTCCTCTTTCCTCTAATTGTTTTTTCCGTTTACTACGAACAAGAAACGTAACATCTTCTCCTTTCTCGACTAATCTGCCACCAAAAAATCCTCCGACTCCACCAGCGCCTAATACTAAAATCCGCATACAGCATCCCCCTTTTTAAAATACAATTTTATAACTTTTAGTATACATAACATTATACATGTCCTCTGCTAAATAAGCTGAATTTTCACTCTCAAATGAGTATAAAACAGTGGTTATTTTCAAATAAATTTGGGCATGTTGTTTCTATAGCATATATGGAAAGGAAACAATGTAGATGGAGGCAATACAAACAATTGAGGAAAAAGGTGTAGCAACAGCTATATTCCAATTTATATTCCCGTTTTCGTTTAAAACTGGATATGAACAAAATATGTTCCCTTTCTTACAAAAAAACGATTTTCGTCCTTTTCGGCTCGATCATCTCAATGATGAAAATACATATTATGGGGAGTTTAAAGTTTCACATCAAAATATGGAAGCATACTATCTTTCATTTACAAATAAAATTCTCTTTCCTCACTCAGAGCATCAAAAGGGCTTGCAACGTTATTCAAAGGACCTTAACTTAACTGGACATTTAACAACAAACCTTATTTCAATTCCATTCAAGATACACTCTATTGATGTAACACTTTGTCCTTATGAACTTGGGTTCTTAACAATCCGAACAAAAGTAAACACTGCTCCAAATATGACTTTATCTGAAGCAATCGAATTCGCTGCTCGCTTCCGTGTACTTGAAACTAAAACTGATACAAATGAGTCTATTTGTATTGAATGTAACGGAAAAAAGTATTCCCAAGTTGAAAAATTCATTTTTGGTTATTTATTTCATGGCGTAACTGATTTCTTTGAAAAGAAGAGATTAAGAAGTTCATACTTTCAAACCTTCCCTTTCTTTGAAGACCAAAGAATGTACGTTCAAACTTTATTGTCACTAAAAGAAGGTATGGAACTTAATGAAGTGGATGTTTATCGTACTTCCAGTCTTTCCGGATTAACAAGTGATGGTAAACCATATGTAAGTGCAAATAACCTTCCTTACATTCATGACTATTTAAAAAAACACGCTTACCAGAGATGGGCTCCAAATCGTTATTTCATAATGGAAGAACATATTTTTACATGTGTAACAAATGAAGGAGAACGCGAAATCGCTAAACTTGCTAGTCAAATGTACGGGGAATTTTATTACGCTTTATTATTAAACCTATTCCATAAAATTGTTTTATTAAAAATGGCAAACGCCTATGCTGAGCTAAACATTGAACAAGATACTAATGAAATAGAGAAGTTAATTTATTCGATCAATTCGTTCACTGCTAATTATTTTTCTTTAGAATTAGTATCCCAATCACAAAGTGAAGATATTTTCTTCCGTTTAAGAAAACTTTTTAATATTGAGGTTTTATACTCGAACGCGAAACAAAATCTTGATAGTTTGTTTAAATATCAAGAAAATGTCGCCTCTAAAAAAGATAGCCTTTTATTATTAATTTTAACGCTCTACTCTGTAGTGGGCCAAATGTTAGGGTTTACTATGATCGACCTTTTAAGAAACACCGATTCAAACAAAATATCGTCACCTCTTGAATTTTTCGCTCTATTAATTGCGATTAGCGGCATTGTCATTTCACTTATTTTAGGAGCCCAAAGTTTATATCAATGGGGTCTACAGCATAAACAAAGAAAAGCTTGGGTAAAACAAACGGTACTTTCTGCCGTTAAAGAGAAAGAGGATAAAAATTAAAGAAGGTTATTTTCAAATTCTTGGTGTGCTACAGTAAGTGAAATTTTTATCAGCTATTTTCCGATTATATCAGCACAACTCGAAATATATCAGCGATTTTTTTAATATATCGACTTACCGACAAAAAACGACAAATAACAGGACCGTATAATAAAAAAAGGGTGCTCCAAAATTAAACTTGGAGTACCCCTTTTTATTATACGAATTCAGCTTACTTCCCTGCTTCGATTTGCTCTAATGCAGCAGCTACTTGCTCTTCCGTTAATTCATGTTGTATTACGTAGCGGTTACGTGGACTTACACGACATTCATGAGAACATGCACGTAAATATTTCGCTTCGTTTTCTTCAGAACATAAAATTTTCTTATTACATTCTGGATTTGAACAGTTTACATAGCGCTCACATGGTTCACCTGTAAAGTGATCTTTACCAACGATAACATGTTCTTTTTGGTTTACTGGAACAGCGATACGCTCATCAAACACGTAACATTGTCCATCCCAAAGCTCACCTTGTACTTCTGGATCTTTTCCGTACGTTACAATTCCGCCGTGAAGCTGACTTACATCTTCATAACCTTCACGAACTAACCAACCAGAGAATTTCTCACAACGAATTCCACCTGTACAGTAAGTTAAAATCTTTTTACCTTCAAGTGTTTCTTTGTTTTCTCTAATCCAATCTGGTAATTCACGGAATGATTCGATATCAGGTTTAATCGCACCTTTGAAGTGTCCTAAATCAAACTCATAATCATTTCGTGCATCAATGATAACTGTATCTTCTTGTTTCATTGCCTCATAAAAATCTTTTGGCTCTAAATATTTCCCAGTTATTTCGTGTGGGTTAATGTCATCTTCTAGACGAAGTGTAACTAATTCTGGACGAGGACGTACGTGCATTTTCTTGAATGCATGCCCTTCTTCTTCATCTATTTTAAATACGATACCATCAAAACGTGGATCATTATTCATTGCTTCCATGTATTTCTCTGTTTGCTCTACAGTTCCAGAACAAGTTCCGTTAATACCTTCTTTTGCTACAAGAATTCTTCCTTTTAATTCAAGTGAATTACAAAATTCTAAATGCTCTGCAGCAAATTCTTCTGGGTTTTCAATTGTTGTGTACATGTAATATAGTAATACTCTGTATGGTTTTGTAGTTGCCAATGTATTTCTACCACCTATCTAATTTTTAAAATCATGTATAAGTTAACGTTCATATCAAAACATATATAATAAGAAAATGAATCCCATTTTCTTTTCTTTATACTATTTTCTATCAGTTAACAAAAATAAAAAACAAGATTACACATCATAACACTATGGTTATGTTGTAATCCCAATATATTATATATCATACAATTGCAATTCCATCAATTAATATGCTGTATTATCGGCTTTATGTTCACATAAATTTCAAAAACAGCCCTTTAATTCACTATGTTTCCCCATGTCATCACACCATAAACTCCCGATTCATTTTACATTATCACACCATGCATTGCATAAAGGCATATAATTTGCATTAAGGAAACTTTCGTGTTCAAATAAAATTATCACATAACATATTTAAATGTATTGAAATAATGAGTAAGAATAAATACAATAATTTCATCAAGTTAACATTTTAAAGGGGAAAACTACTATGAATAAAGATATAACAAAAGATAAACATCTCCCTTCTGAAAGTACAACTGTACAATCAGCTCACTTAGCTTTAAGTGGAGAAACAAAAGGCTGGAAAAGACTGTTACCATTTTTAGGACCCGCTTTTATCGCGTCCGTTGCTTATATTGATCCTGGCAACTTTGCTACAAATATCGCAGCTGGTTCACAATATGGATATTTACTATTATGGGTTATACTCGCTTCTAACTTAATGGCTGTATTAATCCAAACTTTATCGGCTAAATTAGGAATTGCTACAGGAAACAATTTACCCGAAATAGCTCGTGAAAACTTTCCAAAGCCTGTGTCTATCGGCTTATGGATACAAGGTGAACTAGTTATTATGGCTACAGATTTAGCGGAATTTATTGGAGCTGCATTGGGGCTTTACTTACTATTTGGAATCCCGATGCTACCTGCCGCTTTAATTACAGCAGCCGGATCATTTATTATCCTTGAATTTCAACGTAGAGGATTTCGTCCACTAGAAGCTATTATTACAGGAATGATTTTCATTGTAGTAATTGCTTTTGGGATTCAAGTTTTTTATGCAAAACCAGAATTAAGTCCCCTTCTTTCAGGACTATTTATTCCAAAATTCCAAGGTGTAGACAGTATATTACTTGCAGCAGGGATTTTAGGTGCGACAGTTATGCCGCATGCAATATACTTGCATTCTGCATTAACACAACGCCGCGTGGTCGGAACAAATGACGAACAAAAGAAAAAGATTTTTCGTTTCGAATTTATCGACATTATTATTGCAATGGTTATTGCTGGAGCAATTAATGCAAGTATGTTAATTGTAGCAGCTGCACTATTCTTTAAAAATGGCTTGCACGTTGAAGATTTAGATGTTGCTTACACTCAATTTACCAATTTAGTAGGTCCTGTATCGGCTGCATTATTTGGGATTGGACTTTTATCAGCAGGACTATCTAGCTCTTCTGTCGGTACAATGTCGGGTGATATTATTATGCAAGGTTTCATTCGCATGCATATTCCGTTATATTTACGCCGATTTATTACAATGATTCCACCACTAGTTATTATCGCTTTAGGTGTAAATCCAACTTACGCTCTAGTCATGAGCCAAGTCGTCTTATCATTCGGTATTGCATTTGCATTAGTGCCACTTATTATGTTTACAAGTAATAAAAAGATTATGGGTGCACTCGTTAACCACCGCATAACAACATTTATCGCTTGGATAATTGCAGCACTCGTTATCGTTTTAAATATCTTCTTACTGTATCAAACATTTGTAGGGTAATGAAAAAAGAAGGCTGTCCCAAGATTATTTGGAGACAGCCTTCTCTTTTGAATTATAAATTTTCATCATCTATTCACATTTCACACCGTGCTTTCAACAAATTTTTCAAACTCTTCTTCCTCCTCAATAAATGGAAAATGATTACTGTATTCAAATGTCGACATTATTGCATTTGGCATAAGTTCGGCTACTTCTACTGCAAATTCATGAGGACACTGTGCATCATAAATTCCAGCGTAAATACGGGCTTGTATATTTACATTCTCTAATTGTAAACGCACATCAAATGTAGGTAACTCCTTATAAGAAAAATAATCAAGACGTTTTGAAACTGTTTTACCGCTGTTCGGTCTAGTAATCATTTCATCATAAGCTGATTCATTATATAAAGACATCATTGTCCATTCTTTGTTTACGGCACGCCTCTCATCAATTGTAGAAGCCGTGTCCCTAAGTACTGCAAATATTTCTCTTAAACGAGCATTTTGATTATTATCTCTACAATAAATACTATTTTTGTGATTTATATACTCAGCTGATGCACATAATCCGCCAGCTATAATTTTCACAAGCTTCTCCGGACACATTATCGCATACTGTAAAGCAAGCATTCCACCAGTCGAATGACCTGCATACGTCCAATCTTCAATATTTAATGCTTTACGTATCGCCTCTAAATCACGTACTGCATCTACCATTCCTAGATTATATTTAGTGGTGTCATGTGTAGAGTTTCCGCACCCTCTTAAGTTTATAAGATACACTGTGTAATGATTCGTAAATGCCGAAGCAAATAAGTTACCCTTGCCATTAAACTCACTGTATAAATGCGTTACACACAGTGGTTTTCCTTCACCCTTTTGAAAATACTCAAATCTCCCTCTATCAGTTTCAACATAATACTTCTCCCACATTAGCGCTTCCCCCCTAATTCCCTTTTATATATTCTCCTCTTTCCGGCATCATGACACCATTTTCAGTTCGAAAGTAAAGTGGCAATCCCTCCGTAAAAAACATACTCACCTTTGACGGATCTTGCCTTTGATGATGGATATGTAAATGCGGCTCACTTGAACTTCCTGAGTTACCGACTTGAGCAAGAACTTCTCCCTCTCTTACACGTTGTCCTTCTTTCACTTTAATTGACCCTTTCTTTAAATGGGCAAGAATTAAAAATGTGCCTGTTTCATCTAGTCGTAAATAAATATGATTCCCAGCCATTGACTGAAAATTATCCGATCCCGGAACTAAATCTTGTTCATTATTATTAATTGATACCACCGTCCCAGAAGCTGGTGCCATTACTTTCGCTCCATATATTCCGTAATCCTCTAACTTACTACTTTTCACTTCAGCAGGTGGAATGAGAATATCATATGCCCACCTTTCATTTGGTTTTATAACGTGATAGTTCATTTCTAACCGATCACCACCCCAACCTATTAATGCTGGCTCATTCAAAGGAAAACGAACTACTGCTTTAGGACTCATAGATTGTATATCTGCTGGATAAGGAATTCTACCTATATTAGCAAACCAACCGACAGGCCAAGCTCCAATCATAGAAAACAGAATGATTAAAAATAGCGTTCTATCTATCCGCTTTCTAAAAATGCCTTTCCAAAAAAATATTATTACTGATCCTATCAAGAGGAAAACTGAAATAAAACTAAAAGCCTGAATACTCCACCAAACAAAAACTGATGTAACACCATTAGCTGCATAAACTAAGATCCAACTTATAATTAAAAAAGAAACTATAATTACTAATAAAAATTTCTTCCACATGTCGCATCCCTACTCTCATATCCTTTTTCTCAATGATACAAAGTAAAAATTACGACATATAAAAGAAATACTTACGACTTTCTTACTTTTTTATACTGCGGTAATTTCACAGTAAAAACTGTTTCTTTATCGTTACTACGTACAGTGATATCCCCTTGATGGAGCTCGGCTATACTTTTTGAAATTGCAAGTCCTATTCCTTTCCCGCCCGTATGAGAACTACGTGATTTTTCACTACGATACAACTTCTCAAAAATGTAAGGAAGGTCCTCTTTCGGAATGCATTGTCCAAAATTTTTAATTTCTACTTCAACATTCATTGTTTTATTGAAAATTTCAATTGCAATTTCCTTTCCATCTCTCCCGTACATAATACTATTGCCTATTACATTTTCAAATAGTCTCACTATAAGTGTCACATCAACTTCTACATGTAGCACTTCATCATTTTTAATATAAAAGTTCATATTGGCATCATCTAATTGTGGTACAAAGTCAATCATAATTTGTTCAATTAATGCTTTCATATCTACTTTATCTTTATATAATTCAATCTCTCTATATTTTATTTGACAGTATTCTAATAAATCATCTACTTGATGTTTTAATTCATAACTTTTTCGCTTTAATATACTTACATACTGTTCACATTCTTCTCCATTCGAATGGAGTTTATTTCCTAACAGGTCCACATAACCGATTAAAGATGTTACTGGCGTTCGTAAGTCATGAGAAATATTACTAATCATTTCATTTTTCATTTCCTGTGATTTTTTTTCATTCTCAATAGACTCTTTTAAGCTTTTCGCCATTCTATTAACATTTGCCGCTAGTTCACCAATCTCATCGCTTTTCGAAATAGGTATATGTATTTCAAAATTACCGTCACTTATTTCCTTCACGTTCTTGTTAATTTGAGACAACCTTTTCATCAGCGTTTTTGTCATTAATGCAAAGTATGTTGTAGTAAAAATCAAAAAAACTATAAAATATAAAAATGAATATTTTTCCTCTAAAACATTAACCTGACTATATATATTTCCAACCAACATTTGAAACACTATTATACTTACAGTCGCTAACAAGATGCTACATATGAAAGCTATAAAAAATTTCGCCCTAATACCCTGTAAAAATCTAATCTTCAATTTTATATCCGACTCCCCAAACATTTTGAATAAACTTCGGTTCTTTTGGATTCTCTTCAATTTTATTTCTCAATCTTGCAATATGAACCATTACTGTATTATTACTTTCATAGGCTCTTTCGTTCCAAACGCTCTCATATATTTCTTCAATTGTGAACACACGATTCCTTGCAGCTGCCATTAAGTGTAAAATATCATATTCAGTTTTCGTAAGATTCATTGTTTCTCCATATAACATTACTGTTCTCGACACTTCATCTATTTCTAAACCTCTAATGTTTATTTTCTTTTCCATTACTTGGGGAGCATTTTGATTGAAATATGTATACCTTCTTAATTGGGCTTTCACTCTTGCTATAAATTCAATTGTACTGAACGGCTTCACAATATAATCATCTGCCCCAGTACTAAATCCAATTACCTTATCTACATCCGATGATTTCGCGCTTAAAAACATAATTGGTAAACTATGTTTCTCTCTAATCCTTCTACAAAGTTCTATACCATCCATTTGAGGCATCATAATATCCAAAATAGCAAGTTGAATACTGTTATTATTTATTATTTCTAAAGCCTCTTCTCCGTTATGAGCGCTAAAAACTTTAAAACCTTCTTGTTTTAAATTCACATTAATAAATTGAATAATATCTTTATCGTCATCTACAATTAATATCGAATTTTTTTCCATTTCCAAACCTCTTTTTTGAAATATATTCCACATCTAAGTTTATCATAAATCAAATCTACCCTTACACCTTGAATAATCTTTATTTTCAGATTAAATTATATAATAACAAATACATTCTATTTTCATGTGAAAAGGAGCGAAAATATGTTTCCTTTATTAAAAACTGAAAGACTCATTTTAAGAGAACTTACCGAAAAAGATGCACCACGTATACTACAATGCTTTTCTAATACTAATGTACTGCGCTATTATGGCCAAAAACCGTTACAAGATGTTGATCAAGTGAAACAAATCATTCATAACTTTAAGTTGAGTTACAATGCAAGAAGCGGTATAAAATGGGGAATCGAATTAAAAGACAAGAAAGAACTCATCGGTACCATTGGTTTTCACGATTGGTCTTCTGAGCATAAACGAGCCAATATAAGTTATGCCTTTTTGCCTGAACACTGGGGAAAAGGATATGCCACTGAAGCAATTTCTGAAGTTATATCATATGGTTTCCACACAATTCATTTAAAACGTATCGGTGCAATTGTCTTTCTTGAAAATGAAGCTTCCAATAAAGTACTATTAAAATTAGGCTTTGAAAAAGAAGGCGTTCTAAAAAATTATATGTATCAAGATGATATCCCATATGATACGAATTTTTACGCTTTATTAAAATCGGTTTAATAGAATTCATGTGTAAAAAACCTTACTTTTAAAAAGTAAGGTTTTTTGTATTTATTCATTAGCAATATAAGCATTCTTATAAGTATAAATACCACCAAATTGATGCTTTTCAATTCCTTTTACATAATCCTTTTGTACATATGCTGAGCCAATATGATAAAGCGGCGCCACCGCAGCATCTTCTAATAATACCTGCTCGGCTTCTCGCAACGCTTCCCATCGGTTTTCCGTATCTAGTACAAAATCCGTTTTCGCTTTCTTTATTAATTCATCGTAATGAACATTAGAATAATTCATTTTATTATTCGGATTCCCTGTCGTAAATAACTCTAAATAACTAATTGGGTCTTTATAGTCAGGTCCCCAATTTGCCATAGTTATATCGTAATCACCTGTTTGTTCTAACTGTAATTTTTGCTTAAATGGCTGTTGTTTAATTTGTATCGTTAATCCATGCAAATTCTTTTCTAAATCACCTTTTATATATTCTGCCATCCGTTTTGCATTATCTTGTTCAAACGTTAAAAACTCGAGGTTTACTTGCTCTACTTCAAGCTCTTTTTTCGCTTCTTCCCAAATCTTTTGCGCATTTTGCAAATCATATGAAGAAAGATCTCCGTTTTCTTTTCTAAAATCTTTACCGGTCACTTCATTTACATGACCAACTGGTACAAGTCCACTTGCAGGTTTTGCTCCGTTATTAATAAAGTGAGCAACGAAATCATCTTTATTTAACGCTAATGAAATAGATTGACGCACCTTTTTATTTGCTAACGCGTTATTTTTTTCATTAAAACGAAGCATAGCAATTCCAGGATCACTCGACATATGTAATTCCTTATTCCCTTTATACTTGTCTACAACTTGCGAATTAATAGGTACTCGATCCAAATCTCCGGCTTCATATAAATTTACAGCTGTCATTGTATCCTTTAGGATATGAAAGTTTATTTCATCTAATTTCACTTTCTTTCGATCCCAATATGCAGTATTTTTCTTTAATTGAAACTCTTGTTCATGCTTCCATTTTTCTAATACAAATGGACCGTTATATATGAGATTACTAGGTTCCAATGCATAATTGTTTCCTTGTTCTTTCAAAAATGATTCATGCTGTGGTAAGTATATAGGTAGTGCTAACAACTGTAAAAAATACGGAATTGACTGTTCGAGTTCAACTTCTAACCTATAATTATTTATCGCTTTAACCCCAAGTGCATCAAGAGGCATTGTTCCCTTATTGATCTCTTTCGCATTTTTTACATAAAAAAGCATGGACGCATATTGAGAGGCTGTTTCAGGGTTAATTGCACGTTTCCAAGCAAATATAAAATCATTTGCTGTTACATTATCCCCATTTGACCATTTTGCATCTTTACGCAAGTCAAATGTATATTTCTTACCATCTTCACTTCTTTTAAACGATTTTGCTATGGCTGGAGTAGGCTGATCTTGATCGTTTAATACATATAACCCTTCAAATATATTCTGCATAATGTGTGCTGATGTACCATCTGTTGTTTTCACAGTGTCCAGAGAAGGAATTTCTTCTGATACTGTTACATTTAACACTTGTTTTTTAACCTCTATGTCACTTTTATCCGCTTTATTATTACAAGCTGTTAATAATAAAGATGTAACAAGTGCCATTACCATTAAATGGCTCTTTTTTCGCTTCATGAGTTGTTCTCCTTAAATATAAAATATTATAAAGCGTAATATATTATAGCAGAAATACTAACAGAAAGATGCGACATTCTTTTGAATATTTATTCGTTCAAGAAAAAAGTTTTTTTAAAAAAGGGTACGGACTATCTTGGAATCTTTTTGATTTTCAACAAAAAACACATATAAAATAATAAGGTGAATTTTTTGGTTATAATCCCCAAATATCCAACTGGCCGTTCATCTTTAATTTTAATTACTCGTGTATCTTCTCACAGCGTATTTACAGCATGTGAAAATAATCATGATCCTGAAGAAGATGAAAACGAAGGAAACGCAAAAGATTTCAGAGAGCTATTCACTCCTGAAGCGAAGAAAACCGTTGCTTTTGTGGGGGGAAATACAGATCTAATGAAATCAGTTAGCAAAGATCTTAAAAACTATAAAATCCAAAAAAGTGAAGAGAAAAATGAAATTGCTACAGTAACTGTTAATGCTGTATATAAAGGTAATCCTAAAAAAGTAATCGTAATTGAACTAGAGAAAACGGATGATGGTTGGAAAATTAGTAAATCATAAAAAAACGGTCTAGAATTCTAGGCCGTTTTTTAGTTTCCTCAATCTTCTTCTTCGAAATCACGTAGACTAGCAAGCAATTCTGTAAATGTTGAGCAAACAGGATATATTGCTTCCTCTATGTTTTCTTCTTCATGATCCCAAAATACTACTGTTGGTGATTCGGGATTGCTACGGTAATCAAAACACAGATGATTCCCAAATGAATCCTTACCAAAGGGATATACTTTATTTGCTAATCTATCTTTTATATCATCATAAACTTGGATGATTGAATTTCTACTTTCTAAATCAAAAGTTAAAAGCTTGCTAAATACATTCTCATCCTGTCCGGGTACATCAAATATTTTGGGTCTTGGATAGCCACTATCATATTTTTTTACACATTCTATAAAATCCATAGGGAATTTAATATTGAAATATTGTTCTACTTTCTGAATGTTTTCATCTGTAATTTCTTTTTTATTTACTCCAATCCAAGTAACGTTGCTCATATATACTCCTCCTTACTTATCGCTGTCTTTTCCCCAAATTTTATATCCACCAGTGTGACCTGTTTTCCTATGTGTTTCATAATCAACAAGTTGCATTCGTCCTGCTTCTTGATGATGATGCCATGTATAATTCTCTGGTACCTCGCCTAGCTTAAATAACTCTATTTCTTCTTCTGTGAATTTTGCAGCTAACTTAGGGTCTTTCATTATTTGTTCGTATAATGCTTTACTACATATTCTATCATGTGTTGGTCTAGATTTTTTAAAATCTGCTTCTTTTAATTTAACTTCAGAAACAGGTTTAAAAATAGGGAAACCATCTAAATCATACGGAATTCCTGTAACTGGATGTTTATTTCCCGCTAACTCACCCAATCTTAACCTTATTGTTTTCGGACCATTTGGACCCTCATAAGTATATGGGGCTGCTTTCTGCAAGTACTGTTGAATACTTCCGACTCCCGCATATGAAAGATGATTACCCCCCTTAAATTCATAGTTATTTAATATATGTAATGCATTTCTATATGCCGGGGAATTAATTACAAGTGATTTTCCTTTAGTAAAACCTGTAATAGCAGCTACCTTACCTGCTTGTCCTACTTTATCTAGACCTTTGCTACCAGCAAAGCCTGTTAGTAGTGTAGTGACTGCGTAAGCTGCATAATGTTCTCTGCTTTCAAGATCTCCATTCCAAAAATTATTCATAAATGTATCTGATACAGTGTTCCATGCAGCAGGAAGAGTCTCCCTATAGTTTACAATCGCATCTCGCATATTTAACCAGGTTTCTTTATCTCCTAAAGCTACAAATCCTTCCCATGCATCTACAGCACCATCTATAAAACCAGTAGAAATACCAGTCCACGCAGCATTTAAATCCTTTTTATTCAAAAATGACTCTTCTGATTTTGGAGGGAGTTTTCCACACATGGCTCCTTCTTGAATATTAGAATCAACTAAATTTCCGCCATACAATTCATCCGCTTCTCGGAATTTAACAGCTGCACGTTCTAATTCTACTGCGATTTTATCTAATTCTTGCAAAATGTTAAACATCATTGGCTTTGCTTCATTAAAATTAAACATCTGATAGAAACGATCACTGCTTGCTCCGCTCCACTGAGAAGCTATATATTCAGTTTGAGAGTATAAGTCTTTATGTATATATTCTAATGATGATCTCGTATTTCTTACTGTTTTAGCAACTTCTTCTAATTGTTCCGGTGTTACCTTAATTTGTGTGCTCACTCCATCCCTTCTTTGCATATATATTATAAAAATTATAACATATCATGATTTCATGAATGGTTATCATTTAAAAATATCCGTTCCCTCTTTTTATCAATGTTGGCACAAAAAAGGTTCAGACACAAAAACAGGATGTGGAGAAGACTTTCTCCACATCCTGAAAATACCTATCTTTGTAAACCTCGTTTATAACGACTTGCTTCAAATATAATACGCTCTTCATCTAACGTTTTACATTCACCATTCCAAACGACACGTTTTCCGTTAATAATTACATCGCTTATATCTTTACCACTCGCAGCATATACAAGGTGTGATAACACTTCATCTGCTGGTTGTAGATGCGGCTTATTAGACGGGTCAATCGTAATAAAATCGGCACACTTACCAACTTCAAGTGATCCCGTTTGTTTTATGCCAATTACTTCCGCAGCTCCTTTTGTCGCAAGAGAAAGAGCTGTTTCAACTGGTAATGCTGTTGCATCTTGGTGTATACCTTTTTGCAATAAAGTTGCTATACGCAGTTCTTCAAACATGTCTAAATTATTGTTAGACGCAACACTATCTGTTGCAATCCCTACTTTTATTCCGGCTTCTAGCATCGCTTTTACATTCGCTATACCAGAACCTAGTTTTAAATTACTATTCGGATTATGAGCTACTCGAACGTCATGTTCTGCTAAAAATGCACGCTCATCATCATTTAATACTACACCGTGTGCAATAACTGTTGGGCGTTTAAACAATCCGCAGCTCGCTGCATATTCTACTGGACGTTTTCCGTACTGTGCTTCAATATCACGTACTTCACGCTCTGTTTCAGAAAGGTGGATATGAACCATCGTTTGATTCTCTACTGCAATCCGTGCGCACTCTTCTAACAATTCTGTACTACATGTATATGGACTATGTGGTGCAACCATCGTAGTTAACATGCCACTTTCTTTATAATAACGCTTCACATATTTCTCAGCTTCTTCAATCGCTTTCTTTTCATCGTCTTTCGTTCCAAAGCTAAATAAAGTCCTTGAAACAGCAGCTCGCATCCCGCTCCTTGATACCGTTTCCATAATTGCGTCTTGATCTACTCCAATTGGATTAAACATGTCAGAGAATGATGTCGTACCACTTTTTACCATCTCGAGCAATCCTAATTCCGTACTAGCTACCGCAAGCTCTGGAGTAAATTGACTTTCCAGTGGCCAAATTCTCGTCTCAAGCCATGGCTGTAATAACATATCATCTCCAATACCTCTTAGGAGACTCATTACAACGTGTGTATGTGTATTTACAAGCCCTGGTAAAACCCACTTTCCTTTCATGTCAATTACTTCATCTACTTCAAAATCATTAGCGAATTCTCCGCTCTTTACATCTATAATTTGATCATTTTCTACAATGATATATCCATTTTCTATCACTTCGTTTTGTTCATTCATCGTTACAATTGTAGCGTTTACATAAGTTGTTTTCAAAAGTATTTCCCCTTTCAACTCTATGAAGTTCCCTTTAATGAGTTACCACCATTATAGTAACTTATTGAAGATTAAGAGTCAAAAGATAATTTTAATTCTTTTGTTATTTTTTCCTTCAAAATGCTATATTGTTTTTCATTTGTATCTGCAAATGCTTCTTCCCGATTTGACTTTCCATCCATATAATTCAATTTCCCATTGAATTGAGTCTCTGTAAAATCAAATCTCTGCCCATCTATAAAGTTATAAAAGTGCCATACCTCTCTTACTTTTGTCTTTTTAATTTCTCCTCCGTATATGTCTTGAACGACAAGAGCTGTAACACCACATTGTCCCTTTGCTGGGTTTTCAATTGTCCACTTTGAACTCGTTTCAATCGACCACGATTTTATTAGTGCTTCATATATTCTTTTTTCCTTTACATCATCCATTCTAATCTTCCCCTACTATTAATAGTTTTACACATCATATTTCAAAAGAGGCAGTACACGACCCTTAAAGACAGTTGATGGTGTCTCTCCTATTAACTGTGCTCCCATTTTCAAGTAATATCCTTTTGCATTCGGATCACTATCAATTGTAAAACTTTTTAATTCTAATTCATTGGCTTTTTCTATTACATACTCCCAAAGTATTTTCCCGTAACCTTTTCCTTTGTAATGAGGATGAATGTACAAGAAATCGAGAGCTTTATCATTACGTAAAAATGAGAAAAAACCAATCTTCGCATTATCGTTTTCTAAAACATATACAAAATTATTTTTTATGTACTCTTCCGTAATTGTTAAATCTTCCTTACAAGCAAGTATGAATTCTTCACTATAATTCCACGTTGCTTTTGAATGTAGTGCGAGTTCACTTAATTCATTTGCTTCACTTAATAATGCTTCTCTTATCTTCATGATTCTTTTTCCTCACTTTCAATATGTACACTACTAAATTGATTCGGGAAGCACTTCAAAAAACCCTTTAATTTCCATAAATTAGAAATTATTTTTATAAATCTTTATTATAATCAGTACGATTTCCAACAATTTTTTTAAAGAAAAAGAACGCCATCCCTAAAAGTTGGCGTTCTCTTTTTCTAAAATTTAATCTTCAAGCTCACTCATTCGTTTTACTATTTCGTACGATACAAACCTATACAGTTTCTACTACCGCTTCAAGCATTGTTCCATTTTTAGCATAGTTCGTATGCCAAGAAAAAGCTTTTTCTAAAATATGAGGAGTTTGTCCACCTCTTATTTTTGCTTCTTCGTAATAAGCTCGTAGCTGTTCACGATACATTGGATGTGCGCAATTCTCAATAATAAGTTCCACTCTTTCTCTTGGCGCAAGTCCCCTTAAGTCGGCATATCCCTGTTCAGTGACGATAACATCTACATCATGTTCAGTATGGTCTACATGAGAAACGAAAGGAACGATACTTGAAATGTTACCACCTTTCGCAATCGATTTAGTAACAAAGATAGCTAGGCGGGCATTTCTTGCAAAATCGCCAGACCCACCAATACCATTCATCATTTTTGTACCTAAAACGTGAGTAGAGTTA
This sequence comes from Bacillus sp. 22475, assembly GCF_052044835.1. NCBI lineage: Bacteria > Bacillati > Bacillota > Bacilli > Caryophanales > Bacillaceae > Bacillus > Bacillus sp. 22475. The sequence goes on along the minus strand of NZ_JBQENW010000001.1, from coordinate 559,100 downwards.
ACATTTCCGTATATATCTAATTCTAATGCAGTATTAATTGAGATTAATCCAAGGCGACGAATAATTTCAGGATGATTGGAAATCTCTTGTGGACGCATCATTAATTTGTCACGATATTTTTCAAAGTTAGAAAATACTTGTTGCATTTTCTCTTCAGAAAGCGTGATAGAACAACAAGAAGCAAAATTGACTTTTCCAGCATCCATAAGATCAAAAACTGCATCTTGTAAAACCTCGGAATATACTTCTAAATCTTCAAATTCTGAATCTAACATTCCATGCAATACGGCGTTAGCCACTGAACCAATTCCTGATTGTAACGGCGCTAAACGATTTGTTAATCGGCCTACTTTGACTTCTTCTCGAAGGAATTCTATTAAATGCTGTGCCATAATAACAGTTTCTTCATCCGGAGGAACAATTGTCGATGGCGAATCCAATTGATTCGTAAACACAATTCCCTTTACTTTTTCAGAATCAATTGGAATACCGATTGTTCCAATTCGGTCATCTGTTTTCACAAGCGGAATTGGAAGCCTCTCCCCTTGTTTACCTGGTTCATATAGATCATGTAGCCCCTCTAATTGCGCGGATTGAGCCATATTCATTTCAATAATAATAGACTTAGCATTTAAGGAAAACGCTAAGGAATTTCCAATTGAAGTGGTTGGAATAATCATTCCGTCCTCTGTAATCGCAACCGCTTCCAAAATAGCGAAATCTATATCCAGAACGTCAGCACGGAGTAACTCTGCTGTATGAGACAAGTGTTGATCCACAAATAAAAAGTCTCCGTTATTAATTCCTTTTCGCATAGTCGCGTCAGCTTGGAAAGGTAATCTTTTCCCTAAAATTCCTGCCTCAGCAAATAATTTGTCTACATCCGAGCCTAAAGAAGCCCCAGTATAAACATTTACTTTAAAAGATTCATCATTCTTAACTCGGTTTACAAGCGCAAATGGGACTGCTTTTACATCACCTGCACGTGTAAACCCACTTAAGCCTAAAGTCATTCCACTTTGAATCCAGGAAGCTGCTTCTTCAGGTGTAACTACTCGATCTTTTAGACGTTGATCTCTGATTCTATCTAAATTGTTCTCCATATGTAATCCCTCTCTCATTGAATATTCATAATTATTTTACACATTAACACTATCAAAATAGGGATTTTAGTATACAATGCCGAAAATTCAGACAGAACAGCAAATCTAGGTTCTAAAGCAGAAAAATTTAGAATCCTAGAAGCTTACGAAAATAACTAGCGTATGATTGACTAACTGGTACCCTCTCACCATTATCCATCGAAAGTACAAAAGTAGAATGGGTATCAGGATAAATCGCTTTAATATGATTAACATTTACAATAAATGAACGGTGACATCTAATAAATGAATCTTTCGGAAGCAAGTATTCGAATTCTTGTAGAGAGTATTTATGTGTTCCTGATAACTCTTCTGAATTCACATACGTCTTTTTATCTTTAGCCTCTAAATACATAACCTTTGAAAAAGGAACCGGAATCCAGCCGTCTGTTGTTTTTAAAGTAACGACTGACTTTCCATCCGTTAAAGCTGGATAAATTGCCATTACGCACCCTTCAAGCTTTCCATTGTTTGAAAATGGTACAGCCATTCCATGATAAGGAATACCAAAAACATCCCGATTAATAAACTCAGATGTTTTTTGATTCATCACCATCGCTTTGTGAGCAATCGTTCCTTCCTTTATAGGATCCCCGACACTAATCTTTAAATCAATTCGTTTACTTGGCCGATAATAAATATATTCTTTCGTATTCGAAACAGCAATTGAAATTTCATCTGAAAATAATTCCCCAACAACATCCAGTAATAAACCTAACGTTCTATCTTCCATTCTATTAACACCTCATTCGCTATTATACTACTATTATGAACAGGCATCTGTTGCTTTATAAAAAATTTGATTTTAAGTTACTTTTAAAATTAGTTGTATTCACTATTACTTCGTTACTACAAAAAACCTCACTTCAGAAAAGTGAGGTTTCCTCTCATACAATATTTCTTTATTTTTTTAACGACTCTAGTAACTTTTTAACAAAATAAATTGAATTATGCGAAGCAGATACACAATTATCTTCGAACACTTCTATGCCAGACGCTTCTTCTGTATCTGTTATTGATCTCACTGCTAAAAACGGAATCGTATTTGCATAGCAGACGTGGGCTATACTTGCAGTTTCCATATCTACACAAAGTGGATTGTATTTAGAGATTATTTCTGTACGACCACTCTCACTAATAAACGCTTCTCCAGTAACAACTTTTCCAAAATAAACATTTTGAGCGAATTGATTGTTCTCAACCACTTCTCTGCTTAATTCAAGCAGGTTTCTATCTGTTCTAAAATATACACTTTCCATCCAAGGATGATATTCAGTTAATATCCCTTCATCAACATCATGATATGCTATTTCTGTTGAAATTACTGTATCTCCAATTTTCAATACTTTGTCGATTGCTCCTGCAACACCTGTGACAATAATATGCGTTACATTGAATTTATCGATTAATATTTGAGTTGCAATAGCTGCATTAACTTTACATACACCACAATATAAGGCAACAACTTCTACATTCTCATATTTCCCACTGTGAAATGTTAACATCGCAAGATTCGTTATTTCCTTATTAGACATTTCTTCAATAAAAGGCGTAATTTCATCTTCTGATGGACCGATAATTCCAAATCTCATACATTCATCTCCTTACTTACACAGAGCTTGCTATCTGTTTAATTATATAGAATAAGATTTATTTTTTATTAAGTAAAGTGAATTTAAGAATTTATTGCCCCTATTTCTGTATAATAGATAATCCCAAACTACAAACAGTTTGGGATTATCTTTCTCATTTATTATGCGCATCTAACCACGAAATTAAATCTTTAAATACTTCATCCTTATTTACTTCATGAAACATTTCATGTCTACCATTTTCATATAAACGTAGTGTCACGTCTTTCACACCACATTTTTTATAGTTTTCATATACTTCTTTTACACCTTTCCCCATATCGCCAACAGGATCACGATCACCAGAGAATATATATATTGGAAGATTCTTTGGCGTCTTCTTGTATTCTTCTAGTTTATTTACTTCTAATACACCAGAAAATAATTCTCGGTAAAAACTCGTCGTACAAATGAAACCACATAACGGATCCGCAATATATTTATCAACTTGATTATTATCTGAAGATAACCAATCAAATTTTGTACGATTTGGCTTAAAGTTCGAATTGAAGTTTCCGAAAGATAAAAAGTTTAACATTGGACTTTTCGTTTTTGCCCCGCGCAATTTCATTTCGATTGTTGCTACTTTATGACCAACGGCTCCTAAAAGCCCTGGATCTCCACCTGTTCCTGAAATCAGAAATCCATCATATAATTCGCCTCTAAGTTGTACAGCACGTCTTGATAAAAAAGAACCCATACTATGTCCAAGTAAAAACAAAGGACTTGACTGCTCTTCTTTTATCCTTTCTGAAACAAAGATAACATCCGATACAACTTGATTCCACCCTATATTCGGTTCAAAATGACCATAATCTTCTTCTTTTTTTACTGTTTTCCCATGTCCTTTATGATCATGCGCATAAACACCATAACCTGCTTCCAATAAAGCATCTACAAATTCTGTATACACCCCTGCATGCTCTGTCATGCCATGTGCAATCTGAATAATTCCTCTCGGATCTCCTTCTGGTAACCATTTACGCAAATAAATTTCCGATCCATCCAATGCCGTAACGAAACTTTCCTGTACATTCATTTCGTCAGCCCCCAAATTTATTATGTATACCTTTAAGAAAAATGAATATCCATTCACTTTTCTTATTTTATATTATATGTAATTGCTTTCATTATGACAAATGATGTATTTTTCAGACTTGCTTTCAAACTAATCTCTTGACGAATTAAAAATAAAATTATATAGTTACTTACATAAAGTAATTATATAATTTTTAGGAGGTTTCTACTATTATGATGCCATCACTATTTTTAGCACATGGTTCGCCTATGCTCGCTATTCAAGATACAGACTATACACGATTTTTAAAAACACTTGGAGAAACATATAAACCGAAAGCAATTGTTATTTTCACTGCTCACTGGGAAAGTAAAGTATTAACGATTTCCTCATCAGATAATGAATATGAAACAATTTATGATTTTGGAGGTTTTCCCCCTGAGTTATACGAAATCAAATATCGTGCGAAAGGCTCTTCTAGCATTGCATCTATGTTAGAAACAAAATTTAGAAACAAAGGTATTCCAGTCCATTATAATATGACGAGAGGTTTAGATCATGGTTCATGGACACTCCTGCACCGCATGTATCCAGAAGCAAATATTCCTGTCGTGCAAATATCAGTAAATCCATTCCTTTCTGCAAAAGAACAATTTGAAATTGGAGAAGCACTTAAAGGACTCGGACAAGAAGATATTTTAGTAATCGGTAGTGGCGTTACCGTTCATAATTTACGAGCACTGAAATGGAATCAAACTACACCTGAAAAATGGGCAATTGAATTTGATGATTGGATTATTAAACATATGCAGAATAACGATAAAGATGCATTGTTTAATTGGGAGAATAATGCTCCTCATGCACAATTAGCCGTACCAAGAGCAGAGCATTTTGTTCCTTTGTTTATTGCAATGGGAAGTGGCGAGAATAGCGGTGAAGTCATTCACCGTAGTTATGAGCTTGGTACATTAAGTTATCTCTGTCTTCGATTTTAAAGAAAAAGGATGAAGCACATGTTGCTTCATCCTTTTTCTTTTTCATTCACTTAGTTAACTAACTTCCAAACGTTGTTTCTCTGATACTTCTTCGTTCTTATTATGAAAATAAACCCAAATACACGCAATAAATAATAGTGATGATGTAGAGAGGAAAACATATTGGAAGCCTGCATGCGCTGCAATTTGTCCCCCGAGCACTGGACCAATCATATTTCCTAAAAACTGAAACGACTGATTATATCCAAATATTCGTCCCGTAACATGGGTTGGTGTATGTTGTTTTAGTAGAGTTTGTACGGAAGGCAATAATCCTGCTTGTGCGATACCTAATAAAAATCGAAGAATTAATAGTTGCCAAGCTGAGGTTACAAATGCTTGCGGGATAAAAATAATTCCAGCTGCAAACAACGCTACAACTAACGTTTTTTGAGGACCGATATGATCTGATAATTTTCCTAGTCTTGGTGCTGCCAAAATAACTGCTAATCCTGTCGCTGACATAACTGCACCCGCAATTGTTTCAATATGTGCAGTATGAGGACCTACTAAATTTTTCACGTACAATGTAACAATTGGTTGAACTGACATATTAGCAAGTTGAATAATAAATGTTGTTACAAATAAACTAATAATTAAATGCTTCGCTGGGACCATCGTCCATACTTTTTTCGGCTGTGTTTTTTTTGCTTGAGCAGAGTGATTTTCTTCATGCAGGAAGAAAAAAACGATGAGAAAGGAAAGGAATAAAAAAGCTCCTGTAACAAGAAAGACATGACGCATTCCAATTAACTCAGACAAATAACCTCCAAGTAACGGGCCAAGTAACGAACCGCTCACACCACCAGTTGAAATTGTGGAAATCGCCCAACCTGAATGTTCTTTCGGAGTTTCTGCTGCAATAAATGTCATCGCTGTTGAAAGGAAACCAGATACTGCTCCCATTAAAAATCTTAGTGCGACTAGTTGATACACATCCGTTACAAACCCCATAAGCGTCATAATAATCGCCATACCAAGGCTAGCACGAATAAGCATCAATTTCCGTCCATGTATATCACCAAGCTTCCCCCATATTGGCGATACGATCGCACCCATTAAAAATGTTACACCAAATGCAAGTCCCGACCACTGTGCAATGCTTGAAGTGCCAGTTACTCCTAATTCCTCAATATAAAAAGATAAGAAAGGAATTACTAAACTCATACCGGCTGCAGTGGTAAAACAACCTAGCCAACAAATCATTAAATTCCGTTTCCAGCTGGCCATTTTCACACCTTCTTTCTTTAGATACCCATTCTACACCCTTTCTTGTAAAAAGTTTAGTAATTTGCTTTATATGCAAGATTTACTACAAAACCCGCTATTTTCTAGTAAAAACCACTATATCTCTACATCATTTTCATAATAAAACCAACTCCCCTAGATGAAGTTGGTTAATGATCCATTATCGGTATTAAACGTGCATTACAACATCGCTCATAAAACTCAACTGGACCCGCTTGTCCAATAATCGCATATTCATATCCATCTTGCTTCATATTATATAAACAATGATGCAATAATTCTTTTCCTACACCTTTCACACGATTTTGTTTCGCTATGCCCATCGGACCAAACAATCCTTTCTTTCCTCTCACTACATCGTAACAGGCAAAACCAATTATTACTTCCTCCTGCTGTGCAATATAGATAGGTAACTTTTCGTTATATGTCCGAAATCCATAATCAACCGACTGTAACCACCGTTCACCAAATTCATCCGCTACAAATCGTGATAACTTATCAAAGTCAGAAGGACTAGCTCTTCTTATATGACAAAATAATGTATTATAAATAGTTTTAAAACGATTTAATTCTACCACTAAGTCTCTCGGTACAGCTGTAATACGTAATATATCTTCTTGCATTTGTGTATGTATAAATTCACCAATATCTGTATCTATACGAAATAACGCATACATAATATGTCCTTCATTGATCACTACTTGCTGAAAGCGTTCCATGCGTTTCTTCGCTATTTGTAAAATTTCTATCGTTTTATAAGATAGTTTATATTGCCCTATTTTTTTATATTCTTGATTATGTAAATTGAATCGTTTTCGTAACGAAAGTTTTTCTAAAAAATCTGGACCCACTTTATGAAACAAATACATAAATAACTCAGCGCAAACTCCTGTACCTTCTTTACACATGCCTATAAACAGATGGACCGGGTGAATTATGTTATACTCACTCTCTTTTGTTGCAATCTCCAATATTTTATGCACACGTTTTGTAAATTGAAATTCCTTCATATGTATTTCCATCCTCTACTAATTTACTAACAAACCGTAACCATAAATAATTGAAACAATTACACCCACTACCAATATACCTGGAAGTAAATTTGCCACCTTGATTTTAATAATACTAAGCAAGTTCAATCCAATAGCAGATATCATAATGCCGCCCGTAGCCGTCATCTCCACTATAAATTGGTTCATTAATTCTTTCGGGACAAAACTATTAATTTGTGTTGCAAAAACTGCAATACCACCTTCATATAAAACAACTGGAATCGCCGAAAATACTACGCCAATTCCTAGAGTTGTCGTTAATATAATAGAAATAAATCCATCGATAATCGCCTTTGTAAATAAAATATCATGATTTCCGCGAATCCCACTGTCAAGTGCACCAAGTATCCCCATCGCGCCAATTGCAAAAATTAAAGTAGCTGTTACAAAACCTTCTGATATGCTGCCTTTCCCTTTCGATCCAACTTTATTTTCTAGCCAATCCCCTAAATGTTTTAACTTTTCTTCTAATTGTAACCATTCTCCAATTACCGTACCAATCACTAAACTCAGTATGACAACAAGAAAGTTTTCACTTTTTAATGCCATTTGAAGCCCAAGCACAGTAACCGCTAAACCGATTGCGTGCATTATCGTCCCTTTCATACTTTCTGGAATCCTACTAAATAATTTACCAAGTAAAGTACCAAATATAATACAAATCCCATTTACAACTGCTCCTAATATAACCATTTCTCATTCTTCACCCTTCGAATTCTTTATTTCTATATTTTGGTTTATACATTGATTTACAGGTTATCTATATGTTAACTTAATATTGAGAATATTAACAAATGTTTTCCACTACATAACCCGCTATTTTTTGTAACTTTAATTACCTTTAATAGATTCAGTGTTAATTTAATTGCGGGATAATATTAAAAGGGAAGGTATATATGAAAACTTTACTAAAACGATTTTTGTTAATAGCCTTTTTCATTACACCGATTGTTTTATTAATCAATTACTCTTTTATTTCAAAAGCAAAAGACAAACCCGACTTACAAAACAAATCTAGTAAAACCGCTTCAAAAAGCGAAAAGAAAATAGAAGACCAAGAAATCACACTCACCTTCTCTGGTGATACAATGTTTGATTGGCAATTGCGTCCTATAATCGAAAAAAACGGGGCTGATTACCCATTCCAACATGTAAAAGAAGAAATAAAAAAAGCTGATATTTCTTTTGTGAATTTAGAGTCGGCATTTACAACGAAAGAAAAGAAAGCACCTGGGCAACTGTTTTGGATTAAAAGTGATCCATCTACACTACAAGCTATTAAAAACACTGGATATGACATCGTAAATATTGGGAATAACCACACACTTGATTATGGGCAAGATGGATTATTAGATACGATTTCTCACGTAGAAAAATTAAAGTTCCCTTACATTGGAGCCGGAAAAAATGCGAAAGATGCATATACAGCACGAGAAATGACCGTAAAAGGGAAAAAGTTCAAATTTCTTTCCTTCGTTCGATTTATGCCTGATTCTAATTGGGTAGCTGGTAAGAATAAACCTGGCGTTGCGAATGGCTATGATTTAAATCTTGTAACAAAAACAATTAAAGAACAAAAGAAAGATGCAGACTATTTAATCGTCTATATGCATTGGGGCGTTGAAAAATCAAATCGTCCGGTAGAATACCAAAAGCAATATGTACCTAAAATGGTTGAAGCAGGAGCTAACGCAATTGTCGGAAGCCATCCACATTGGTTACAAGGGTTTGAGTATTATAATAAAGTTCCTATCGCTTACTCATTAGGTAACTTTTTATTCCCGAGTTATGTGAATGGGAAAAGCGCTGAAACTGGCGTATTAACTTTAACTTTTAAAGGAAAGGATGTCCAAATGTCATTCAATCCTTATATCATTCGCAACAACCAAGTTTCCCCTGTAAATGAGGGAGAAAAGAAAAAAGCTCTTCAATATTTACAAACAATTTCAACTGATGTAGAAATTGATGATACAGGGAAAATAAAAAACAAACGAAACTAGACAGCTCAAGATCTATTTCTCTGTAATATACTTTACAGAATAGGTGATAAACATGCTGAAAGACTTATTAGAAAATGTAAGTTTGTTAGAGAACGTTTATAAAATGTCTATAGCAATCCTACTTTTATGTTCCTTTTATTCTGTGAGACTATTTAAAAAAATAAAGCGAGAGAGAAATCTTACTCCCTTTGAATTTACAATGTATGTAATTATTCGCATTGCGATATTTTTTTGGTTAGCTAGCTTTATTCTTCTTGAATTTAATGAGTACCTAGTTTAACTATAAAAAAGATAGAACAAGCACTATATTTCCTCGCTTGTATCTATCTTTTTTATTTTAATTACAATCGGATGCTAACTCTTTCCTTCTATTAAATAAGTAAATCAAACAAAACAGGGTTTTTATTAAGCTCCATAAATTGAATATTATTTTCTTTAAAGCGAGTAATTAATTGCTCATAATCTTCTTTATGTTTTAATTCTACGCCGACTAATGCTGGACCATTTTCTTTATTATGTTTCTTAATATACTCAAAGCGCGTAATGTCATCTTCTGGTCCTAATCCTTTATCAAGAAATTCTCTTAGCGCACCTGAACGCTGTGGAAATTCAATGATGAAATAATGCTTTAACCCTTCGTAAATGAGAGAACGTTCTTTCATTTCTTGCATTCTATCAATATCATTATTTCCACCACTTAGCGTACATACAACTGTTTTACCTTTTATTTCATCCCTGTATAGATCAAGGGCTGCAATAGAGAGTGCACCAGCCGGTTCAGCTACAATCGCATTTTTCTTATACAGTTCTAAAATCGTCGTACAAACTTTCCCCTCTGGTACTAAAACAATGTCATCAATTACATCTCTACAAGTTTCAAAAGTTAACTTTCCTACCTTTTTAACCGCTGCCCCATCAACAAAACTATCTATTTTCTCTAATGCGACATTATCATTTTGAAGAAAAGCCTCTTTCATAGATGCAGCTCCCATCGGTTCTACACCAATAACCTTTGTAGTAGGACTAACACCTTTTACATATGTACCAACACCTGATGCTAATCCACCACCGCCGATTGCTGTAAAGATATAATCAACCGATTTCTCCATATCATGCATAATTTCAACTGCCACTGTCCCTTGACCTGCAACGACATACGGATCATCAAACGGATGAACAAATGTCATCTTATTTTCTTCACAATAGCGCTGTGCTTCTTGGAAAGAGCTATCGAATGTATCACCAACTAATACAATCTCTGCGAAATCACCACCGAAAAATTGTACTTGTGATACTTTTTGTTTCGGTGTTGTTGTGGGCATAAATATTTTTGACGTAATCTTCAATAAATTACACGTATAAGCAACTCCTTGCGCATGATTACCAGCACTTGCGCAAACAACACCGTTTTGTAATTTTTCTTTCGGTAAGCTTTGAATTAAATTGTACGCACCACGAATTTTGAAAGAGCGAATTAATTGTAAGTCTTCTCGTTTTACATAAACGTCACAATCATATTTCTCAGATAAAACTGTATCACGTTGTAACGGTGTTTTAATAACGATATCTTTCATGCAATTATGAGCCATTAAGATATCTTCAATTTTCACTCTCTCCTTTACCTTTTGCACCATTATATATCATCCTTATCTCTTTTAAATTGGCTCAATCAAAATGTGGGATTTTCAGGACAGCCCCTGTATTCGCCGATGTTACCATTTGTGCATAACGTCCGAGCCAGCCAGTTTTTACTTTCGGTTCTGGTCGTTTCCATTCTTTTTTACGCTTATCTAATTCTTCATCACTCACTCTTACTTCTAGTAAGCGTTCTTCAACATCAATACATACAATATCCCCTTGTTCAAGAAGTGCAATCGTTCCACCAGCTGCTGCTTCTGGTGAAATATGTCCTACTGAAATTCCACGTGAAGCTCCAGAAAAACGTCCATCCGTTAATAATGCAACCTCAGCACCTAATCCCATTCCAGCAATTGCTGATGTTGGTGCTAACATTTCTGGCATACCAGGGCCACCTCTTGGTCCTTCATAACGAATGACAACTACATCTCCTTTTTTCACTTTCCCAAGCATAATGCCAGCAAGTGCCTCATCTTGTGAATTAAAAATAACGCAAGGTCCTTCAAAACGCTTTACTTCAGTTGCTCCGCTTTTAATAACTGCTCCATCTTTCGCAAGGTTGCCTTTTAATATACGCAATCCTCCTTCCTCACTATGAGGGTTTTCGAGAGAGTGAATAACTTCCTTATCTTTAATCTCTGCCTCAGCAATATTTTCTCTTAATGTTTGCCCAGTAGCAGTTATTCGATCAAGATGAAGTACTCCTTCTTTCCGGCTCATCTCTTTCAAAATTGCACTAATCCCGCCCGCACGATCAATATCTTCCATATGCCAATTGGAAGCAGGGCTTACTTTACATAAATGTGGTACACGTCTTGAAACGGCATCAATACGGTTCATATCGTAATCTAATCCAGCCTCTTGCGCGAGCGCCAATGTATGCAACACTGTATTTGTTGAACCGCCCATCGCCATATCAAGCGCAAACGCATCATCAATTGCTTCTTCCGTTACAATGTCTCTTGGTTTAATATCTCTTTCAATTAAAATTTTCAATTTCTCTGCTGCTTGTTTAATTAACTCTTCACGTCTTGGATCAATTGCTAAAATACTCCCGTTACCAGGAAGAGCTAAACCTAACACTTCACATAAACAATTCATAGAGTTCGCGGTAAACATACCCGAACAAGAGCCACAAGATGGACAGCCATGATCTTCAATATCTTTTAATTCTTCTTCTGAAATTTTCCCAGATTGATAAGCTCCTACTCCTTCAAAAACGGAACTCAGATCAACAACTTCTCCTTTAGATGTTTTTCCTGCTGCCATCGGTCCGCCTGAAACAAACACAGTCGGAATATTAATACGTAGTGCAGCCATCATCATACCTGGTGTAATTTTGTCACAGTTTGGGATACAAATCATGCCGTCAAACCAGTGTGCATTTACAACCGTTTCTACTGAATCTGCAATTATTTCACGACTCGGAAGAGAATAACGCATACCAATATGCCCCATCGCAATACCATCGTCAACTCCAATTGTATTGAATTCGAATGGTACCATACCTGCCGCACGAACTGCCTCTTTTACAAGTTTCCCAAACTCGTTCAAGTGTTTATGCCCTGGAATAATTTCAATAAAAGAATTACAAATCGCTATGAAAGGTTTATCAAAATCTTCATCTTTCAAACCAGTTGCTTTTAATAAACTACGGTGCGGTGCTTTATCAAATCCTTTTTTAATCATGTCACTTCTCATCTTGTCAAATCCCCTCTTACGTATTTTTCACTTACAATCTATTACTCTATTTCTTTACTAATTCTTTCGGTGCATGAATCCAACTCATCATTTCACGAAGATCTTCTCCTACTTTTTCCAACTGATGATTTTGCTCTGCTTTTTTCATTGCGTTATACGTTGGACGTCCCGCTTGATTTTCTAAAATCCATTTCTTAGCAAATTCTCCTTGCTGGATTTCTGCCAAAACACGCTTCATTTCCTTCTTCGTTTCATCTGTAACAATTCTCGATCCTGTTACATAATCTCCAAACTCTGCCGTATCTGAAATAGAATGGCGCATATTCGTTAATCCACCTTCGTACATTAAGTCAACAATTAGCTTTAATTCATGCAAACATTCAAAGTATGCAATTTCAGGACGATATCCACCTTCCGTTAACGTTTCGAAACCGGCCTTCACAAGTGCAGTTACCCCGCCGCAAAGTACAGCTTGCTCACCGAATAAATCCGTTTCGGTTTCTTCTTGGAATGTCGTTTCAATTACACCCGCCCGTGTACAACCTATACCTTTTGCATACGCTAATGCTACATGTAGCGCTGTTCCCGTCGCATCTTGATGCACTGCGACTAATGCCGGAACACCATTTCCTTCTTGATATACACGGCGAACGAGATGACCTGGACTTTTTGGCGCAACCATCGCTACATCTACATAACTTGGCGGATTAATTTGGCCGAAGTGAATGTTAAATCCATGTGAGAAAAGTAACATTTGTCCTTCACGAAGATTCTCTTCTACCTCTGCTTTATACACATAAGCTTGCTGTTCATCTGGCAATAACATTTGTACAACTTGTGCGGTTCGAACCGCTTCTGAAACAGACATTACTTCAAACCCATCCGCTTTCGCTACTTCATACGACTTACCAGGACGAACACCAACTACTACTTCTACACCAGAATCACGTAAATTTTGTGCTTGCGCATGACCTTGTGATCCATAACCAACTACTGCAACAGTTTTCCCTTGTAATAACTCTACATTTGCATCTTTCTCATAATACGTTTTCATATTCCATGCACTCCTTATAATTTATTTACTTGTAGGACATCAATTAATTTTTTCAACTGACTAACAAGTAATGTCGCTTCATTTTCAGTACAAACTGCTGTGAGTTTCATTTCAGAAACACCACTCGTATCTCTTTCGTTTAAATGTAATGAAGAAATATAATAACCACGCCGAGCAAAAATTCCACTTATGCGCAATAAGACATTTGGATCGTTATGGATAACTAATGAAAAAGTATGACTCATTCTTCCCACCTCTTCATAATCATTTCGTTATTCCCTTTGTTTGGCGGGACCATCGGAAAGACGTTCTCACCCTCTTCTACACAAAAGTCAACTACTACAGGGCCTTCATGAGCGAAAGCTTCTAACATCACTTTTTTCGCCTCGGATGCACTTTTTGCTCTTAACCCCTTCACTCCATACGCTTCTGCTACTTTTACAAAGTCAGGCGATCCAATTTTTGATTCTGATAGACGATTCTCATAAAACATCTCTTGCCACTGCCTTACCATACCTAAAAATTTGTTATTTATGATAAATACTTTTACAGGGATATTATTTTCAGCAATTGTTTGCAATTCTTGAATGTTCATTTGAAAAGAAGCATCGCCCGCAATACAAATGACAAGTTCTTCTTCTTTAGCAAGCTGAGCACCAATTGCTGCTGGAAAACCAAACCCCATCGTTCCTAATCCTCCAGAGGTAAGGAACGTCCGAGGTTTTCTTGCTTTATAGAAGTGAGCAGCCCACATTTGATGCTGTCCTACTTCTGTTGTGACAATCGCTTTACCATTCGTTAATTCACTTACTAAGTTGATCACATGCTGTGGTTTTAGCTCGGATTCTTTTTGCTTATAAGAAAGTGGATATTCTTCTTTCCATGTCTTTACTTTCTGAAGCCATTCATCTGTTTGTGTGTAAATAGACATATGTAACAGCATGTGTAACGCTTTTTTCACATCACCAACAATTGGATGCTCCACAGTTACATTTTTATGAAACTCAGAAGGATCAATATCAATATGTACTTTTTTCGAGTGTGGAGAAAAAAGTTCTAATTTTCCTGTTACACGATCATCAAAGCGAACACCTAATGCAAGTAATAAATCACATTCTGTTACGGCCATATTAGCAGCATAAGTTCCATGCATTCCGAGCATCCCTAAAAACAGTGGATCTCCCGGTGGATATGCACCAAGTCCCATTAAAGTTGAAACGACTGGAATACGGTTCTCCCTGGCGAATTCGAAGAGTTCATCGGATCCACCTGAATGAATGACACCTCCTCCAATATAAAGAAGTGGCCGTTTCGCTTTTGCAATTGCTTTTGCTACCTCTCTAAGTTTCACACTGTCTGGTACAAGTTCTGGTTTGTACCCTGGAATATCAACTTCTTCATTAAAGAAACTTGTTACTTTTGCATTTTGAACATCTTTTGGAATATCGATTAATACTGGTCCTGGTCGCCCGCTTTCGGCGATGTAAAAAGCTTCTTGCACAATTCGTGATACATGATTTACATCACGAACTTGGTAATTATGCTTCGTAACAGGTACTGTAATTCCGACAACATCCGCTTCTTGAAATCCATCTTTACCGATTAAAGGCGTTGCGACTTGCCCTGTAATGACAACTAAAGGAATCGAATCCATATAAGCGTCTGCTAAGCCCGTAACTAAATTTGTCGCCCCTGGGCCAGAGGTAGCAAAGACTACCCCGACCTTTCCAGAAGCTCTCGCATATCCTTCAGCCGCATGAATGGCAGCTTGTTCATGACGAGTTAAAACATGTTTCAAACCACTTTCGTATAACGCATCGTATACTGGCAAAATCGCTCCGCCCGGATAGCCGAAAACGGTCGTTACACCTAACTTCTTTAAACATTGAATCACGTGCCCAGCGCCCATCACTTCTTCACACTGTAACTTCTCATACGCTGTATACTGCTGCTTCATTTCAATTAACTCCTCTCCTTATTTACGCTAAGCTTTCCGCCAGCCCTGGGACACGTACTCCTCTTTCTCTCGTTAATTTTTTAAATTCTTCGGTCAATTGTTTCGTTACACTTCCTGGTTTCCCATCTCCAATTTCTCTCGAATCAACTTTTACAACTGGAATTAACTCCGCTGCTGTTCCTGTTAAAAATACTTCATCCGCTACATATACATCATGGCGAGTGAACGGTCTTTCCTCACACGGAATACTCAGTCGCTCACATAGCTCGATAACACTATTTCTCGTAATACCTTCTAATGCTCCTAAATAGGATGGCGGGGTTAATACTTTTCCATCTTTCACAACGAAAACATTATCACCAGAACCTTCACAAACATATCCTTGTTGATTTAACATAAGAGCCTCTAACACTCCTGCTTGTGCTGCTTCAATTTTTACAAGTACGTTATTTAAATAATTCATTGACTTAATACGTGGATCTAACGCGTCTGGCGTATTACGTCTTGATGCAACAGATACAACACTTAGCCCATTATCATAAAATTCTTGTGGGAATAACTTTAATTGTTCTGCAATAATAATTACGCTCGGCTTCACGCAACTTCTCGGATCGAGCCCTAAGTCACCTTTTCCTCTTGAGACAATTAAGCGAATGTAAGCATCAGCGTATTCATTTTTTTGGAGTGTATGTAAAACTGCTTCTTCCATTTCTTCTACCGTCATTGGAATTGTTAGTAAAATAGATTTCGCTGATTCATATAATCGTTTCACATGTTCTTTTAAACAAAATACATTTCCGCCGTAACTACGAATCCCTTCAAATACACCGTCTCCGTATAAAAAACCGTGATCATATACTGAAACAACTGCCTTTTCTTTTTCTACAAATTCCCCATTCATGTAAATGTACTGGTTTCCCATCTCACATCGCTCCTCTTTTTTTCTCCATTTTTGCAATCTATTTCTACATCGATTGCTGAGATGAGTATTTTTAACAGAATATTCTGTATATAAACCTTAAAAATATACTCGTCTCAACAATCGATTACTTACATACTTGTAGCAATCCATTGCTGAGACGAGGGAATCGTGGTACCACTCAGCTTCCTTATACTTCTCACGAAATATAAGCTCTGCAAGTCCAATTAGACTTTTGTTTTTCTATCGGGAACAACCCCGCTACTTTTTACTAGTTTTCAAAAGTAGTGCTCCAAGGTGATTTTCAATGAGTGAATTGTTACCACCCTCACAGCCTCGGGGCAGCTCTCTGAAACAATCTTTATCATTTACTCTCCTCTTCTACGCATTCTCTTCTTCTATTTTTTAAAATAAAAACTCTCGCCCCAGCAATCAACTACTACAATTTAGTAGCTTTGATTGCTGAGGCGAGAGTTTCGCGTTACCACTCAGCTTCCTTATACTTCTCACGAAATATAAGCTTTGTAGGTCCAATCAGACCTCCGTCCTTTTACCGGAGACGATGCCGCCGCCCTCTACTCAGTTTCCCTTTCGCAAGCGATGCTCCGAGGTGATCTTCAATGATTCGATTGTTACTACCCTCACAGCCTTGGAGTAGCTCTCTGAAACGATCATAATCATCTACTTTCCTCTTCTTTGCATATACAACATATAAAGTTAGAAAATTCTTAATTGACTTTTATTTGTTACACGTATTATAGGACGTTGTTCTTTTCGTTGTCAACATGTTTTTTCAAAAAAATCAAAATTCATTCTATTTATTTTTTCTCAAATCAAAATTGGAATGAATTACTTACATACACTCATATATTGCTTAAGTATGTTTGCATTACTACATAAAGAAAAACTTATACAGTTTATGAGGAGATGAGAAAACTATGTTAAAAGGGAAAATAGCGTTAGTTACAGGAGCAAGCCGAGGAATTGGACGTGCTATCGCAAAACGTTTAGCAAACGACGGTGCATTAGTTGCTGTTCATTATGGTAATCGAAAAGAAGACGCTGAAGAAGCTGTTCATGAAATTCGATCAAATGGTGGCCAAGCTTTTTCTATCGGTGCAAATCTAGAATCATTACACGGTGTAGAAAACCTTTATAACACTTTAGATACTGAATTACAAAAGCGCACTGGTGAAACACAATTTGATATTTTAATAAACAACGCCGGCATTGGTCCTGGTGCTTTTATTGAAGAAACGACTGAACAATTTTTTGATAGAATTTTTTCAATAAATGCGAAGGCACCATTCTTTATCATTCAACAAGCACTACCACGTTTACGTGACAATAGCCGAATTATTAATATTTCATCAGCTGCCACCCGCATTTCTTTACCTGATTTTGTTGCATACAGTATGACGAAAGGCGCCATTAATACAATGACTTTTACTCTTGCAAAACAGCTCGGAGCACGAGGAATAACGGTGAATGCAATACTTCCAGGGTTTATTAAAACAGATATGAATGCAGAACTCTTGAGCGAACCAATGATGAAGCAGTATGCTACTACTATTTCCGCTTTCAATCGCTTAGGTGAAGTAGAAGACATCGCCGATACTGCTGCATTCCTTGCTTCTCCAGACAGCCGCTGGGTTACTGGACAATTAATTGATGTTAGCGGAGGATCTTGTTTATAAAAAACATATATTTTCAAATCTTTTTTATTGCGTAATAAAACAATTTATATAATACTATATAAAACATATACATTTAGGAGGATTACAGCAATGTCCGAAAAAACATACGAACTAGCAACTTTCGCCGGTGGTTGCTTTTGGTGCATGGTAAAGCCATTTGATGAACTTCCTGGTATTCATAAAGTGCTTTCCGGCTATGCAGGTGGTCATATAGAAAATCCAACATACGAACAAGTAAAGGCTGGAACATCTGGACATTTAGAAGTCGTTCAAATCACATTCGCTCCTTCTATTTTCCCTTATCAGAAATTACTAGACTTATATTGGCCACAAATCGATCCAACTGATGATGGCGGACAATTTTTTGACCGTGGTCCATCTTATCGTACCGCTATTTTTTATCATAACGAAACACAAAAAGAACTTGCTGAAAACTCAAAACAAGCTCTTGCAGAAAGCGGTATGTTTAAAGATCCAATCGTGACTGAAATTCGTCCTGCTGCACCTTTTTACGAAGCAGAGGAATACCACCAACATTTCTATAAAAAGAATCCAGAGAAATATGCTACTGAGCAAAAGGAATCTGGTCGTGAAGACTTTATAAAAGAAAATTGGCAAAAAAAATAATAAAAACGCATCGTGCTTTTTTAGTACGATGCGTTTTTATTTTTGATAAAAGTACCATACAATTAATAGAACAATTGCTGTTAGTGACCAAAGTACTATCTCGTTTTTCACTCTATTCTTTTTCTTAGTCATTTCATTCCCTCCTAATAACTATTAAACATATTCAATTTTTTCTTTGTTTAATTGTCCATCTTATATACGTGAATACATCCTTACAAATTCTAATAGCAAGACCACCAATAATTCCGATTGCAATGGAAATTACTAGCATCTGTCCAAAACTAAAAGAATTTGTGTACATTATGTAGAGAACGATACATATAAGTAAAACATCCGGTAAAGAAAGTAAAAACCTTTTAAGCATTCCTTTATCTCCTCTATACTTTATTTATATCTTCTACTGTAATTTTGAAATAAAATTTGTTCGAAAATTCCATTTATACCCTCATTTTATGAAAAATAATAAGAATCCCTTTTCAAAAGAGATTCTTATTCAGCAGATTTAAGTTTAATTATTTTCTACATATCCTATTCCATAATTACTCCTAAAATAGAATAATATTACTAATGATTTATTGTAAATTGACTATTTGCCAGGCAACCGAATGTCGCGCCAGCTACCTACATCGCATTGGCCAAATTCATTATTACCTACCGCGATCACCGTGCCGTCTGATTTTAGTCCGACTGTATGTGCACAACCAGCCGCTATCGCTACAATATCTCGCCAATCACTTACGTTACATTGACCATACTCATTCCAACCCACTGCTGTCACCGTACCGTCTCGTTTAAGACCAACAGTATGACCACGCCCCGCCGCTATCGTATCTTTTGGCCATCGTTTCACTTTTTCTTTCGATAAAAGGTAATCCATGTTTTACCTCCTTGCATATAAGCAACTGTATCATAATAGATATTTTTATCAAATTTCATTATAAATCTACATTTACAAAGAAAGCTTATTTTACTTCTTCAAAAAATAAAAACCTCCAGTTTAAATACTAGAGGTTTTCTCGTTATTTCTTCAAGCGTTCAATAAAATCGTTCAATTTATCTAGCGATTTCATATTCTGATTGCAAGCTACACCATCTTTGCAAATGTAGTTTCCCTTTTTAACGAAAGTTCCTGGTACATCGCCTTTAATTTCAACTAAAAACATTCCTACTTCTTCATGTCCATGACATAACGAACAAATGCTTTTTTTATTTAAACTTTGGAACGTTCCTTGCAGACCAACAAATTTATTTTTATCATTTTTCGCTATAATAAATTTCCTGCTTGATCCCTTATCAATCCAGCTTAAATAAGATATTTCTTTCATATCCATTTCTTCCATATCAGGAAGTTTTAACTTTTTCGCCTTAGGAAATAACTTTTTTAATGTTTGTGCTGTAACTTCTTGAAACGGAATTACATACGGATTTATTTTCATTAAAAATGATTCTGCATCTTCTCTATTTTGAACTGTTAATACCGTATCAATTAACTCCTTCTGTTCATCCGTTAAATTCTCAAATACATGTATTATCTTTTCAATCGCAAGCGATTTTAACGCTTGAATTACACCTCTATCATTTGCCGTTGCATGCCCGTTTGCTAAAATATAAGCTTGTGATTTTATAAAATTATATTGATCACTTCTAATAAACGCTTCCATCTTTATCACTCCATACAAATTGTTGATCTAGTTTTATTGTATACAATGATTACGTTTTTTGATATGTAAAAGATAACTTAGAAACAAACATTACATATATCACTTATTCTCTACCGCTGCATTTCCTGACAAAAGAAGCCATCATCTGTTTTCCATTCCGCATATAATACGTCTTCAAATTTAGTAATTCCTTTTTGCTTTATTTGTTTATAAAGCCATCCTTCATCAAATCCCGCTTCCCTCAAATTATCCTTAACTACTTTTCCATCACTAATTAATGAAATTGGTAAGTATACAGGCTTATGTTTTAAACTTAAATCATTTATAGTAGGAGATTCGTATTTACTTTTTTTCAGAACGCTTATGTTTCCGTTCGGTTCCAATATCATATATTCAACTTCTCGGATTGAAAATATATCTTTTTGTTGCCTAAGCATTTGTTGTAATTGGTTTATATCCAAATGATTTACGCTTAATTGTTCACGATCAATCTTTCCGTTACGAATAATAATTGAAGGATATCCTTCAAAAAACCTTCTTGTTCCTCTTACTTTTTGTGTTATCACTTCTATAGTATAAATTAAAATTACCCAAACAAATACTGAATATAAAATAGACCATACTTTAATTTTAGGATCATATATTGAATTTCCAACGAGCTCACCTAGGACGATTGCAGAAATAAAATCAAAGGGCGTTAGCTGAGATATTTGTGTTTTCCCTAATATTTTTGTAGCAATTAATAGAACAAAAAAACCAACTAAAAGCTCTATCGTTATTTGTCCAATATGATTCATATATGTTCACCTTTCTACTTTTCAAGTGCTCTGTATACCATTTAATAAAAAAACGGCACATTTTTTCTATTATCATGCCCGTTCACACCTCATATATCCAATACACATAAAACAAAAAGAGTCTGATTCAAAGTAATATATGAATCAGACTCTTTTCCTCTTATTTAGAATACACAATCTTTTTAATCGTTTCCCCAGAAAGAAAATATTCTTCTGCAAGTTGATGAATAGCAATCCCACTTTTAAACGCTTCTTTAATTGCTTTATTTCTTTCATCTAGTTGTTTTCTTCCGCCAGATCGTGTACCCCATTTATAATGTTTCGTTTCTTGTTTCGGAATGTAAATTGTTTCACCTTGTATATACTTTTGAATTTCAGTAATTAAACTCTCTGGTAAAACAGCATTAGCTTTTACGTATTTCATTTCTGCTCGCCCCTTATTTTTTATGGTTCATTTCAATAAGGTGCAAAGCCAAATATAAAAAATGATACGAGCTCATATAGGCGATTGTATATTACTTGTCTACCTCACGCAAAGTATCGCCATTTCCATACTTGGCTTTGCATGAGACGTTGCAGTGTCTGGCAATTGAATTATAATCGCCATATAAACACCTCCTAATATACCTTTTGCATTTTATTATATGATAAATTCCTTCTCCTTGCATCCACACCCTTCTTAAAGCACGAAATTACTTAGTTTGATATAATACTTTTTAACTGAATTAAAAATCATTGTGAGGTTACATTATGAAGAAAAAAATTATCATTACAATCGTTACACTATTCTTTATTATCACGGCATTATTCGGAACATACAAATTGATGAACGCAAGAAGCTTTCAATTATTTGGAGATTTAACACAACGCGTAGAAACAAATGAAAAAGTGATTGCTTTAACTTTTGATGATGGCCCTACTAACAATGTAAAACAAATATTACCGCTACTAGATAAATACAACGCTAAAGCTACTTTCTTTTTAATTGGAAATGAATTAGAGCAAAATTTATCGTTAGGAGAAGCTATCGCGCAATCTGGGCACCAACTTGGAAACCATACATATTCTCATAATAGAATGGTTTTCAAAACACCTTCTTTTATTAAAGATGAAATAGAAAAAACGAATTCATTAATCCGCCAAACAGGATTTACAGACGAAATTGATTTTAGGCCCCCTAACGGAAAAAAATTAATTGGACTACCCTATTATTTAAATAAAAATAATATCGAAACGATTATATGGGATCTTGAGCCCGATACTTTTTATAAATCTGTGGCTGATAAAATTGAATATATTAATAAAAATGTAAAACCAGGTTCTATCATTTTACTGCATTCTATGTATGATGAGTCTAATGAAAATTTTAAAACGATTGAAGGTATTTTAGATTCTTTATCTAAGAAGGGCTATCAGTCCGTAACAGTAAATGAATTGCAAAAAAGAGCAAAATAAAAAGGTAGCGTATCTATGTATGATACGCTACCTTTCTTTTTATATAATGCCAAGTACATTTAAGAATACGATAATAATCGCAATTGGTGCGATATAACGAAGTAAGAATAACCATAATACGAATAGTTTATAACCTTTATTTTTACTTACACCTAGCTCTTTCATTAATACATCTTTCTTCATTTTTAAAGGAACAAAGATAGAAACTAATAATACACCAAGTGGCATTAAAACGTTACTTACTGCATAGTCCGCTAAATCAAAGACTGTCTTTCCGAAAATCTTCAGATCACTTAATATACCGAATGATAATGCTGATGGTACCCCAACAACGAAGATTAATAACCCTACGATTAAGGCCATTTTTTCACGTTTCCCTTTACCTTTTGATGTTAACGATGCAACACTAATTTCTAACATCGAAATTGCTGATGTAATCGTAGCGAAGAAGAATAGTAATAAGAAAACAATGAAGAATAATTTTCCGAACGCCATTTTACTGAAAATAGCTGGCAACACGATAAATAATAGTCCCGGCCCTTGAGATGGTTCCATTCCAAATGCGAACACAACTGGGAAAATTGCAAGTCCTGCAAGTAATGTAATAACAAGAGTTAAGGCTACGATAGAAAATGCTGAACGTGGTAAGCTTTCTTCTTTCGGTAAGTATGAGCTATACGTTACCATAACGGCTACCCCGACAGATAATGAGAAGAACGATTGCCCCATTGCGTATAATATAACTTCTGATGTTACATGTGAGAAATCAGGTTGTAAGAAGAAACGAACGCCTTCTCCAGCACCATCTAATGTAAGTGCACGAACGATTAATACAAAGAATAAAACGAATAATGCTGGCATGAAATATTTATTTACTTTTTCAACACCATTTTGTACACCTTTACTTACGATGAAAATAGTAATAAGGATGAATAATAGCTGTGATCCAACTGCTAAATATGGATTGGAAATGATTTCACCAAACGTAGCTTCGTATGCTCCATTTCCTTCCCATAGTCTACCTGTAATTGCATTCCATAAATATAATAAAATCCAGCCTCCTACAACACTGTAGAAAGAAAGTAATATGAAACATGTTACAATTCCTAATTTACCTAACCAAGGCCATAACGTTTTAGGAGCAATCTCTCTATATGCATCGACAGCCTCTTTTTGTGTACTTCTTCCAATAACAAATTCAGCTAATAATAGCGGTAAACCAATTAATAATGTGAAACCGATGAAAATTAGGAAGAACGCTCCGCCTCCTCCAATGCCGGCCATATATGGGAATTTCCAAATCGCCCCAAGACCAATTGCCGAACCTGCTGCAGCTAATACGAAACCTAATTTCGATGTCCATTGCTGTGAATTCATTTGTTAATCTCCTCTCTATCTCTTTTTCTTTGTTACAATTCGGTATTTATATTGTTCTATCAATACTCTTTTCTAATACGTTCACTTCCTCCCTAATAAAAAAACGTCCCTACGTAAATACGTAGGGACGACAAAAATATCGCGGTACCACCCTAGTTGTGAAGAACACTAAGAAACCACCTAAATAAAAACGCCCCTACGCAAAAACGTAGGGACGATAAAATATCGCGGTACCACCCTAGTTATGAAGACACACCAAAGTTAGGACCTAAATAAAAAACGTCCCTACGTAAATACGTAGGGACGATAAATATCGCGGTACCACCCTAGTTGTGAAAAAATCTTCACCACTTTATTTGATAACGGTATAAACTACCGTCTTTCATTTCCTCATAATGCGAGATTTATGAAAGATGCTCCAGGACGAACTTCATGAATAATCTATATACTGATTCACACCAACCATCAGCTCTCTGAAATAGGGAGATATTCACTACTATACCCTTTCATTGCCCAAATATTATTTTCCGAATTGATTACTATCATTTTTATCACACATTAAAAATAGTGTCAACTTATATTTTGAATTTTTATGTATTACAATCTATTCCAAAATTCGAAATATAAGTTTTTAGTTTAGAAAACAAGTGGATTAGTACATAACAAATTCTAACAGGCAATAGAAAAAGAATTACGTATTATTGATACTTATTCAATAATACAAATCATCTAGAAACATAACCTGTCTCTCTGTATTAATTTTTTAAGAGTTTGATGGATACCAAGAAAATTTCGCATCACTATCCAGTTGTCTATTTTTCGTTTCTTCTTTAATTACACGAAACCATTCATTTAGAATTTGAGTTTTGGGCAATTGAGCAGCAAGGTTATCTTCCCAAATTATATGTGAAAACCAGGCTTTCGTTTCCCATTCAAACTGCAATTGCGCAAACGAAATTATAGGGTGATCAGCTTCATGAAATTGCTCATTTACTGCATTTGAAACTTCTGGAGCTTGCGGTAACAACTCGTTCTGAATTCTATTTCTTATCGTCTCATTTTCTAGCTGATCCCAGAAATACAATTGCCCATTTATTTGATAGAAAATATCAAATGAAGCCTCACCTTTCTTCAAATTCAATAATACGAAGGCACGTTCCACATCATTGTCAGCCGCCTTTACAGCATTAACAATTATATTTTGTGCCATTGATACCCAGTAACTAGTCGCTTCCTCTACCGGTGATTCAACATACAATTCTTCACTTAATTCATGAAGAGTGGCTTCTTGCTCATTTACTTTTTCAACTTTTTTAAAAAACCTATTAAAAAAACCCATAACTTCCCCCTTATTACTGTTTTCTATTTCACAAAATAAAAAATAGATTTTTCTTGCTCATCCACATTTACTCCTGGCGCGTATGTATGAACTTGTTGCAACACTTCTTCTATTAGCAACTCTAACTCCTGTACACTTTTTTCTGGATTCCCTATTAATGTGTCTGCCATACGTTCATATAATTTTTCAGGTTTAATAGTCATTCGTTCCACATTATTAGGCATCCATTTAAACGCTGGATGATGTACGTACATTTTATTCAAACCAAATAAAACACCGAATACGTTCCTTTGTACTTCGCAAATAACGTCATAAAGCATAAGCCAATCTTTCCGTTTTAAAAGCGCCTTTCGATTGTGCCAACGATTACTTAACCATAGATTTTCTGAAATCATCAGTTTTGCTAGTTCATCTGGATATGCCGCTACTTTTTCTTTTAATTCATTCACTTTCCCTTCTCCATACAAACTAACACCATCATGAATGGATGATACAATACATTGTTTTTCATAACTTATATCATATTGATCCACCACATCCGAAATCACTTTCTCTACTGTCTCTGTTAAAAAGTTACTAATCTCTAATTTAATTCCCTCATTCGTTAAATACGTTTCCGACCATTCTTCTTCCTCATACGGATGATACGATAATATTTTCCCATCAATATGATAAATAGGGGCCCTACGATCCTCATCTTCCGGCGGTGTTGACCATAAAATATGTAATTCTATATCTGAATGTTCATCTTCAAGCTTTCTAGCTACTGAACCCGCTAAAATAATAGCTTCTACTTTCGGATTTTGCCTATAAATCTCTGACATCTCTATCGCTTTCTCTTTTAATCCCATTTCATTTCCCCCTAAAATTGCAGTAATCCCCTATATTTCATTTATCTATTTCGATATTACAGCTTGCATTACCTTTTCAAATTCCTACTTAATCATATTTCTATCCAATAGCGCTGAATAACTTCACCAGTACGAGAAGAAACTACTTCATTTTCTAACACACCGCCAACCTTTTGAATCGTTTTAGCAGAACCGATATTGGATTTATCGCAAGTTATTAATACTTTCTGCAATCCTAATTTTTGCGCTTCAGCTAATGCAAGTTGTAGTTGTTTCGTAGCGTAACCGTGGCGACGTTTATTTGGATGGACACTATATCCAATATGACCGCTTTCCCGTAATAATTCTGGATTTAATCTATGTCTAATATTCACAAAACCTATAAGTTCCCCTTTTTCAAAACTTAAAAACTGACTAGATGGCACTCGATTAGCTAGTAAATTTTCTCCTAGTTCTTGTTTACTCACTTTTTCAAACCATTCATCAAGAGAATCAAAGTTTTGTAAAGAACTACTTCCATGTGGTTGTTCCCCTGAGTGTAAAAACGCGTGTCTATACGCTGTAATATGCTCACTATATTCATGGATTGGTTTTAATAGTTTCATTGTTCTTCTCCCCCTCTTCATTCCATAAAACAAACACCTTAATAGCAGCTATTCACTATTAAGGTGTTTCTATCCTTTTTATTCAAATAACCCCATGCTCAAATAACGTTCACCTGTATCAGGCGCAATACATAAAACTTTTTTACCAACGCCTAGACGTTTCGCTATCATGATTGCAGCGTAAACAGATGCTCCAGAAGACGGTCCAACTAATAATCCCTCTTGTCTAGCTAAGTTTCTCATTGTCGTTAAAGCCTCTTCGTCTGCAATTTGAATAATTTCGTTATACACTTCTGTATTTAAGTTTTTCGGGATAAACCCTGGGCTTGTTCCTACTAGTTTATGAGGACCTGGCACACCACCTGATAAAACGGGAGATCCTTTCGGTTCCACTACTGCAATATATAAGTTTGGTAATTTCTCTTTTAACGTTTCACCAGTCCCTGTAATCGTTCCGCCTGTTCCTGCCGTTGCAACAAAAGCGTCCAGCTCTCCATCCATTTGTTCGTAAATTTCAAGCGCAGTCGTATAACGGTGAATATTCGGATTAGCTGGGTTTTCAAATTGTTGCGGAATAAAACTATTCGGTATTTGCTTTTGCAATTCTAACGCCTTCGCAATTGCTCCTGGCATTCTTTGTTCTGCTGGTGTTAAAACTACTTCTGCTCCGTATGCTTTCAATAAATTAATACGCTCTTTTGACATATTATCTGGCATAATTAAAATCGCTTTATACCCTTTAGCTGCTGCATTCATCGCTAAACCAATCCCTGTATTCCCGCTTGTCGGTTCAATAATTGTATCTCCTGGTTTGATGAGACCATTTTCTTCTGCAACGTGCAGTAAATTATAAGCAGCACGGTCTTTCACACTGCGCGATGGATTAAACATTTCTAGTTTCACATACACGTCCGCTGCGTCTTCCGGAATAAATTTAGATAATCGGACGACAGGTGTATCTCCTATTAATTCCGTAACGTTTTCACACAATTTCATAGCGCATCCCCTATTCTATCGTTTTCTTATCATTTGGCAGTAACCATGAAGTGAGTCCAATTAATGGTAGACAACTACATAATAGCATAATAAATTGCAGGCTATATATATCTGCTAATTTCCCAAGAACTACAGCACCTAATGCTCCAAGTCCAAACGCAAGACCTACAATTAATCCTGACACCATTCCCACTTTTCCAGGTACAAGCTCTTGTGCATATACAACAATTACACTAAAACTACTTGAACTAATAAAACCGATACATAAAAATAACGGTACGACCCACACAAGTGAGACATGTGGTAATAACAGTGCAAGTGGCGCTGAACCTAACATTGAAAATACGATGATATTTTTCTTACCAAATCGATCTGCTAACGGTCCTCCGAAGAAAGTTCCTAACACACCAGCAATCATAAATGCGAATACGAAATACTGGGCATTTTTTATAGATAAACCGTAATGCTCTATTAAGTAAAATTGATAGAAATTCCCGATACCAGCACCGTACCAAGAGCGTACAAAAGTAAGAAAAACAAGAAGTATAATAACGAATTTAATGTGTGTACTTACAATTGCATTTTCCGCCTCAAGTGCAGCCCTCTTCTTCCTTCTTACAGCACCGGTTGCTAATTCATTTTTGTACCAATTCGATACGAAAATTAATAATACAATTCCTACTGCTGCAAATGCTGTAAAACCTAATGAACCAATTTGACCGAGTGGAACGAAAATTAGCGCTGTAAAAATAGGAGCTAAAGAATTCCCCGTGTTTCCCCCAACTTGATAAATTGCTTGCGCTAACCCTCGTTTTGCACCTGCCGCCATATACGCAACACGAGCGCCTTCTGGATGAAAGACCGCGGAACCTAAACCAATAAATAAAACAGAAATAATAACAATAATAAAGTTTGGTGCAAACGCGAGTCCAATCATTCCAAGCATACTTGAAAACATGCCGAGTGGTAATAAAAATGGTGACGGCTTCTTATCTGAATACATACCAAACACCGGTTGCATAATCGATGACGTCATATTTAATGCAAACGCAATCCACCCTACTTGCATATAGGATAAATTCATCGTTTTTTCCAAAATAGGAAACAACGCCGGCACAACTGCTTGCATCGAATCATTTAAAAAATGCCCAAAGCTAATCGCAAATAAAATTCGATATATTGTCGGTGTTTCTACAGTTTTTTTGTGTGAAACTGCCTGCATATGTGAATCTCCCCTTTCTGTACAAAATATATATTTATTACAGTAGGTGTAATAAATTCTGACTTTTGAAACATTTCTATTCTATACTGCTTTCATTTCTTTTTCCAGAAATATAACTTAACTCCCGTCATTGGCTTGCATCCTTGTAACTTTCAGCGGTAAAACAGTACAAAAAAAGACAACCCAATCACATACTGGGTTGCCTCTTACATTAAATTGCAAAATGCTTATACTTCTCGTAATCACTCGTCTTACATTCTATTTCTAATTTGGTACCTTCGTTTTCGTAACTCGTAGATAAAACGTGTGCATGATTATTGAAATACGAAACTACCTGTCCTTGATCATATGGAATTAACATTTCACACTTCGTATACTCTTTATAGATGTGTGAGCGAATCATTTCTACAAGTTCTTCAATTCCAACATGTTTCTTCGCTGATAAATAAACGCGATCTTCTTGCACTTTCGGAATTTCAACATCTACCATATCTGATTTATTATAAGCATAGATTGTTGGAATATTTTCTACTCCAATTTTCTTTAACGTTTCATTTGTAATATCAATTAATTGTTCATAATTTGGATTTGCGTAATCTACGACGTGAATAAGTAGGTCTGCTTCCGCTACTTCTTCTAACGTTGAACGGAACGCCTTCACAAGATGATGTGGTAATTTACTTACAAATCCAACTGTATCTGTTAATAAAAATGATTTATTATCTGGCAAATCAATATTTCGTACAGATGTTTCTAACGTCGCGAATAACATATCTTTTTCAAATACTTGTTTTTCTTCTGTACCATTATAAATTTCAAGCATTGCATTCATCGTCGTTGACTTTCCTGCATTCGTATAACCTACTAATGCTACAACAGGTATTTCATTTTTCTTACGCTGCTTTCGCTGCGTTTGACGCTGGGCAACGAGCGCTTCTAAATCTTTATTTAAAACTGAAATTTGTTCTTCAATTTTACGACGGTCTAACTCTAACTTCTTTTCACCGACACCTTTATTTTTCGTACCAACGCCGCCGCTCTGTCTTCCTAACGATTCACGAAGACCGATTAAACGAGGCATCATATACTGAAGATGGGCTACTTCTACTTGTAGCTGTGCTTCTTTCGTTTTCGCACGCTGCGCAAAAATATCTAAAATTAAAATGGTACGATCAATTACCTTACAATCTAAATCCTCTTCTAAATTTCGAATTTGTGAAGGAGATAATTCATCATTAAAGATAACCATATTCGCATCTATTTCTTGTACATACGCTGCAACTTCTTCAATCTTTCCTTTTCCGATATAATGCGATGGATTTACTCGTTGTAAATTTTGCGTTACTTGCCCAATTACCTCTACATTACAAGCTTCCGCAAGATTTGTTAACTCTTCCATCGAATATGCAAAATCATCTTCATTACCTACATTTACTCCAACTAAAACTGCTCTTTGTAATACTTCTTCCATATATTTATTCCTCCATTTCGATTACGTAAAATAAAAAACACAGGTCGCTGCCTGTGTTTTCGTAAACGGATAAGGGTTCACCAAAGAAATAGAAGAAAGCTATGCTTTCATCCTATTTTATAGTCAAAAAGTCCCAAGATTGTATACGTATCCACAGTAAGTGTTCACTTATACAATCCCATTCTATTTATAAAGGCAAAACAAAAAGAGGGCGTATTCGTCCCTCCCTCTTTTTCACATATAAGCTTAATAAAGGGTTCCTTTAAAATAGGCAGACCAATCCCGTTCACTCTGTACACAGACAGAGCCTTTGAGCGCTATTCAATTATTGGCACAAAGTATTGAGACGTAATCTGATTAAGATCAAAGGAAGCCCCTCCGTTCATTTTAAGTTACATAAAGTGTAGCATAAATAATTCGCTTTCACAAGGTTTAACAACCTATATCACACTAAAGAAAATCTTTATATTTTTACTTTAATCGTCATTTTTTGCGAGTTTTTCTCACAACAAAAATCTTTATTGACATTTTTATATCCTAATATTAGTATCAGGTTATAAAAAATAAAAGTTAGGAGATGTTCCTATGCATTCTAAATCTCGTATTACTGCAATTGGTACTTATGTTCCAGTTCAAATATTATCTAATAACGATTTAGAAAAGATGGTCCATACGAATGATGAATGGATTGTACAAAGAACAGGAATGAAGGAAAGAAGAATCGCTAGCGACGAAGAATACTCCTCAAACTTAGCCATTAAAGCAATTGAAAATTTATGTACAACATATAAGAAAAACTTAGAAGATGTCGACTGTATCATTGTCGCTACTACTACTGCTGATTACGTTTTCCCTAGTGTTGCTTGCCAAATACAACAATACTTCAACATACCTCATACACTAGCTTTTGATTTAAATGCAACTTGTACTGGTTTTACATATGGACTACACGTCGGTAATAGCTTAATCACTTCTGGATCACATGAAAAAGTACTTGTCGTAGCGACAGAGACATTATCTAAAGTTACTGATTATACCGATAGAACGACCTGTATTTTATTCGGTGATGGTGCTGGAGCTATTTATTAGAAAGAGATGAAGACACCCAAAGCTTTATCGCTGCTCACATGGGAACAAATGGTGATGGCGGCATTCATCTATATAGAACAAACTTATCTACTACTATGAATGGAACACCACTGCAAACAAATGAAAAAATCGTTCAAAATGGAAGAGAAGTATATAAATGGGCAACACGAACAGTGCCAAAAGGCATAAAAAATTTATTACATAACGCAAATATGCAAGTAGATGATATAGACTAGTTCATACCCCACAGCGCTAACTTACGAATGATCGAATCTATTTGCGAAAAATCTCAAATTCCAATACAAAAAACATTAACGAGCGTGGAATATATGGGGAATACCTCTTCAGTCACCATTCCACTCGCTTTAAATTTAGCTATAAAAGAAGGAAGGTTAAATAACGGAGACACACTTTTACTATACGGATTTGGTGGCGGACTTACGCATTTAGGGCTTATTGTAGAGTGGAATTTAATTTAAGTGTATAAAAAGAGGCTCTAGTCAGTAACTAGAACCTCTTTTTCATTTAATTTCTTGCCGCTTTTCGAGACCATATCACAACAGGAATAAGTAATAACGCTAACACGCCTCCAGCCAATGACAATGCCGCATAACTTGAATTCGCTACTACCATACCTGACATCGCTCCACCAGAAGCTCCAGCTAGCGCAATAAAAACATCTATTTTCCCTTGTGTTTTAGCACGTGTAGACGGTGTTGTGGAATCAACGATTTGTGCTGTACCACTTATCAATCCGAGGTTCCATCCTAGCCCAAGTAAAGATAGAGCAACGATTAATAATAATAAAGAATCACTTGGCGCTATCGCAGCTATGACACCCGCTGCAAGTAAAATCACTCCACCAGCTATGCTCATTGTAGTTCGGCCAATTTTATCAATTAACATTCCTGTAACGAGAGATGGAAGATACATTGCACCTACATGAAAACCTATCACAAGTCCTACTGCACTTAAACCGTGACCGTGGTGTCCCATATGAACTGGCGTCATCGTCATAATCGCAACCATCACTATTTGCGTAAGTATCATTACGATTGCTCCAACTGTAATACCTCGTTTATTTTCTTTCGCTTCTTCTGTTATTGGTTGTCCTTTATATGTATGTTCCTGTTTATATCTTTCTATTATGTTAGCAATAATCAAAGGATCTGGACGAAGCATAACAAAAAGAACTAGACCCGCCAGTATAAATGCTGCTGCCGATAGTATGAACGGACCTGCAAGTTTAGGAACTCCAATTGAATGAGCAAAACTTCCCATTACCCCTACTAAATTTGGTCCTGCAACTGCACCGAAAGTCGTCATTACCATCGTAATACTAACAGCCGTTGCTCTCTGCTTCTTATCTGCTAAATCTGTACCTGCATAACGAGCTTGTAGATTCGTGGCTGTACCGGCACCATATATAAGTAAAGAAATAAGTAAAAGAATAATACTATTTGTTAAAGCTGCCATTACAACACCAATTGCTCCAAATCCACCTACTATAAACCCTGTTGCAAGACCTATCCGGCGTCCATATCGTTGCGAAAGCTTCCCTACTATGAAAGCTGCTAATGCCGATCCTAATGTAAACATAGCAGTTGGTAATCCTGCAAATGCATCTGTTCCAAGCATTTGCTGCGCAAGAAGTGCTCCCACTGTAATACCAGCAGCTAGTCCTGCACCGCCAAACATTTGTGAAATGCTGACGATTATTAACGTTCGTTTGTATAGTTTTTGTTGCTCTTCTTCTGTGTACACATGATTATCTATTAAAGCCCCTGCCTTATCTAGCAATTCCCCATCCTCCTTTTAAAATTAAGCCCTCTTGTTAATGTACTATGTATAACGTTACATATTCAATGGCATTTTCCATTCATCCCTTTCATTCTAAAAAACTTTCTAATCATACTCGACTTATCCCATGCTATATTAAAAATACTACTATTCACAATAGGCAAGGAGGAAACAATGAAAAAAACAGGCTGCTATAGCCTGTTTTTCTTTACGCTTCTTCTACTAATCTTCCCCTTCTCTTTTTATTCAAAGCTTTCCCTTCCCAAAACAACAAACTTACGAAAGCACAAATTAAAATAATTGGCACACTTGCCTTATATAAATCTGTAAAACTCATAGCCATCTGATTCTTGGCATAATGATTCACATCATTCGAAAATGTGAGTACCTCTTTCTTTATACTTTCCTCTTGTTTTTCAACTTCTTTTGTCACTTGCTTCATAACTTCTTCTCTTTTTACATCCCTATATTCTACTGGAACTTTTCTTAATATTTCATCCGTCTTGTCGCGAATCAATTCTTCCTTCTTCTCTTCACTTAATCCTATTGTCATTGCATTTTGTTTCTTATTTATATTTGACTCTAAACTTTGATTCTCTATTTTTTCTTTAGTCATTTGTAAAATTTCAGTTTGCTCAGTACTATTCACATGAATATTCCGCACCTTTTCTTCTGCATAACGATATACTTTTTCTTTATTTACAGTTAAATTATGAGTTAAGTTAGAGACAAATATTGCGACCGCCAATACAATTCCGACTTGTCGTAACATTGATACAACACTTTGAGAAGCAGTTAACAATTCTCCTTCAAACGAAGACGCACTTAAAACTGTAATTGGCCCCACTACTAAACCATATCCGACACCTAATATCATACATGGAATAATAATTTCTATATTTGTTGAATGAACATCAATCATTTGCAACCAATAGTAAGAAAGCCCCATAACAAGAAATCCTGACAAAATAATAGTTACTTTTCCGAGTTTTTTAATTAAAGTTGCTGCAACTGGTGAGACAAAAAATATCATTGCTGAAATAGGTGTCACTAAAAAAGCCGCTTCAATTTCCGTTCGACCTTGTAGTTTCGTCAAGAACGTTGGAAGCAATACAGTAACTCCAATTAAAAATAAATTACTTAATATAACAACGATCGACGCTCCGACAAACATTCGATCTTGAAATAACTTTAA
Organism: Bacillus sp. 22475; assembly: GCF_052044835.1. Lineage (NCBI taxonomy): Bacteria > Bacillati > Bacillota > Bacilli > Caryophanales > Bacillaceae > Bacillus > Bacillus sp. 22475. The sequence goes on along the minus strand of NZ_JBQENW010000001.1, from coordinate 524,524 downwards.
ATTCACCATTGGGTTATGAATCTTTCGTTCTACTAAAATAAATAGAATAAGAGAAATAGTGCTAATTGCATAACAAGACAAAGCAATATTACTTTGCCATCCCCATGTATTACCTTTTACTAATATGAGAGTAAATGAAAAAATTGCTGTGCTACTTAATAGTAGTCCTATCCAATCTATTTTTGAGATAATACGTTCTTCATTTTTTATTTGTAGCATGATGCAACATAACACGATTCCTATTATACAAACCGGAACATTAACGAAGAACACCCATCTCCATCCTAAATTTTGCGTAATAATTCCACCTATTACTGGCCCCATAGCAGCTGACAATCCTTGTGTTACTCCTAAAATTGCAAGCGCAACATGCCTTTTAGCTAACGGCATAGCTGATACACCAATTACCATACTTGTTGGAAATAAAATTGCTGCCCCAATACTTTGTATAAAACGAGAAAAAATAAGAAAATCACCTGTATTAGCAAAAGCGCAAAGTACCGATCCACCACCAAAAATCACCAGACCAAAAATATACATCTTTGCTTTTCCAAAGATATCAGCTATCCGCCCTAACGGAATGGCAAGTACTGCAATCGTCATTGTATAAACATTTAATACCCAGGACATCTTTTCTAATGAAGTATTTACACTCGATTGTATTGCTGGTAAAGCTATATTCATAATTGTCGTATCAATCATACAAAGAAAGATACCTAGACACATTAAAAAGACAATCTTAATACCCTTTGATTGCTCCATCTTTATATACCCCTTTATTTATTGTGAATGCGTTTTTCATTCTTCTGTTTTATTGTTTTCTTTCGCCTCTAACTCTTCTAATTTTCTCTTCAAAGTCTCCACTTGTGCACTATACGATGCAATACCTACATCTAGTGAAATTTCTTCGACGAAAGTAATACCTACTCTCCACTTTTCATATTTCAATCGAAGATCTGCAATGTACGCTTCTTTTCTTTCAATTTCATCTTTAATCCATTTTTTTATTGTCACATCATCACTATAGTTGCCAAAATACATTCTCATTAAAAAATCCGAACGTAAAACATCCTTCTCTACAGGCGTCTGCATGTATTGATAAAATTCTTCACGCCCCTTATCTGTAATAAAGTACATTTTCTTATTCGGTTTTCCCTCTTGCATGACAACCTCTTTTTTTATTTTCCCCTCATTCTCCAATTGTCGTAACGTTGGATAAATCATTCCAAAACTTCCATCAAAAAAATGAGTAAATACGTCTTCAAACACAATTTTAATATCGTAACCAGACAATTCCTTTTCCATTAATAAACCTAAAACAACATCTCTTCCCTTCAAAGTAAAACCCCCACATATTATATAATCAATAATCATATTAACAATGTTAATATGATTATTGATTATATACCTTATTCTGTTAATTGTAAAATGTTTCTAAATAAAAAAGCCCCATAATTTGGTTTCACCAATTCACAGGGCCATTTTCTTATTTACTCTTTAACACCTATATCTTGCAAAACTTCAATATCCTCTTTCATTTCATAATAATAAGAAGGCAATTCTATACCATGTTCTAAGAAATAATCCTCTATGAATGAAATAATGATTTTTAACGTTTTCACACGGGCATACAATTTATCGTTACTTTCAATAATATGCCACTTCGCATTTGGCTTACTTGTTCTTTCAAACATGTCTTCCATCGCTTCAACATACTCATCCCATTTTTCACGATTACGCCAATCTTCATCTGTAATTTTCCATCTTTTCAAAGGATTTTTCTCTCTATCTTTAAATCGCTTTAACTGTTCCTCTTTACTTATATGGTAGAAGAACTTCCCTATTATGTAATGGTCATCTGTTAGTAGTTTTTCAAAATCATTAATCTCATCATATGCTCTCATCCACTCTTCTTTTGTAGCAAAACCTTCAACACGCTCAACTAACACACGACCGTACCATGAGCGATCAAAAATGGTAATTTGCCCGTACTGTGGAATTTTGCGCCAGAAACGTTGCAAATAATGGTAACGTTTTTCATGAGGTGCAGGCGCTCCAATTGGATCTACTTGGAACCCACGCGGGTCAAGATGTTCCGTCACCCGCTTAATTGCCCCACCTTTACCAGCCGCATCCCATCCTTCCATAACAAGCATAACCGCGATTTTTTCTTCTTTCAAAATTTGCTGTAATGCTAATAAGCGCCTTTGATATTTTTCGAGTTTCTTGTTGTACTTAGATTTTGATTCAATTTTTTTCGTTAAATCTACTTTAGCAAGATGTCCATTTTCCATAAAACAAATCCCCCTTGTTGTATGACAATGTTATTTTAACATATTTTTGGTAATTTTTTCATATCCTAAATAGCTGTGTAGAAACATCTCTACACAGCTTCCTTCTCTAATTTCACATATACAAGCACATTTAACTACATTAAAATAAATAATTTATACGGAACTCTTAGTATTTTTTTTATTAAAACGTAAAAATAGCCCTTTTAAAAAGGGCAGCAATCTAAGTATAGAAAAAACAAATTTATTCTTTCTTACTACATACGTAATGATGCTAGCTATAAGAGTAGTGAATAAGATATTGATTCACCACTCACAACACCTCCCTTACATTATATGGTATATTCACTCGTAAAAAGAAGATAATAACAAGTAAATCCATTAAAGAATGGGAGCTCTAAAAAATGAAACGAAAAATATTAACTCTCTTTACGCTTATATGTTTAGCACTACCAATGCAAGCTAATGCTTACACATTTCAGTCACTGCCGATTGCGTCAAAGTCTAAACAATGGTATGTCGAAATTGATAAATCTCATAACTCAAACAAGCAAGCAATCCAGCCAAAACAAGGTGTATTTGATACGTATAGTTTACTCGTAAAAAACATCGGTCATGATGTATCAAACGTATCTGTGGAAATACTTGATAACAATCCTACCTCTAAGGCTACCTTTAAACCTACTACACCTAATGAAAATATTTCTAAAAGTCATACAAGCTTTGACTACATGGTATTCCCATTAGACTTTAATAGTCATAATTTTAAAGTTGTGATCACTTGGGAAGAAAAGAATTTCTCTTATAACGGCCATCCGGTAAATGAAGGTAAAAAAATGAAACAAACATTTGTATTTAATGAAGAATAAGTCCTAATTTCTTTAGGGCTTATTCTTCTTTTTTGAAACCTGCTTGTATCGCTTCCGTCACTTCTTTTGTGATTTCTAATTTTGTTGCTTCCATACTAATTTTTTTGTGCCAAATATGTACGGACGGTTTTTCATTACAAAGATGTTTTATTAATACTAATTGCTTATATGCTAAGTTATTTTCTATTTGGGTAGCGATATAGACTGTAAAATTTTTTGCTTCAAAGACCTTTTCTTCCAAAATGTATTTACTCTCTAATTGCCTTGTTACTATATCTTTCAAGTTTTCTATAGTCATGCATATCGCCCTCTTTTCCCATATAATCAATTAAATCGACGAATACTCGGTACAGACAATGCGATTCCAATTGTTAAAATTACTAAACTAGCTAGTGTTATAATAGTTATCTCGCCACCTATGACAGTAGCTAACCAGCCTACAACTACGTACCCTAATGGCAATAAAGCAAAAGAACCCAACATATCAAGGCTTGCCACTCTTCCGAACGCTTCTTCTGGTACAAGCTCCTGTAAACTCGTTTCCCAAATGAGTCCAAATATCATCATGCCGAATCCTTCAATTGCCATTAAGAATATTAAAGCAGGTGCCCAAGAAATGAATGGCATAATTAATAAAGCAACCCCACTAATTAAAACACCTCCATAAGCCAGTAGTCCTCTCTTCTGCCACCGCTCTTTCCCACCAAATATCAATGCAGCAATTACAGCTCCACCACCAGAAAAGGCCATGCCAAGTCCATACACGTAAGCTTCAAAATGATGATGAACATTAAATAACCATGGTATTAATACGACGATAATGCCGGCATAACAAATATTTATAAAAGAAAAGACTAAAATTGTAATCCATAGCCAAGGATGACTTTTTAAAACGAAAACACCTGCCATAAACTCTTGTTTGTAATCAATGTTACTCTTTTCAATAGACTTTACTTTTTTAAACTTAATTTCTTTTAAAAATAATAAACATAAAAATGATAATAAGTACGTTACTGCATCTAGTCCGAAGCCTATCCCTGCAGACGCAACCGATACGATTAACCCACCAAGTGCTGGTCCAATTAATCGTATACCTTGATTACTCATTTGAGTGAGTGCGTTAGCTGCATTACGAATTTCAGGAACAAATACTTTCGCTCTTACAGCAGCATATGCTGGTTGGAATATCCCTTCCATAAGTCCGTATAAGGCAACGAGAATATATAAAATTGTAATTGTTAATAAATCCATAAATATAAGCGATGCAAGTAATAGCATTAATATACAGCGGATTATATCCGTAAATAACATTAATTTAACCCGATCAATTCGGTCTACAACTAAACCCGCAAACGGTAAGGCAAGAATATTAGGTAGCATGTACATTGCCATCGTCATCCCCATTACAACTGTTGAACCAGTTAATGAATACACAACAACTGGGAGTATGACCATAGTTATCGAACTACCTAAGACCGAGAGTAATTGTCCAATCCATAAAAATTTAAAGTGTGGTGATACTTTAACCGGTAATAATAATTTACCAACATAACCTAAACTTTTCTCCTTTTGTATTTCTCCTTGCATGTCTCTCCCCTCTTTTCGAATGACTAAATCATTTTAAAAAAATATTTTAATTTTAATAATTTTCCATTTAATTATATATGAAATCATTAAAATTATGGTAATATTATCAAAAAAAAAAAAAAAACATAAAGGGGACTATCTATGAAAAGGATTGAAACAGAAAGACTCATACTACGCTCATTACAGTTAGAGGACGCCCCAGCAATCGAAAAATTAGCTGGCGATTATGATGTTGCTAAAACAACCTTATCTATCCCACACCCCTATCCCAACGGCTCTGCAAAAGATTTTATTACACATATGTTAAAAGCGGAAACTGATAAAAAGGTTGTGATTTTTTCTATATTAAACAAAAATAATAAAGAATTAATAGGCGTTATTAATTTTAATATAAATTATATCCATAAGCGCGGAGAACTTGCCTATTGGATCGGAAAACCTTATTGGGGAAATGGATTTGGTACTGAAGCGGCAAAAGCACTGCTACACTATGGATTCAACGAGCTACATTTAAATAAAATATTCGCAGCAGCATTTACAAATAACCCTGGTTCATGGCGAATTATGGAGAAAATCGGGATGAAACATGAAGGAACATTTAAACAACATGTTGTAAAATCTGGTGAATCTATGAATCTTACATACTATGGAATATTACGTGATGAATATAAATAAGAAAAGCTTGGAAACCTATCCAAGCCTTTCTTACCTCTGTGCAATTTTTTCAATCTTATAATGAATATGTAAAAATTCAAGTCCAAATAGCCACATGCTATGATGAGCTGTTAACATTTTATCCTTATCCTCTGTAATGATGAAAGTCTCTGCTAACGGTAAACGGATTGTCAAGAACCGAGTATGTAAATAAATCCCCTCATCTCCCTGGCCATTTTCTCTTAACTTACTAGTAATGATTAAATCATGATTATCATTACATAGCCTTAAAATACCAGTCATATTCGAATAAGGTAAAGGCAAGGCGATATTCATATATGTCTCATCCTTATTTGTATGCTTTGAATAAAGAGCTACAAAAATAGATTCACCTGCTTCATTTTTCCTTAGCCAAGCCCTTACATTCTCTCTTCCATCTTCCTCACCCATTACACCAATGATAGAGCCATGCATCGTTTCCCACTTGCCGCCCATTCCTAAATGTATTTGTCCTACACGCTTGCTCATTTTCTCATAACAAAATGCAAACGGGCGGAACCAACGAGCCCATTTAATATTCGATTGCAATTCATACTCTGCTGTATTTTCATAAAAATGAATAATACTTAAAGGAACCTTCGTCACATCAAATGCCTCACTATGAAAGTCATTTACTTTATCAACTAAACCGTTGTATTCCTTACTGTCTACTAAATTGCTGCTATATAAAAACGCTTCACCAATTGCCACATTTCCTCTTAACTTACTCATTGGTTTTCCGTAGTATTTATAATTCGGAACACTCTTTTCGATCATCCAGCCAACAAATGCTGGTAACGCTACTCCAATTCCATTGACAACACCGTGAATCCAAACCATTTGGGTAATTGTAATCGTCATTACATGCTTCAAATTCCCGTATGAGTATATGAGTGAGAACATAATTGTAACCATGAGCGTACTAGACGAAATGATTAAAAGAATCTTTGCACTGATAGTATTAAATTTTGCTCTCCAAACGTAAAATCCATATCCATAAATCGCACATAAATATAGAAACACTGCAAAAAATTCAAATATTCTCGAGTATGTAATTCCTATTGCAACTGTCATAGGTGAAATCATGATGATAAACATAATAGCATCATATACTTTACTTCTCTTTTCTCTTTTTCTCCCTATTAAACCAGCTGATAATGGCAATAGAAACGCCGAATAATGAAAATGTGCAGCTGTGAGTAAAACAATGTCAGAGCTAAAATGCATAATTGACAGTTTTGCTACTGAAGCAAAAAACCAAAAACCACCTAAAAACAAATAAATAAACGCACTATCTATGGTGGTCTCTTCTAACGGCTTCCATCCTCTTTCTAGCAATCTACTTACACCAAATAACGCAACGATTCCTGTATATACAAACTAAACTAGCGCAAATACATAGTGATTTGTGACGAAAGCTAGCATTGCACAAATTGCTGCGATTGGATATAAAAACGATACGAATTTATAAAATAATAAATACGATCCATCTCTTTTTCTTTTATCAATAATACAAAACGACATTGGTATAAATAATAAAACAGATAATAATATAATTGCTTCAACAGGATTTGTATTCGACCGCTCACATAATAGAAAAACAACATAACAAGCAAGCCCAAATATTATATTTTTCATATCGTTTATTCCCTTTCCACAAATGTTCCCTTGTATGAAAAAAGTGAACCAATTAACTGGTTTCGTACTTGTACATGAATTCGAAAACACTGAAGTGTTTCATCATAACTTTCAACAATTTTTGCCTCACCATACAAAAATTTTGGTAACGGCATTCTTCTTCCAAACATATAAAACCATTGTTTCTTTGAAGAAATATGCATTGCCCCTAACTCATCGATATGAAAATGCAGTGTAGAAACGAGTAAATATGGTTCGCCAAAATAATCTACAATTTCATTTTCGTTTTCATCCAATTGCATAACTGCGTTAAAATATCTTTTCTTATTATGAAAATAAAAAGTACGGTTCCACCTTACTAATTCTTGTCCATATTCATCTCGCTCAGCTATGTTTTGTATCGTAAATGGAATTTCCTCTCCTCGTTCCGAGAAAAACATTCGAAACTTCGATGCAATTTTTAATATGAATTTTACGAAAAAAGAGCCACCGTAAATTTCATCCATCTTTCCTTCACCTGTAAAACTATTCTCTTCTGTAATCGCATAACGCTTCTGCAATTCAGGATGAAGATTTTTATAGGTATCCCCTAATAATCGTTCATATATATTAGCCATACACTTATCCCTTTCTCGCCCTATTGCAATTTTTCGCTCTTGGTAAATCGAAACTATTTATATAACCGACAATTGATAACCCCATTAGAAGAACATTTAATGTAATCGGATTAAACGGCCCTGTAAAGCTTGTAATATTCGTAAATCCTGCCGCTAATGTTAAAACTAGTAATACAATAATATGCAGTATAAATAATTTTCGTTTTGTTATTGGCAACAGCCATACGACACCGAAAATTATTTCTAACACCCCAATTATTTTAAGTATATATACACTACTTTCATTTGAACCGATTAATAAAGAAAGCATCTTTACTTCTTCTGAATGAGTAAACAATAGTTTTGGCACTATCCCTTGATATATCCATACAAAAGCAAATAAAGAACATACGAGCCAATACGTCATTGTTCTTCTAATTAGTAACCTAGGATGAAGCCCCTTTTCTAACCATAATTTTAAGGCATCAAAACTCCAAGCAGTCGCCCAACCTAATAACGGACGAAAAATATAGGAATCTATCACATTTCCTATACGACCAAATCTTGTATCATAATCATATTGTGTCTCAAAATGGATGTATTCTTTATTGGGCGTATACTTCCAATAACCACGTCCTATTTGAATAAGAGATAATGTATTATCCGTCCAAAATTTTAAAGAAGAAATTCTTTCACCAGTTTCTTTTCTTATTTCACCTATTGATTCCCCTTCTCCAGCTATTTCAAGCCCAAATCCAATCTTTGTTTTATACAAAAACTTCTGTGGTTCCCCTTCTTTTTTCTCTAAATACGAAATTTCAGTAAAGCGAGCATCCCACTCTGTATGTATATCTGGTTCTTGCGTATATTCCCATAATTTTTCCATCGTCGTGTTCATTTTTGTCGCAACATAAATAGGCTGTTTCCTTTTCATTCTCCCCACCTCCTATGCACTATAAGTTTAATGTACATGCAATGAATTTATTTTGCTACATTTTTCACAAACGTTCTTTTGAAAAAAGAAAGAATTTTTAAAATATATATAAAACACTTGATTCCCCGAAAAATTTAAATTATTATAAAACAAATGTTACCAACAACTTCATAAATCAAACACTCTCGCCTAAAACGTGAGATAGAGGTTGCGATACTTATGAGTATTCTAATGGAGACACAGAGATGTCTATGAACTTAGATGAAAGGAAGTATTGCCGAAATTGATAAGTTTCTCTGCATTTATCAATTGGGGCTGTTTTCGAATAGAAACAGAACTGTCATATGTACAGACGTGTACGTATGAAGAGCTATCTACAAAAAAGAGATATCATTTTTTATGATATCCCTTTTTTGGCGGTTTTTTTATTAGCTCCGTTTTCTGTTTCCCTTTTCCTGTAACAGCACCATCCTCACTTATTTGAGATGGTGTTTTTTGTTTGTCTTTCTGGTAACTACAGGAGTATTGGGATTTATATATTTCCTAATCTATTCTTAAAAATAGACGAAAGAAGGAATTTGTAATGGAAACAATTGTTCAAAAATTTGGTGGCACTTCTGTCGGAAGCGTCGAGCGCATTCAACATGTAGCAAATTTAATTATTGAAGAATATGAACGAGGTCATAGCGTTGTCTCTGTCGTTTCAGCAATGGGAAAAAGCACGGATGAACTTGTCGCACTCGCTAACGCTATTACAGAAAATCCAAGTAAACGTGAAATGGATATGCTTCTATCTACAGGAGAACAAGTAACTATTTCATTATTAACAATGGCACTGCAAGCAAAAGGCTATCATGCAATTTCATTAACAGGATGGCAAGCTGGTATTACGACAGAATCTGTACATAGTAGTGCACGGATTACTGACATTCATACAGATCGTATTCAATCTTATCTTGCTGAAGGCACGATTGTTATCGTAGCTGGTTTCCAAGGTATAAGTGTAGAAAATGAAATTACAACGCTTGGCCGTGGTGGTTCTGATACGACTGCTGTCGCACTAGCCGCTGCACTTAAAGCAAAAAAATGTGATATTTATACGGATGTGACAGGCGTATATACAACGGACCCACGAGTTGTAAAAGACGCTTACAAATTAGACAAAATTTCTTATGACGAAATGTTAGAGCTTGCTAATCTCGGTGCTGGCGTATTACACCCGCGCGCTGTTGAGTTTGCTAAAAATCATAACGTAGTTTTAGAAGTTCGCTCAAGTATGGAACAAGAAAACGGAACAATTGTAAAAGGAGAATGTAACATGGAACAACAATCAATCGTTAAAGGTATTGCATTTGAGGATAACATTACACGTGTCACAATTAAAGGACTAGAACAAGGCTCGCTTTCAACAGTTTTCTCTACATTAGCAGCAGCACACATTAATGTAGATATCATCATTCAAAGTATTACAAATGAAGGAACTGTACATCTCTCCTTCTCCATTCACTCGAATGATTTAAGAGAAACTTTAAAAGTTTTGGAACAAAATCAAGAAACTCTTCACTACGAATCTGTAGAACATGAAAATTACTTAGCAAAAGTATCCATCGTAGGATCTGGCATGGTATCTAACCCTGGTGTCGCTGCAAATATGTTTACTACTTTAAAAGAAGAAGATATTCATATTAAAATGGTAAGTACATCAGAAATTAAAGTGTCTGTCGTTATTGACCGCCTTCATTTAGTAACAGGGGTTGAGGCGCTGCATCAATCATTTATGGCGAAAATTGAGCCTTTCGTGCAAATGAGCTAATTTGATATGTTTAGTAACGCTTATAAAAAAATCATATTAATCTACTTCCTTCCTATTAAATAAAAAGCTATTCGTTAACAAGATGCTATATGACATATAAAAAAACACCTTGTCACATTTTCCTATACTATGACAAGGTGTTTTTGACTGAAAGGAATTTGTAACTACTTAGTAGTATAATTATGAGGATGATTAAATAATAAATTTTTATACATAAGGAGATAAGACTATGGCAAAAAACAAATTACTACGAATGGACAATGTCAGCATCGTTGTAGAATCCCTTGATGACGCAATCTCTTTCTTTGAGGAGATTGGCTTAAATCTCGAAGGTCGAGCCAATGTCGAAGGTGAATGGGCTGGTCGCGTAACTGGACTCGGTTCTCAGTGCGTAGAGATTGCTATGATGGTCACTCCAGATGGCCACAGCCGAATTGAACTTTCGCGATTTCTCACCCCTCCTACTATAGCAGATCACCGAAAAGCTCCTGTAAACGCCCTCGGTTATCTACGCGTCATGTTCACCGTTGAAGATATTGACGAAATGGTATCGAGACTCACTAAGCATGGTGCAGAGCTCGTTGGCGAAGTAGGTCAGTACGAGAACTCGTATCGTCTCTGCTACATTCGTGGAGTGGAAGGAATTTTAATCGGTTTAGCGGAAGAACTCGGTAATAAATAAGCAAGTGACGTTTTATAAAAAGGCACTATCATTGAATAAAACGTAGACTCTTAAGCTACTTTATTATTATATTTTTAACCCCGTCCTAACTTTAGAACGGGGTTATGCTTGTATTAGCTATTAAAGTTAAATACATTTATTATCATTTTACACATAGATTTCAAGATTCTATATAAACAACTTTTTAACACATTACTAATATCCATAAATCATTATAAAACAATTAAAAAATTCATTATACCCTTTCCTAGGAAATATAACTAACTCTTCTCACTTTTTATCACATATATCTTTTCGCTCTTTCCCTTGAAAAAACGATCTATATTCATTCAAAATAACTTTCTTAACATCAGAGTAAAAAACCATCATGAATAGCGCAACCCCTAATAAAACCACCTGTATTTTTTCATAATCAATGAACGCACTCATAATTAACAAACCAAATCCAATATAAAAACCAAACTCATTCTCTTTCTCAAAATCCTCATCTTCTTCATCAATATGTATTTTTTCTTTTAAATTTTGATTACCTTTTATTAATTCATCCAACGTAACATTATACATTTCGCTCAATAAAATCAAATTTTCAATATCCGGAAAGCTTTTATCATTTTCCCACTTATACACTGCTTGCCTCGTCACACCAATCTTTTTAGCAACATCCTCTTGCGAAAACCCCTTTGATTCTCGTAGTTTTTTTAGCTGTTCTCCTATGCTCATAACGTCCCCTCCTTTAACAAATTATTACATAAAAGGAGATATAAATGAAAGAAACCATTAGTAAAACTCACTGTAAACTATTCATTTACACAATAAAAAAAGAGAGAATAGCTCTATATTTGAGCTATTCTCTCACTTCTATTTAAAACAGATGAATGTTTTCTTTCTTGCAAGCTTCACGTAAATCGTCAGGCCATACAGAAGATTGAACTTCACCGATATGTGCTTTACGTAAGAAGTACATGCACATTCTTGATTGTCCAATGCCACCGCCGATTGTTAATGGTAGTACGTCTTCTAATATACCTTTATGGAAATTATACTCACGTTTGAAGTCTTCACCAGTTTTCGTTAACTGCTCATCAAGCGATTTACTATCAACACGAATTCCCATTGATGATAATTCAAATGAAGATTGTAGTACTGGGTGCCAAAATAAAATGTCCCCGTTTAATTTCCAATCGTCATAATCAGCTGCGCGTCCGTCATGCTTTTCACCTGAACGAAGTGCATCACCAATTCCAATAATAAAGACTGCACCGTGTTCTTTCGCAATTGCATGTTCACGATCTTTCGGTGTTAATTCTGGATATTTATCTTCTAGTTCTTGGGAAGTAATGAAAACAATCTCTTCTGGTAAATACTTTCCAAGGAACGGATATTTTTCAAATAAATGATCTTCTAAATCTTTGAATATTCCATAAATTGTTTGTACTGTTTTTTGTAAGTAATCGACAGTACGCCATTCTTTTTGAACGATTTTTTCCCAATCCCATTGGTCAACGTAAATGGAATGCGTTGCATCAAGTTCTTCATCACGACGGATCGCGTTCATGTTTGTATATAAACCTTCACCAGCTTCGTATCCGTATTCATGTAATGCAAACCGTTTCCATTTCGCTAGTGAATGAACAATTTCTAATTCTTCTCCTGAATGTAACATATCAAATTCAATTGGGCGTTCTACACCGTTTAGGTGATCGTTTAATCCTGATTTTTTCGTTACGAATAATGGTGCAGATACGCGGAATAGTTCAAGGCGTTTTGCTAATTGGTCCTCGAAAAATGTTTTAACTTCCTTAATTGCGATTTGAGTCTCTCTTACTGTCATTAATGATTGATACATGGTGGTTTCCTCCTAAAATGTTTGGATGTTGTGAAAAGAAGCCAACAAAAAAAGCCCTTCTTTCCCAAAAAACTGGGACGAAAGGCTTTGGTTCCGCGGTACCACCCAAATTAGCAACAGAGGTTGCTCACTTATACAATACGGAGATGAAATATCTCGATACTGTTCTTCTTGTAACGGCGAAGTTCCCGGCTAAGTCTACTTTCCTATAAAGGATTTCGGTTAGCAACTCCAGGAGGTTCTTCATAATAGGCTTCGTATCAGGCTCACACCACCCCTGACTCGCTTAAACTACGTCCTACTACTACTCGTCCTTTCATAGTCGTTTTGTTGTCACATCTCTGAAACATTTTATTAATGATTATTCTATACAAAAAATAAGGAAAGTCAACAAAAAGTTTTAAAATGTTTTTCAATTCTTTATTTTACGGCTTTATTGATTGTTGTTAATTTAACATCTTTACTTTTTCTGCCTCGTCAATCCAAAAAATGTTTCACTGACCGAAACTAACGTATACACAACAATTAATGTGATCGTTCGGAATATAGAATCCGCAGTATTTCTTATTATTTTCATTTTCTTTATAATTCCTTTCAGTTTACTTGCAAATTCATGTTATACTATAGCATTCAAGCAGTTTATTTTTACTTAAAGCAATCATAGTCATTTATAAAGAGTATTTTCTAAATCATTGACTATTATCAAATAAGATTTTTATATAACGGAGTGATCATATGAGTAAAACGAAAGCAAAACCGAAAAAAGGTGTAGGACAAGGTACAGGAAGTAAAGGATGGAACCGCTGGCAATCAAGTGCAAAGAAAAAGGCAGCTGCCAAACCATACAAAAGTAAAGGTACAAAGAAGTAATTTAAATAACATTTGATTTCTTTACTTTGTACAAAACAAAATATAATTATTACATCAAAAAAGCTATGCCCTCATAAATTCGAAGGCATAGCTTTTTTATATTAAATCATTAAAATATCTCGAATTTCTTCCTCTGTGATTGAGGACAATTTCTCTTCTCCCGGCTCAATCACTTCAGCGATTAAATTTTTCTTACTTTCTTGCAGTTCATGCATTTTCTCCTCAATTGTTCCCTGGGCTACTAGCTTTATAACTTGCACTGTATTTTTTTGTCCCATTCGATACGCTCTATCGGCCGCTTGTTGTTCAACAGCTGGATTCCACCATAAATCGTATAATATTACTGTATCTGCACCAGTTAAATTAAGTCCGGTACCACCAGCTTTTAAAGAAATGAGAAATAGATCTCCTTCTCCTTCGTTAAACCGCTCGCACAGCTCTACACGTTCCTGCGCTGGTGTACTCCCGTCTAAATAAAAGTATGGAATTGCTTGTCGATTTAACTCACGACCAATAATGGAAAGCATCTTCGTAAATTGAGAAAAAATTAATATTCTCTTTCCTGTACTTCTACATTCCTCTAAAATCTCTAACAGTTGTTCAAATTTAGCTGAACTTCCTTTGTAATCATCAACAAATAAAGCGGGATGACAACAAATTTGTCGCAATCTCGTTAAACCAGCTAAAATTCTAATTTTATTTTTACGTAACGTGTCTTTGTCTAAATGCTTTAACGTTTCTTCCCTTAACTTCGCTAAATAAGCAGCATAGAGACTCTTTTGATCGGGTAATAACTCCGATGATTGTAAGTGCTCTATTTTCTCTGGCAACTCATTTAATACGTCCCCTTTTAATCGTCTTAATACGAATGGTTTCACTCGCTTCGCTATATCTTCACGCCTTAAATCACCGAACTCTTTTCTTCCTGGTAATAATTCGGGGAAGACGACATGGAAGATAGACCATAGCTCTTCTAATGAATTTTCTACAGGTGTACCCGTTAGTCCGAAACGGTATTCAGCTTGAATTGTTTTCACAGCTCTTGCCGTTTGCGTTGTAGGGTTTTTAAACGCCTGCGCTTCATCAAGGAATAGTGTATGAAATGGTCTTGCATACAATCTTATATCTCTTCTCAGTAATGGATATGATGTAATTACGACATCAAATTCCGTTATATCTTTCAAAATTTTCCGGCGCTCTGCTTGGTTTCCATCTGCAATAACTGCTCTAATATGCGGGGCGAATTTTTTCAATTCACTAAACCAATTATAAACAAGAGATGATGGTGAAACGACTAATATTGGCAGTTTCTTTTCTCGAATCTCAGTCAAAACAGAATCTATAAAAGCAATGCTTTGCAACGTTTTTCCAAGTCCCATATCATCTGCTAAAATACCGCCAAAACGGTAATGAGCAAGTGTTTTCATCCATTCGAACCCATATACTTGATACTTTCTCATTTCTGCATTTAAAGTATTTGGCACAGCAAACTTTAATTTTTTCGGGTTTTGAATGTTTTCTACTAACTCTTGAACTGAATCATCCAAACTTAAAACATTGCCTTCATGAAGTCCGTTCATCCATTTTACACTCCGAATAAGCGGAACATTTACCTCTTCTCCATGTAAAAATTCTTTCCGAATACCTGATTCTTTTATAAACTGATTAATTTCATTAAACTCTTTACTCTCTAGCGACAAAAACGAACCGTTCGCCAATCGATAATATTTACGTTTTTCTTCAAGGGCCGCTAATACACCTTTAATTTCTGCTTCTGGTATTCCTTTTATATCAAAACGAAATGACAACCAATCAATTCTTTCTTTTCTTCTCACTCTAATAAGAGGAACTGCATCCCCTTTACTAATTCGCAATTTGATTGCTGTCGTCGCATAAATATCAACTAAACCTTTTAATGTTGGCACGACGTGATATAAAAAGTTATACTCAGCTTCTTCATTATGCATAAAGTAACCGCCTTCTGTTTTTGCAAAGGCACTTTCACTCATAATGTCTAAAATCTCTTTTTCTTTTTTCTCATCACGATTAAAAACAGACGGCTGTCCATCCTCTTCTAGCGGATTAATCATGACGTTCCCATAGTGAAATTCAAGACCTGCTAATAAGCGATTTTTCACGCGGTCTAAATACAATTTCGCTTTTAGCGAAGGTGTTTCAACACGATCCGATATTACTTCATCAATGTGTACCGTTCCGAGCTTCATTAATCCTGGTACAACTTTCGCGACGAAATGTTCCATCTTACTTTCTGGAATATAAAACTGATTACTATTTGAGCGACTCATCATCTTTTGTAATTCAATAAGTCGCATACAATCTTCAATGTGTAAGTGATATAATTTCCCGTCATAAAGTGCATTGTTATACATATCCATAACTTGTACACGATTTAGACCATCTATATGAAGTGTAAATCCGCCATTATTTCCCTTCGTAAATTCAAAGTGTAACGGCAACAAACCTTTTGAAACTTGTAATCCCTGAAACAGTTGTTTATTTTGTTTCAGCTGTACATATTCAACTTTAGAAAGTGAAGAGAACATATCTTTCCATGAAGCTGGTGGTATAAATATCATACTTTCATCTTGTTTCGCATGTACTTCTAGCGCATCCTCATACATTTTTTCGTTATGATACATTTTAATGAGCTGCTGAATAATTGCATCCGTTTCTTGTTTAAAACTATGTACATCTGGTGTATATGTAAATTCATTTGAACAATGAAAAGACTCTCTTTTCTCCACCTTAGAAAGAAATTCTCTAATATGATTTATGAAATACATCTTGGCAAGTTTCAATTGAATTCCAAGAAGAGCACCACCACTTCTCGTAGCTACTGGTGTACATATAAACTCAACATCTAATATTTCACGTGTATCAAAACGGTGTTGTTTACTTTTTGGCCTCAGTGGTTTGTCTGCAAACAGCTGAAACATACCACTTGTCACTTGATCATTTCTGTTACTAGTGGAGCTCATTCCACCTGTTTGTTGATTATAGTTTATTTGTATTAATACTGCTGCAACATGTTGACAGTACGTTTGAAAAGACACTAATGAAGGACAACTACATTTTGCAACAACATCACCCTTTTTAGCTTTTTCTACTGTAACATGGAAATCCTCGTTCCCTTTTACTGTCGCCTCGCAAATTTCTTTATTTTCATCATAATGATTTATTATCACTTTATTTGATTTATAATAGGCTTCACCTCTTTTATATGAGGTCTCTCCGCACACTTCTTTAATAATCGATTTATTCAATGTGAAACTCATCGCTTTGACACTTCCTTAATATAAAACCATTTTCTCTTACTTAACATTTTACATGCTCCACGAGAAAATATAAAATGTTGATTTAACAAAAAAAGATGCTTATTTATAAGCATCTTCTTCACTCTATCTCCATCAACCTCTTCGCCTCAAAATACAACACTTGAATAAACTTCTTCGTATTAATTCGCGTATGACCAGAAGATGCGAGTTCATCTTTCGTCATTTCTGTCATCCGTTTTCTGACTACGGTGAAATCGAAAAATTTTGGAGCATAGCTTTCAAATTTTGGATTTGAAAAGTCTGTTAGTCCTAAAGAAGCCAAATGATTTAACGACTGATAAATAGCTCGACGTACTCTTTGTTCAGACGCTTTTTTCTCTTTATCAATATCCGCACCTAAAGCTAGATCCCCTAATTTCCTTATCGTAATATGATGAAAAATTTCTTTTAACGCAGGAAAGCCAAACTCAAATGTCTGTGCCTTTTCTTGACCATATAAATATTCCAGCATACTAAGTAAATCTTTACTTCCATTCTCTCCCGCAATACCGAGTTCTGATAGTAAAAAGCGTCCTAAATCCCCTATCTTTTTTCCTTCTTGCACTGGTTCAGTACGCAATTGCGGTTTTTCCCACTGAAACACGTTATTCAATGATTTTTGAATATCATGTATAGAACGCTCTAATCTAATACGCTCCATCACTTTGCGTACAACAGATACAACTTCGATTTTATTTAATGGTTTTGTAATATAATATTCTACACCAAGTGTATATGCCTCACCTATAAGCTGCTTCGATTCCACTTGAGAAATCATAATGATTTTCCCCGTGAAAGTTGACGCAATGTGACGAACTGTTTCAATTCCGTCCCTCATCGGCATCAACAAATCAATAAATAAAATATCTACTTTTTTAAAATTTAGTTGATCCGCTTCAATAAAAGCTCCGTCATCCGCCTCACCAATTACTTCTCCAAGATCTCCATCTTCAATAATTTGCGAAAGCATCGAACGGAAAACTTCATCATCGTCTACGATATAATAAAACAAATCTATTCCCCTTCCCGCTTTAAACTACCCTCTGGTAAACAAACGATAAACTTACATCCTCTTTTATTTTCTCGGCCTTCTAATCTCACTTCTCCGCCTAGCTCTGTTACCATTTCATTTATGTAAGAAAGCCCAATACCAGTTGACGGTGTTCCCGTTTGATCATACTTGGAAGTAAATCCTGGCTTAAATACTAATTTCTTATACTTTTGTGCAATACCAGGTCCATCGTCAATTACTTCAAAAAATATATGTTGATCTCTTTTATATAGCTTAATAATAACGACACCTTTATCTTCAATTGCTTCAACTGCATTTGCAGCGAGGTTATTAAAAATTGATAGAACTGTATACACGTGGTATGCAGCATGCTCACCTTCTATATGTTTAGAAAAACGTATATCCTTTTCTAGCATTTCAGCATACTTCTCGTTTATTCTAACAATCATTTCTGCTAACTCATGTCCTTCTACATATTCAGCCACATTTTTATCTAATAACAGTTTAGATAATCCTGCAAATATCCTTTGATTATCCTTTTTTATTTCATGCACTTCCCCCGCTATTTTCAATGCTGTTTTACTACTTGAATCAGCGCTTACTTGTAAATTTCGATATAGTTGATATGCTTCTTGTGTAATTAACTCCGCATTTTGTAACGTCTTTTTCAAATGAACAGATTCCACATATAAATTAGAAAGATGCATTAACATATTTTCATTTTCTTTTCGAACTTGCGATTCTTTTAATTTCGTTTCATATAAATTCATCATATTTAAAAAACCAAGTGCAAAGAAACTACGAAAAATAGCAATAATGATGAGTTTATTTACTTCAGAAATCGTTATTGTTGTACCTAGTACTAACATGTGATAAAACGCAAGTTCTGACATACTTGCAACAATTTCAATTGAAATTCCAAGGCATCCAATAATGATTGGTTTCTGATGGAACTTATTTACCCTACAAAGAGAAAAAAAACTGCCATAAATAAAATAATAGAAGAACACAGGATAACGCAAATAAAATGATTCTGTCATATGAAATGAACCTTGCATGATCCAGTCAAGACATACTCGGAATAAGACTACAGATATACCAACAAGAATACCTGCAACTCCTGCTGGTACTCTTCTTAAAAATAATAATAAAAAGAAGAATAGCGGTGTACCGAAGCTAACTCGAAACGTATCATTAAAGGGATGAAAGTTCAGCTCCCCAGCAATCGGAACAACGACCATTAATATAATTAAAAGGGACATATCTTTCTTCCATAATTGATTCCAATTCAAAGGTGACACTTCCTATACTTTTTTCAGTAGTAAAAGTGAAAGCCCGCTTATTGTTATAAACGGGCTTTTTTTCTATATTCTAACCTTTTCTACCGCTTTTATTTGGCGATACTCTGGCTTCCACATTGCTTCTTGCACTGCCATCTTGATATCGTTATCACTTAAGTTCACTCTTGCAACACCTTCTGCAACTGCAACTTTCGCTACTTCAATTGCAACCATTTCTGAGATATTACGTAATTCTTCGACCTCTGGTAAAATAGGTGCTCCTGGCTGACTTGTATCTACCATACTTGCAACTGCTTCAGCAGCCGCTGCGAACATTCCATCCGTCATGACGCTTGCTCGTACTACAATTGTTCCAAGACCAAGCCCTGGGAAAATAAGTGCATTATTTGATTGTCCAATCACATACGTTACACCGTTATATGTAACTGGTTCAAATGGACTTCCTGTTGCAACTAACGCTCTTCCTTCTGTCCACTCGATTAAATCTGCTGGTTTTGCTTCAGCAAGCGGTGTTGGATTCGACATTGGTAAAATGATTGGTCTTTCTACGTGAGAAGCCATTTCTTTAATAATCTCTTCTTTAAATGCACCTGCAACAGTAGATGTACCAATTAAAATTGTCGGTTTTACATGTTTCACAACTTCTGCAAGTCCGATCACATCATTTTGCTTCCACTCACTTACTTCTGCTTCTTTTCTTGCGTACGGAATTTGGAAATCAAGAAGATCTCCCATATTATCTGTAACTAACCCGTTACGATCAATACACCAGAAACGCTTATATGATTCTTCTTCAGATACACCTACGCGGACCATCGCATCTCTAACTTGATCTGCGATACCGATTCCAGCCGTACCAGCACCAAATACAACAACGCGGTGTTCACTTAATGGTACACCAGAAGCTTTCACTGCCGATAATACTGCCGCAAGTGAAACTGCACCTGTACCTTGAATATCATCATTAAACGTACAAACGTCATGACGGTATTTATCTAAAATTTTTCGTGCGTTACGAGAGCTAAAGTCTTCCCAATGTAAAAGTGCTTTCGGGAATTGTTTATTTACCGCTTGTACAAACGTATCAATAAATTCATCGTAAGCTTCACCTGTTATACGAGGGTGACGATTTCCAATATAAAATGGATTGTTTAATAGTTCCTCACGGTTTGTACCTACATCTAAAATTACCGGTAATACGCGGCTAGGATCGATTCCAACTGCGGCCGTATAAACAGCTAATTTTCCGATTGCAATGTTAATACCACCAACGCCCCAGTCACCAATTCCTAATATGCCTTCTCCATCTGTTACAACGACTAAATCAATGTTCTCAGCTGTTGCACCAATATTGGTGAATGCTTCTTCAATACCTGATGGATCGTTAATCGATAAATAAACACCACGTGGTTTACGATATTCATGACTATATCTTTGAATTGCTACACCGACAGTTGGTGTATATACAATCGGTAACATTTCACGTAAATGATCTGTTAATATACGATAAAATAATACTTCATTTCGATCATGTAACGCAGTTAAGTATACATTCTTTAATAAATCATCCGGCTGAGAACTAAATTGTTCGTATGCTCGGCGTGCCTGTTCTTCTAACGTTAAAACCGCTGGCGGTAATAACCCTTTTAAACCTAACTCTTCTCTTTCGTTTTGTGTGAAAGCTACCCCTTTATTTAAAAGTGGTGTTGATAATACTTCTGCTCCTCTTAATGTTGTTTCTAATGCACCATTAGAAGCTACTGTAAACTTGCTCATAACATCCCTACCTCTATTCATATATAGCATTTCTATATTGTAAACAAAAAAGAGGGGCTTGTCCCCCCTCTTCTTTTAATTTTTCTTTAAAAGAGTTGCTCCTGCAATCCCTGGATGTGTCATTTCGAATGGATCTAGAATTAACTCTAAGTCTTCTTGTGACAGTACACCATTTTTCACACAAAGTTCTCGAACGGATTGCCCTGTCGCGATTGCTTCTTTCGCAACGCGAGCTGCAGCTTCATAACCGATATGAGGGTTCACGGCTGTAATAATTCCTACACTTTTCTCAACATACTCTTTTAAGCGATCTTCATTCGCTTCAATTCCTTTTAAGCAATTATCTGTAAAGGCACGGAAACCGTTATTCATAATGCTAATTGATTGCAGTAAGTTGAAAACAAGTACTGGTTCCATAACGTTTAATTCTAATTGTCCTGCTTCTGAAGCAAGGCAAATTGTATGGTCATTACCAATTACTTGGAACGCAATTTGATTAATAACTTCTGGCATAACAGGGTTTACTTTCCCTGGCATAATAGAAGAACCTGGTTGACGAGCTGGTAACATAATTTCCGCTAAACCAACACGTGGACCTGATGCCATTAAGCGAAGGTCATTCGCAATTTTAGACATATTCATCATACATACTTTAAGTGCTGCAGATACTTCAGTATAAGCATCCGTATTTTGCGTCGCATCTACTAAATCTTCTGCACCAACAAGCGGTAATTCACTGATTGCAGCTAAATGTTTTACAACTGCTTCAATGTATTCTGGATCTGCATTTAAGCCTGTACCAACTGCAGTTGCCCCCATATTTACTTCATATAAATGTTGACGCGATTGTTGAATTCGTTTCATATCACGTTCAAGTACGCGAGAGTATGCTTTAAACTCTTGTCCAAGACGGATTGGCACCGCATCTTGTAAATGTGTACGACCCATTTTAATAACATGGTCAAACTGTTCTGCTTTTAATTCAAATACATCATGCATATAACCCATCGTTTGTAATAAGCCTTCTAATGCATTTAACGTTGCGATATGAATCGCCGTTGGGAATGCATCATTTGTTGATTGCGCCATATTTACATGACTATTTGGACTAATATAGTGATAGTCTCCCTTTTCCATTCCTAATAATTCAAGAGCACGATTGGCAATCACTTCATTTGCATTCATGTTCATTGAAGTACCTGCTCCGCCCTGAATTGGATCTACGATGAAATGATCGTGCCATTTTCCATCAAGAATTTCTTGAGCAGCTTCTGCGATCGCGCCACCCTTGTTCAATTCCAATCTTCCTACATCTGTATTAGCAAGCGCTGCTGCTTTTTTTACAATTGCGAACGCTCTAATTAAGCCTTCATGGATTTTGTATCCTGTAATTGGGAAGTTTTCAACTGCACGCATTGTTTGTACGCCGTAGTATGCATAGTTTGGTACTTCTTTTTCACCTAAAAAATCTTTTTCAATTCGAACACCATTTTTAACTTCAGTTAATGTTGCCATGATTATTCACTCCTTAACGATTTCTTATGCTGCTTTTGTTTCTTTGACTGTTTCTACATATTGTTTTGCTTTCTCATTATCGAATTCGCCTTCCCACTTCGACATAACAATGGCCGCTAATGCATTTCCTAATACATTGACAGATGAGCGAATCATATCTAAAATGCGGTCAATTCCCGCAATTAACGCGATACCTTCTAGTGGTAGCCCCATCGAACCTAACGTTGCTAATACAACAACGAACGATGCACCTGGAACTCCCGCCATACCTTTGGATGTTAACATGAGAACGAATAATAACGTTATTTGCTCCGTTAGTGACATGTGCACACCGTACATTTGTGCAACAAACAATGCCGCTAACGCTTGATAAATAGCCGATCCAGTCAAGTTAAATGTATAACCTGTCGGAATTACGAAAGAGGCAACTGCCTTTGGACAACCGAACTCTTCCATTTTTCTCATTATATTAGGTAAAACAGCTTCTGAACTTGCTGTCGTAAACGAAAGAATCAATTCTTCTTTTAAAATTTTCATTAATGTAAAAATGTTTACTCCAACCATTCGTGCATTAATACCTAATACAATCACAACGAATAGTATAACAGTTACGTATACAGCTAGCACTAGTTTTCCTAGCGGAAGTAATGTCGCTACACCAAATTTTGCAACCGTAACGGCAATTAATGCGAATACACCAAATGGTGCAAATTTCATAACTTGATTTGTAACCCAAAACATGGCTTCGAGTACGCCTTCAAAAAAGTTAAAAACAGGCTTTCCTTTTTCTCCAATTGCCGCAACTCCTAAGCCGAATAATACTGAGAAGAATATAATCGGTAATAGGTCACCTTGTGCAATCGATTCAAATACGTTTTTCGGTACAATGTGAACAATTGTCTCAGCAAAACCTTTCTTCTCTGTTGCATCTGCAGTTTGTTTATAAGAAGAAATATCACTTTGCTGTAAATTACTCATATCAACACCAGTACCTGGTTGGAATATATTCGCTGCAAGTAATCCCATTAAAATAGCAATCGTCGTAATAATTTCGAAATAAAGAATTGTCTTACCGCCCAGTTTCCCAAGCTTTTTCATATCTCCTACACCAGCTACTGCAACAATTAATGCTGAAATAACAATTGGTACTACAATCATCTTAATTAAGTGAATAAATATATCCCCAATTGGTGTGATATAAGAAATCGCCGTTTTATTGCCATAAAAGACTGCCCCTACTACAATCCCTAAAACAAGCGCGACAAAAATTTGTGTTGCCAATCCGAATTTTTTCATTTATGTTCATCCCCTTCATGCGAACGCTTTCAATTTGAATTTATAAAAGCTACTCACACATCTTATAAGCGAACCTACAAAATCATACAAAAACCTACAAGTTCGTCACAAAAAATTCAAATATTTTTCTTCTTTTTTTCATTGACACCATTT
The DNA here is from genome assembly GCF_052044835.1 of Bacillus sp. 22475. Classification (NCBI taxonomy): domain Bacteria; kingdom Bacillati; phylum Bacillota; class Bacilli; order Caryophanales; family Bacillaceae; genus Bacillus; species Bacillus sp. 22475. The sequence continues at coordinate 500,317 of NZ_JBQENW010000001.1, read as the reverse complement.
TGTTAAAAAACGATAAAATAAACTTGATAAGTAATCAGATTGTTTAGTATAATCAAAAAGATATACACTTAAAACAAATCAAAATGAAAAGGAGTGGATGTTATGAAAAACTATACAAAGCAATTCGTTCTATCTTCTTCTTTTCTTTTTCATTTTCTTAAAAAGGAACAAAGGCATTCGCCTTTGTTCCTTTTTTATTGCGATCTATATAGGGGGAATTGTTATGAGACCATATAAACGCGTCTTAATTAAATTAAGCGGCGGTGCACTTGCCGATCAAACTGGAAATAGCTTTAACTCCAAACGATTAGAACATATCGCAAACGAAATTTTATCCATTGTTGATTTAGGTATCGAAGTATCCATCGTCATCGGTGGCGGTAACATTTTTAGGGGGCATCTAGCTGAAGAATGGGGAATCGATCGCGTAGAAGCTGATAATATCGGTACACTAGGTACAATCATTAACAGCTTAATGCTTCGCGGTGTTTTAACAAGTAAAACAAATAGAGAAGTACGCGTTATGACTTCCATTCCATTTAATGCAGTAGCTGAACCATACATTCGCTTGCGTGCAGTCCACCATTTAGATAACGGTTATATCGTTATCTTTGGAGGCGGAAACGGCCAACCGTTCGTGACAACAGATTATCCAAGTGTACAAAGAGCCATCGAGATGAATAGTGATGCCATATTAGTCGCAAAACAAGGGGTCGATGGCGTCTTTACAAGTGATCCAAAGCATAATAAATCAGCAAAAATGTACAGCAAACTAAACTATAATGATGTCGTTAGACAAAATATACAAGTCATGGATCAAGCGGCATTACTGCTTGCCCGGGACTACAATTTACCAGCACACGTCTTTAACTTTGATGAGCCTGGTGTCATGAAGAAAATATGTTTAGGCGAACATGTGGGGACGTTGATCAATGATGATGTTACGATGCTGGTGCATGAAAAATAATAATTTCCCACCAAAAAGGGTGCCTTTTGTAGGCACCCTTTCCTAATTCATCATCACAAATAAAAGTCAACCAATCCCGCCACTTTCTCCTTACAACGCTCCCAAAAAGATAACTTCTCAAAAAACTCTTTCTTCATTTCTTTCGAATCATGAAAATCCTCTGTTAACACCTTATTAACTTGTCCTACAATAGGACCACCATAAATATAAAAATTCATTTCATCATTTATATAGAAGCTACGGGCAGTAAAGTTTGTTGTACCTATAACAGTTAACTCATTATCAATCAGCATTAATTTGCCATGGAACATTCCTTTTTTATACCCATATACAGTAATCCCATTATTAACAGCTTGACGTATATACGGATACGCCGCTTCTTTTATAAGAGGTAGATCTGGTTTATATGACCAAAGTATTTTTACTGTAACACCACGTTTTTGCGCTTCAATTAAAGCATTCATTAATTTTTTATTTTTCGCTATAAAATAAGGTGTTGTAATGACGATTGAATGCTTCGCTTGCTTTATTAACTGTATATATGTTTCAGCGACGTAATGCCCATTGTAACTAGTCATAGTATGTAATGTATTCCCTTTACTAGCTTTATTCGTACTCCTCTTTATCTCTTCTTTCGTATCTCGTTTCCAATCTAAAGCGAATTGCTGTTCTAAATCTTTTGCTCCTTCTCCTTTAAGCCGCACATGATAATCACGCCAATATCCAAATCGCTTATCTTTCCCTAAGTACTCATCTCCTATATTAAATCCGCCTGTATAGCCAATTTCTCCATCAATCGTCGTAATACGGCGATGATTACGATGGTGAAGTGAATAAAATCCGAATGGTAATGTAGGTTTTCTACTATATGTAAAATGTACACCACTTTCCCGCAATTCATTTATCACCTTTCTTTCAAATGATAAATCATTAATGCGATCAACTGATAAATAGACGTTTACCCCTTCTTTTGCCTTCTCTTTTAATAAGTTTAAAAAAGTATGGCTACTTTTATCATCCGACAAAATGAAAAAATAAGTGTAGATGGAGCTTTTCGCTTTTTTAACATCTTCAAATAGCTGCTCATATAATGATTTTCCTTCTACATATAATTGAAAGTCACTATAATGAGGCGCATACTCTGTCGGCATGTTTTTCCCAGCTTCCATTTTTCTTCCGAGTGTAACGTCAATATGCATCCAAATTAAAATAAAAACGAAAATAGCAACAACAATAGAAGTAACTCGCAATATTTTTTTAATCATTTTGATTTCCTTCCGATCAAATTACTTTCTACTCCGTAGTGTTTCATTTAATTATGTTTTCATACGACATGTATTTCTCATTTTTGTTGATGCTAAACGATTAAAGGAGAGAGAAATATGAGAAGAGGAAAAACTCCTATTGTTTTTATCCCAGGTCTTTTCGGTTCAATGAGCACTATTATTATTCCCGGCACTGGTAATTGGAGTTTTGGACTATCTGCATTTGTTTACGAACCATTCATCATGATGCTAGAAAGTATGGGGTACGAACGAAATAAAGACTTGTTCATCTGTTTTTATGACTGGCGGCAACGTATTGTTTTTTCTACACAAAAATATTTATTACAAACGATTGCTTATGCTAAAAAGATTACAGGTTGCGATAAACTAAATCTAATTTGTCATAGTATGGGCGGTCTTCTTGGACGTTCTTACGTTCAAAGTGCAACATATAAAAATGATGTGAATCAACTTATAATACTCTGCACACCAAACGCTGGATCTCCACCAAATTATAGTTATTGGACTGGAGGTAGTCTCCCTATCCATGCCTCTTCTAAAATAAATATCGTTCATTTTTATATGGAACAATATATTTGTTACTTAAGCATCTTACATAAAATGAATAAAGTTGAGGCGATACACATTTACTTTCCAGGATTACAAGATGTTATTCCTTGTAAAGATTACGGAAATTATTTATTTATAAGATCTGGCTCTTCTATTACATTTCTTCCTTATAGTAAGATGAAAACGAAAAACCCTTTCCTCGATACATTAAATGAGAATAGATTTATTATACAAAAAAGAAATATTGAAACGACACTCATTGCCGGAGATGGAGAGGAAACAATTCAATATTTACAAGTCGTCCCTTCACATTCCAAACTGAAATGGACAGACGGCAAAGTCGTCGGTGATTTACTTACAAAACATGGTGACGGTAACGCTGTTCTACATAGCGTTTTTCTTCTAGAGGGAAATAAATATGTTGTGCATGCTTCACATAACGAAGTGCTCTACAAAAGCATTCCTATACTACAAAAGATACTCTAAATTCCAAAAAAAGGTATGGCATTAAGCCACACCTTTTCACATTAAACAAAATTTCTCGCATCATTATTTCTTCCAAACTTATAAATAGCAATTAAGAAGAATGCAATTGCGAAAGCGAATAAAATTAAAATGTTTAAATATAACTCCGAGAATGGTATTCCTTGTTGTAGTTTCGATACTGTGTCTAACAACCAGCGCTGCGGAAGAAAATTAGCTACTTTTTGTACTGCACTTGGCATAATGTCATATGGGAAATAACAACCCGCTAGTAAGCATGTTGGTACAATGACCATGTTTTGCATCGCATTTGCCGATGCTGAGTTTTTCGAAAAAGCTACAAGGACTAATGATATTCCAATTGCGATTAATGCAAATAGCATTAGTACGCCCATCATCACTATAAAAGGCATATTGATATTCGTATGAAAAACATTCGTTAGGAATAGGATTGTAATCAAAATTTGTACTGTTAGTATTATCATATTTACCCCGACATTAGATAATATGAACTTCTTCCCATCTATCGGCGTTGATAATAGTCTAAAGTACGTTCTATTCTCTTTTTCTTTTAAAATATGACCTGATAAGTTCGCTGCTGAAAACAGCATAAACATAATAAGGTAACCCATCGTTTGATTTGTCATATCTTTATTTTTCGAAGTATCTTCTAGCGTCTCAGTTTTCATTTTAAATGAACTTTTTTGATACCCTGCGTACATATTGTCGAATGTACTTTGATCTGTTCCTGCTACTTTACTAATAGCTGCTATATTATCAATATAATTATATAAATATGATTTTATAAATCCTGTTACTTGATCACCTTTAATCGATGAAATTTCAATATGCTCTGGTTTCCCTTCTCGAACACTTTTTGAAAAACCAGAATCTAACGTAATAACTCCATCAAGTTTTTTGGAAGTGAGTTTATCTTCTACTTCAGACTCCTCAACCTTACTCACATTCACATGATTTAATCCTTCTAAAAACTTTATCGTATCATTTGCTATCGGCTCATTTTCTTTATTTACAATCCCGATATTTAACGTTCCTTGCCCTGCATTTCCGTATATCGAGAAGGAAATGAGCGTCCCTATTATCGGCAAGCTAATTATAATGAGTAAACTTTTTTTATTTTTCAAAAGCACAGATAACGTTTTTTGTATGAGCCATAAAATATCCTTCATACTATAGCCCCTCCCGTCTACGTAATGCAATAATTGCAATTAATAAAAAGAGTGCTGAAATTCCAATATTTAAAGAAATGACTGGTAGTGCTGCCCCTACATCATTTGCATAAATAATTTTCATAACAGCTGTATTTGCCCAAGTTAATGGCGATAAGTTCGTAACGAAATTTTCTTCTACTACGAAATATGCACCTCCAAAAATAGAAGCTAATTGCACAACAACCATAATAATTGCCCTAGACGCTTCAGCTGTTTTCGTAATATATCCGATTCCTAAACCGAAGCTAATTGCTAGAAAGACTTGTGTTAATAAAATAAGAAATATGATTCCAAGATGGTCGCCCCAATTCGCTTGAAAAACAAATTTACTAAATAACATGACGAGTAATATGCACAGGGCATTCGCTACTATGCTACCAAGTACTTTTCCAATGAATATTTCAGCTTTACTTATAGGTGCAGCAATGAGACGATCTCCTGTTTTACGTATTCGTTCTCCTCGAATTAAAGAACTCGCTCCCATCGCAGCATATAGTGCAATCATCGTTGTCATTACAACCGCATAGTAATCCATAGAACCTGGTTTTTTCGCAGCTTGTAAAGATGTTTCTTTTATATAATCATTATGATTTCCGTTTGAAATAACCGTACTAACCTTAGTAGGATCTACTTTTGCAACTTCGACCGCTACATTGTACTTATCAACAAATGTTGTAAGCATTCCTTCCACAATACTTCCCTCAATACTACTTTTGTCACTTCCATAAAATTTTGCACCATCTTTATTTAACTCTACATAAGCGGCATATTTATTTTGCTTCACTTCTTCTTTCCCATCTATACTGCCGGAAGCTTTTTTAAAATGAATACCTGATTTATCCACTTCTTTCGTAAATGCTTCAAATGATTGAGAAAACGTGCTACTCGCTTCATCTTTATATAGCACTTGTATATCTTTAATCGAATGACTATCACTATTAAATGCGTTGGTTAACGCTGTTCCTAACACAAGCATAAGCACAATCGGAAATGCTAACATAAAAACTAAAGTTCTTACGTCTCTGAAATCTCTTTTAATATGCATAATTGCAATATTGAAGATGTTCAATTAATGAACCTCCCTTTACCTTTTCTTCATTTACTTTTTATTTATCTCGTAAGTTTCTTCCCGTCAATGTAAGGAATACTGTTTCTAAGTTGGGAGCCTGCTCCTCTAATGAACGAATTTCAATATCATGATTGATACAGTGTTGAATGATTTTATTTAAATTATTTAATCCCGCATCAGAATTCACTTTAATTACGTTTTCTTCAATTTGAACTGCTTTCACACCGTTGATCTCTTTTAACTTTTCTACATCTAAATTTTCTACTGACTTCACTTCAATCCAAATATCTTTCGTATCAGTAATAATCGCTTTTAACTGTTCTTTCGTTCCTTCTGCAATTACTTTACCGTGATCTACTATTGCTATTTTCGTACAAATCTCTTCTACCTCTTCCATGTAGTGACTCGTATAAATAATTGTACTTCCCATTTCATTCAATTTACGTACTGACTGCAAAATGTAGTTTCTTGACTGCGGATCAATTCCAACTGTCGGCTCATCCATAATAATTAACTTCGGTCTATGAGCAATTGCACAAGCGATATTCAGTCTTCGCTTCATCCCACCAGAAAAGTACTTCGGATAGCTTTTCTGTTTATCACTAAGTCCTACAAATTGAAGAGCTTCCTCTACCCTAGCTTTTAATTCGGCTCCTCGTAATCCGTACAATCCAGCAAAGAATTTCACATTTTCATAGGCAGTTAACTCTTCATAAATCGCAATATCTTGCGGAACAATGCCGATGTTCATTTTCGCAAATCGATTATGTTTCTTTATATTTTTTCCTAGTATGCTAATTTCACCTTCATTACTTCTTAACAAACCAGCAATCATATTTATCGTTGTACTCTTACCAGCACCATTTGATCCTAAAAAGCCAAATATTTCTCCTTCTTTAATAGATAAAGACATATTATCAACTGCGATGAAATCACCAAATTTTTTCGTTAAATTTTTAATTTCTAATGTATTCATCATTTTCACCCCTATTTCGGTTTCTCTGCTTTTAGTATAAACAAAAAGAATGAACCTGCTCAGTGCAGAAGTTCATTCTTTTCACATGAGAATATTCACTTTTTTCATATGAGATGGTTCATCCTCGTACCATTCTCTTTATATTGGCAATAACATCGTTACTGAAAAACCACTTGTCCCATCTACAATAATTTTTCCGTTTACAGACGCCGTTCGCTCCTCCATCCCCATAATACCGAGACCTTTTTTAACAAGAGCTACCCCTTTTCCGTTATCCTTCACTTGTACCTTTACCATCTTGTTAAGTACATGAATATCTATAGAAATGACTGTCGCATCAGCATATTTCATTGCATTTGTTAGTGCTTCTGTAACATTCTCACCGATAATTTTCCACTGAATGGGAGAAATCATATCTAAATTCCCTTTGTACACGAAAGGAATATTCACATCATTCTTACCGGCAAATTCCTCTATGAATAATTTCATACGATGAATGCCAATTTGCTCAGTTGGTGGCTTCATATTTTTTAATGTAATGCGAATACTTTCAATTCCATCTTTTGAAATGTGAATTGCATTTTGTAATAACTCCGCAGATTTTTCTTTATCTATTTCCATTAACCTTTTTGCTGCTTCCATTTGAATTAATGCACCCGTCATCGAGTGGCCAATTTTATCATGAATTTCTTGTGATAACCGATTTCTTTCTTCTAACTTAAACGTGTATTCTGATTGTCTTATGTACTCTTTATTTTCATGTAAGCTTTTCGTAAGTCGTTGCATATCTTTTCGCATCTTATCATTTTGCGATTCAAGCTTTACTACACGTGATATATATCGATCTGCCATAGTTAAAACGAGAAAAGTAAATGCAACAATTAATCCATAAGTCATTCGAATACTTTCATCTGCAATCGTAATTGGGAGCATCATAATGACAAAGCGTAGCCAATTCTTTTCTATGTAATAGAATGTAATTTCGTATAAATTCAAAGGTAAAAACAAAATAAAAAATGGATGAACCCTCCATGTAAATAACATAACTACACCAATTGACATACAGATTAATATTTTTTTATACGTATCTTTTTTAAATATAGAAATCATTACGTTTACAGAGAGGTAAATAAGTAAAGTAAATATAACCCACGATAAATTTGCTACATTTGCGTAAATATAACTAAACACAATATATAAAAAGACAATTAATTTACTTACAGTTAACCAAAATTCCATATCATTAATCTACTTTCCCTGTTAAGTAATAAATCGCAATTTGTGTGCGATGTTCAAGTCCAGTTTTCCCTAAAACTGATGTAATATAATTTGCGATTGTTCCTTCAGATATAAAAAGCTGCTTCGAAATTTCTTTATTTGAGAAACCTTTTGCAATTAATGCGATAATACTAAGCTCCCTTTCTGTGAAAAGGCTCTTATCAATTTTACATTCTTCCTCTTTACTTTCCATTAAATTAGACTTAATTTTATCGAGGACAACATCTTGCATAACAGTTTGACCGTTATATACTCCTTTTATCGCATCACGAATCCGCTCCGGATCGTTATTTTTTAATAAATAACCTTTCGCTCCGTTTTTTACTGCATCCAAAATATATTCATCATCATCAAACGTCGTTAAAATAAGCGGTTTTGTTTTCGTCTCTTCACAAATGAATTTCGTCGCCTCTACCCCGTTCATATTTGGCATGCGAACATCTAATAGAGCGATATCAACATCGTTCTTTTTGCAATACTCCACTGCTTCTTTTCCATCATTTACTGTATCTACAACTTCAAACTCTTCATATGTATTTAAAATAATTTTCATGCCTTCTCTAATAAAAGAGTTATCATCTGCTATTAATATTTTAATTTTCATGTTTGTTAGTATGGACCATCCCCTACTAACATTCACATCCTTTCTTCCCGTAACATTTCCTACTTGCTCATTATATACTTCTCTTTACCATTTTTTCACACCTTTTTTCATCTAGCTCTCCTGAAAAAAATATATTATTCTTTTTTTATAAAATGTGTAGGGTGACTTATCATTCTTTACGTCTATATAATAGAATGCGTCAAAAAGGAGGGAGAGACCGATTGAGGAAAAACAATTAATTGAAAAAGCACAGCAAGGAAGCGAGCATGCTTTTCGTATCCTTGTACAAACATATCGTCATTATATTTTTCAAGTTATCTTTTCTATTTTAAGACATGAAGAAGATGCTAAAGATGTTACACAAGAAGTATTCGTAAAAATTCATACCTCTCTCCCAAATTATCAATTTCGCGGATTAAAAACGTGGATGGCACGTATTGCCACCAATCACGCTATTGATTATAAGAGAAAGAAAGCTAGAGAACACGAAGAACTCTCCTTATGTAAAGAAACAGAGGAAAATATAAAATCCTCTCATAACATTGAAGCTTTACTATTGACGAAAGAGCAAAAATTACTTATTGCTCAAAAACTGAGAGAACTTCCGGAAAATTACCGTGACGTTGTTCTCGCGCATTACTTAGAGGAAAAAAGCTATCAAGAAATTGCTTTCCAAGAAAACATCGAAGTGAAAACAGTAGAAATGAAACTGTATCGGGCAAGAAAATGGATAAAAAAACATTGGAAGGAGGAAGAGTTTCTATGATGCATTATTCAAAAGAAGATTGGCGCAATTATACATTAGATTTTATAGAAAACAATGAACGTGAATCTATGGAAGAACACCTTTATGAATGTGATCATTGTTTAGCAGTTTATATGGAAAGTATTGATGAACAACATGAAAACCTTCCAATGATAAATGATGATTCATTTACGAACGAAGTTATGACGCAAATTAATTTTGAAACGCTACAACCTAATGAAAATATAAAAACAAACTCACTAAAACGCACAATTATTCACTACATAATTGCGACTGCAGCTACAATTATTTTTATGGTAAGTGGTTTATTCCAATATATTTTTACAGCGACATCAAATTTCGAGAAATCTTCAAAACATAACGAGTCTTCTATCTCACAACAAATTGTAAACAAATCGGTAGATACATCAAAAAAGGACGGAGGTTTAAAGCATGAATAAAAACCCCTTTTTAGCACTTGTATTAGGGCTAATTCCTGGGCTTGGACATTTATACTTAAAAAAGCTAGGACGGTTTATTCTATATAGCGGAGGATCTTTATTTCTATTCTCCTTTGCAGTATTTTGTACCATAGTAGTAAGAGGACGTGATATTGCTTTTCTTTCTCTATTTTTACTAGCTGTTCTATGGGTAATTAACTTACTAGATTTAGTTATCACCATTATAAAACAAACGAAAAAACAAGAAGCTGGAGAATTGATAAATTCCTCTAAAGAGAGCGAACGATTTTATATCATTCTCCTATCCATCATCCCTGGACTTGGCCATTTCCAATTAGGACTTATGCAACGCGGTCTTACGTTTTTAGTCGCTTGCGCTGGCTTAGGCAGCATGATTATATTTGTAACATTATTAACATCTCAAGGAAGTTTCCTTATCTTTCTTATTACGTTACCTGTTTTATGGATTTATAATTTCTTTGACGTTGTTCAGCAACTACAGAAAAAAGAACGCGACGAGCAATTAATTGACCGTACTATTTTCGAAGATTTTGAAGAACATCGAGAGCAAGGAAAGAAAAGTAAAACATTTGCTTCTATTTTAGCAATGTTCCCTGGAGCAGGTCATATGTATTTAGGCTTACAACGCCGTGGTCTTCAGCTTATGGCAGCCTTTTTACTATCTATTTATTTACTCGATTTATTACGACTTTCTGCATTTTTATTTTTAGTACCAATCATTTGGTTCTATAGCTTTTTTGATGCGTTACAGCAAACAGCAAAATACGGAAAAGAACGAGTTCAAGACGAACCCATTATCGATTATTTTATAAATCATCAAAGATGGATCGGTATCGGATTAATTACACTCGGTGGTTATTATTTATTAAATCAAACAGTCCTTCCTATTTTGAATGATTATTTTGTAACTATATTTAATATTCATCTTAGTGAACTATATTATCGCTATTTCCAAACATCTATCGTTGCGCTCCTTTTAATTGGCGGCGGCTTTAAATTGTTACTTGGAAATAAAGAAAACAAAGGTGGGACAAACGAATGAGGACTTGGCGTGTTGGAACATTCTCAATGGGGCTTTCTATTATATCGTTAGGATGCTTTTTACTATTTTCAGTCGTAAAAGGAATTCAAGTATTAGATACACTAACTGCATGGTGGCCAGTTTTACTTATCATACTTGGAGCCGAAGTTTTACTATACCTTCTATTTTCTAAGAAGGAACAATCATTTATTAAATATGATATTTTTAGTATTTTCTTTATCGGCGTTTTAGGAAGCGTCGGAATTGCTTTTTACTGTTTATTATCAACTGGATTACTAGAAGAAGTTCGTCACTCTATTAACACAACGAGGCAAACGAGTAATATTCCAGACGGACAATTTGATATACCTGAATCTATCAAAAAAATCGTAGTAGATGCAGGACATCAGCCTCTAACGATAGAGGGAAATAATACAAATCAAATTCATCTTTTGGGAACTTATGAAATGACGACGAAAGCAACTGAAAAACTCAATTTAAAACGAGATGATTTCCTTTCAGTTCAAACGGCTGGAGAAACGATGTACATCACTTTAAAATCATTACCTGTTCAGCATACGTTATTTAATTCAGCACCACAGGTGAAACCAACGCTTGTTCTTCCGCAAAATAAAAATGTGGAAATCCGTGCTTCAAATAACGAACTATCTCTTTATCCAGGTCAATTACAAAATAATTGGTTTGTACAAGAAAGCTCAAGAGTGTCTGTCCATCTTGCAAAAGAGAGTGATGTATCTTTAACAGCAGTAACGAATCAAAAAGAAACACACGCAAGCACACCTTGGGAACAAGTAGAAGATTTAACGAAAAAAGAAAATACTTCTTCAGAAGGGCATCCAGAATTAAACAACCAAGAACATTGGTATAAAAATTCGATTAAAACTGGAAATGGCACGTACAAGTTAAATATTGAGAAAGCTTATAATTTAAATATGAGCGTTATTGAAAAATAAGAAAAACCTTCCGCAATTGCGGAAGGTTTTTCTCATATAATCGCTTTAATTCCTTCTAACACTAATCCAATCATAAATCCGCAAACCGCCCCGTTCACTCGGATCCACTGTAAATCTTTACCGACATTATTTTCAATCATTTCGATTAACGTTTTATCATCTAACTTATCAAGATTTTCTTGTACAAGCTTACCGATTTTCGAATGGTTCTTTTCCACAAGTGTGACAACTTGCTTTTGTAACCACTCCTCTATTTTTTGAACAGTTTGTTCATCTTCTTTTATTTTGTTCATTTGTTTTTGTAAAAACGGAATAACATATTTATCAGCAAATTCTTCATTATTTACAAAAGCAACTGCTCTTTGTTGTACTTGCTCTAGCATCTCTTTTATTTTGTCAGTAGCATTCCAATTCGCAATCCACTTTTCTTTCCAATTTTCCAATTCCTGTAATAAGGCTTCATTTTCTTTTACATTGATAATTTCTTGACGAATCTTCGCTAATATAAGTTGTCTTGTGCTATTATCAGCCTCTTGTAAGCTGTTAATATTACTAATGATAAACTTCTGCAAAATGCCGCCAATCTTATCTTCATCTACAATATTCATAAATGATTTCAAAGTAAACTGCAAGAATCCATCTACTTTTATATTTTCCATCGCCTTCATACCTAAGCTACCGAGCTGGTAACGAGCTTCATCTTGCGCTGTCCAATCTTTTACCTTCACTAATATGTAATCAAGTGTCTTTTCATCATATTCTTGCACAACTAATTGATCAACAAGCACTTGTAAAATGTTACTTGTATTAATTGTATGCAAATATGTTTTTAATTCTTTTTCAATAATAACAGCTAACTTTTCTGTATCTATTGTAACAATTGCTTTCTCTGCAATCGTTACAATCCCCTTTTTCACAGCATCAGACTGCATTTCTCTCTCAGCAATTTGCAGTATCATTTGTGCTAACTGCATCTCTTTTACTTTATTCGTAATACTTTCTTTCGTCAGCCATTCATTTTCTAACGTATGAATGAGCCCTTTCGTTACCCGTTTACGGTTTTTAGGTAACAAAGCTGTATGCGGAATTGGTATTCCCATCGGATGACGGAATAAAGCAGTAACCGCAAACCAATCCGCAAGTCCACCAACCAATCCAGCTTCAAATCCCCCTTGTATAATCTCTCCTGCTACCGTTCCTTGAAAAGGGATAGAAGCCGCAAAGCCGACACCCATAACCCCAAGCGAAATACCCGCTATATATTTAGTCTGTAATGACATCGTATACACATCCTCTTATTATGTAAAATAAAGCTTTTTTGTTGTATTTATTCAATATTAGTCATCCTTTATATATACTATAAAGAACTATTGTGAAAATAACAAAGATTTTTATGTACACGAAAAAATGAGGCTACAACTAGCCTCATTTTTCTTATACCGTTAATTCCAAACCTTTCCTATAGTATTCATTCATTATATCTTTTGGAACCATACTTCCACCCGTTCCCCACACAATATGAGTACCTTTTTTCACCTTCTCTGTTAACTGTTGCTTTTGTAAATACTCATCTTCTTTACATACTTTCACTGGCCCTATCATACCTGCTAGTGCAGAAGGCTCTAAATAAATATTCTCCGTATCAGCTAGTTCTTTTAACAATCTATATAACTCTTCATCGCTTACTGTGTAATTCCCACTCAAAAATGGTTCCATCGTTTTACCGACAAATCCAGATGGCCTTCCTACCGCAAGTCCATCCGCATCTGTTACATTATCAATTCCGATATCTTGAACGGAAATTTTGTCATGAAGGCCTGTCATTAAGCCGAGTAACATACAAGGAGAATGTGTTGGCTCTGCAAAGAAACAATGAACATTGTCTTTATACAATAACTTTAAACCGAATGCTACTCCGCCAGGTCCTCCTCCTACTCCGCACGGAAGATAAACAAATAAAGGATGATTTTCATCTACTACAACCTCTAACTCTTCTAATTGCTTTTGTAATCTTGATGCTGCTACTGCGTATCCTAAAAATAAATCATGCGAGTTTTCATCATCTACAAAATAACAGCTAGGATCCGCATCCGCTTGTCTTCTTCCTTCTTCTACTGCTTTACTATAATCATCTTCATATTCAATAACGTTTACACCTTTACTTCTTAATAAACCTTTCTTCCATTCTTTTGCGTCTGCTGACATATGAACAGTTACATTAAAACCTAGATTCGCACTCATAATCCCTATGCTAAGTCCTAAATTCCCTGTAGAACCTACTGCAATTGAATATTTTGAGAAAAACTCTCTACATGTATCACTATCTAAAACGGAATAATTATCTTCTTCTGTTACCATTCCATGCTGCAATGCTAGTTGCTCAGCATGTTTCAACACTTCATAAATGCCGCCCCTAGCTTTAATTGATCCTGAGATTGGAAGATGACTATCACATTTTAATAATAATTCTCCTAAAATAGGTTGCTCATATTTTCTCTCTAAAGCTTCTTTCATAGAAGGTATTTTCACTAAAGGTGATTCGATTATGCCGTTCGTCCCTTTCGTTTCAGGAAAAACTTTCGCAATATATGGTGCAAAACGCTTTAATCTCTCTTCTGCATCTTTTACATTCTCTTCATTCAATCGTGTATCTTTTATTGCTGTTTCATACTTTTCTATGTTTGGATTTATCCAAAATACTTCTTCTGTTGCAATAAGTTTATTCACTAACGGGTATTCTGCTTGTAATGCCCCTATTTCTTTCATTTTGTTTCCTCCTTATATCCTTGTAGCTCACCATACAATAAATTATAATTAATTTTAATATAGTTTAACACAAATAATCCAATTAAGTTAATTTAAATTTAATTTATTTAAATATAATTTAATAATCATTAAGGAGATTTTCATTATGGAAAATATAGATATTGGTAAAAAAATTGAAAAACAAAGAAAAGAAAAAGGTTTAACTAGTAAAGAACTAGCAAAGATGGCCGATATTACACCATCAATGTTAAGTCAAATTGAGCGCGGGTCCGCTAACCCTTCTATCCAAACATTAAAAGTGCTTGCTAAAGCTCTTGATGTGCCAACATTTAGCTTTTTACTTGAAGATACAAATACAGACGATTTAATTGTACGTTCCCATAAACGAAAGAAAATGATTATTGATAATTTATCATATGAAATGCTTTCACCTGATTTCACTGGAAATTTAGCAACAGCAATTATGACCGTCCCGCCTAATACAGCTTCATCAGAAAATGTGCTAGAACATAAAGGAGAAGAATTAGCATTTGTCTTAGATGGGAAAATCACATTATATTTAAATGAGGAAGAATACGTATTAGAAACTGGCGACAGTGTAAAGATACCTGCTTATTTAAAGCATAAATGGGTGAATCATTTTGAAAAAAACGCGATAGTCTTATTTTCTGTTACTCCGCCGATTTTTTAATATATCAATAAAAACAGGATGATTCTTATAAAATACGGATTATCCTGTTTTTATTAAATAAAAAAGTGAAATTTTTGTTAAAAACTTAACAGTTGGACCCAATCCGAACAATCCTCCTAAAAACATATTTACAAGTGGAACTATCCCTCCCATTGATGTTAACGTATCATGAGTCAGATTCATCCCACCACTACCAGAGGCACTTGTAATATTCACATGTAAGTTAATTTATTTTTCAGAATTTTGTTGAAAAATATGATAAAAATCATTCTTATACTTCTTCTATTTTGCTATTATAGAAATAATTAAATTAGGATACTTTTATCGGATGGGGGAATATATAATGAGTGTGTTATTAAAAGAACATGAACAAATTGTCAACGAATTAAACATTTTATATCAAGTAATGGTAGCGGAGCAATTAATTGAAGCGAAACAATTAAAAGAAAAAATAGAGAAACAGATTAATAAAATTGAAGCTGATCAAAATCTATCGCTTTACTACTCCCTACTAAACTTTAAATATAAGGTCCTAACCGATTGGACAAACATTAAGTATAATACTTTTAGTCAAATTGTTCGTTTAGACAATCCAATAACTGAAGACTTTATTACTTATTATTATCACTTTTTTAAAGCTGAACATGCTACCATTATTGGAAATTATGATGAGGCAAAAAAAGAATACGAAAAAGCTGAATCCCTTTTAAAACATGTACCAGGCGAACTAGAAGAAGCTGAATATAAATATAAATTCGCTATATTTAATCACCATACAAACAAACCACTTACAGCAATCAATTATGCAAATCAAGCTAAAGAGATTTTCTCAAAATATCCACGTTATGAAATTAAAATAGCTCTATGCGAAAACATTTTAGGCTCATGTTCTGTTTATTTAAAACAATTCGAACAAGCCGAAGAGAACTATAATTCAGCAATCAATATTTTACAAAAGCTGAAAGACGATACACTAATCTTAAAAGTTCGAAATAACTTAGGTTGGCTCTACTCTTCTCAAAATCTATCAACCCTTGCTATTAGACATCTTACAATAGTTACAAACAAATTACCTAAACACCTAAAAGCCAATTTTCTACAAGCCAAAGAACATTTTAGTTTAAATGAAAAAGAACTTGCAAACGATTGGGTTCAAAAAGGCTTAGAAATTTGTAATGAATTAAATAATCAAGAATATAAACACCATTTCACTATCTTAAAAACACAACACACTGGTATTCTAGACGACTTAGAAAACGCGATCATTGCAGGCACTACATATTTTAACAGCAAAGAATTATACGATTATGTACAAGAATATTACGAATTATTAGCAGTAGAATTTCATAAAGTGAATAAAATAGAGAAATCTCAAAAATATTTTTTCAAAACTTACGAAGCAAAACAAAAATTATTAACTAAGGAGGCACTAAGATAATGAAAAAGATTAGTTTAGCTATTTTAACCTTTACATGCATACTCGCTTTTGGATTTAATAATTTTACTGAAAGTCAACAAGCAAAACAACTTCCAAAATGGGATACAGATAAACAAGAAACACATGCAGACCTATAGAAACCTAAAAACCCCTAATAAAGGGGTTTTTAGGTTTCTATAATATAATGATTTAGCATATGATGAAGAAATATGCTTATAAAAGATAGCCATACACAGATACTCTCTGTACATGGCTATTTTTTATTTTTTCGGTACCAGCAAAATCCCTAAACTAATAATACAAAAGCTCATTATTTGCTGTGCTGATAGACCAAACAGAACCGAATTATGTTCACTAACAAGCGAAATAATGATTTGAGCAAACCCCTCAATAATTAGAAAAACACTTATATTCTTTCCATTTCCGAGCCTTTCATTTTTCATCCATAACAAGCCCATTATACAAAGAGCAAGGATGATCTCGTATACGAATATAGGGTGATATACAAGTCTAGATTCATATATTTTCATTCCCCATGGTAGTGTCGTTTGTACACCTACTTCATGATGTAATAGAAAATAAAAGATAATGCTCATACCCAATCCAAAAGGCAGTACATCAAGTAAAATACGAAGCGAAAATTGCTCCTTTTTACTTTTCCAAACAATGTATACACTAGCAATTACCCATCCTACTACAATATGTTGCATACTTCCAACAGCTAATAATGCTTGCACCGGCGCCCCAAAGGCCCATACAGGATTTAAAATTGCCGGTGCAAACTTCCATACAAATACGATGATAAGAAAAGCATTGGTTACGGTATCCATCATTTTTTCATATGATACATTTTGATGCCTCATCTTTCGCTTCATCAACATAAATCCAAATAGACTTCCAATTATAAGAGATACGGGTTGTAACCTCACGATCCACTCCATCGTCACGAAATCTCCTTTTAATTCTCAATCAATTTCTTAAATTTCTTTTCTAATTGATCTGGTGGTAATACACCTCGTACATGATCTACTATAATTCCATCCTTATTAACAAAAAATGTCGTCGGTAAAGAGAATACTTTATAATCTAGTCCAGCTACTCCGTCCATATCTAGTAGAACTGGAAACTCAAATCCATAGCGATTAGCAAATGCGCTTGCTTCTTGTACTGGGTCACTAACAGTTGCATTCACCGCAAAAATTTCAACATCCTTTTTATATTTATCATACATATGAACTAAGTCAG
The DNA here is from genome assembly GCF_052044835.1 of Bacillus sp. 22475. Taxonomy (NCBI): domain Bacteria; kingdom Bacillati; phylum Bacillota; class Bacilli; order Caryophanales; family Bacillaceae; genus Bacillus; species Bacillus sp. 22475. The sequence continues at coordinate 482,511 of NZ_JBQENW010000001.1, read as the reverse complement.
GTGCCTCCATTTCACATGGCCCACACCATGATGCCCAAAAATTAATAATATACGGTTTTCCCTTTGCATCATTTAACGACTGTAACTTTCCGTCTAATCCTTTTAATGTGATGCCAGGTGCTTTAAAACCGACTTGTGGTAATACTTCTTTCTCCTGTAACTCTGCTTGTTTCGCTTTTCTTTCCTTCTCTTCTTTCTTTGAATTATAAAAATTGATCCCCGCCCAAACGAGTGCCCCTATTAGTATAATAGCAATTAATTTCTTCACTCTTTTTCCTCCTCATTTTAAAATCCTGTAACTCCACCAAATAGACGAATAATGAATGCTGTCATTTCCGTCATTTGATTTATATACAATAAAATACCTGTAATATATGATAAATAAGATATATAGCGATAAAAAGTATCATGATATAAATGACAATACCTCTATCTACACTACATAGAGTAGTGTTTATCCTTAAAAAAAGAGGCTATATGCACTCTCCGACAATAAGGACAACCGACACACAGAATAACCCTATTGTTACATATACCGAATTCGTATGTAACGGGATATTAAACTTCACAACTTTTTCATTTAGCACTTGCTCGATTCGTAAATTTATTGCTGTTTTTGCAAATGAAGCTGTAACACATCGATTTTCCATTGTCTTTATTTTAATTAATTTTAATAACGCGCTACCTAACTCAAATGAAGATTCCATTTTTCGCATAGCATATCTATCAGCAGCTAGCTCCTGATACGTATGATATCGCTGTAACAACCCTTTTAATATCGGTATGTACATCATGCCTTCTGCTAATAGCGTAAAACAAAATAATTTTAACGGATCACGATTATTTTGATGATATTCTTCATGGAAAATAATTGCATCCATTTCTTCATCTGAAAATGTCTGAAGCATCCCTTCTGACATGACAACTTTCGGACGAAATAGCCCAACTGTAAATGCCGCAACTTCCGTAGTCGGTAATATATATATTTGTTTTCCTTTTCGGATGAAAGGGATAAGTACTTTTTTTAATTTTTTACTATAGAAAAATTGTCGCCAAATTCTTTTGCATACGATTAATATAGTAAGTAATAATAATCCAGCGATTATAATACGAATCAGCGATAATTCTTTCATATGTTTTTCTAACTGGAACAAGCAAAAATTTGAAAGAAAGAACATCTTATTTTGAAACAGAAATGGATATGTAACGTAATACACTAACATACTGAAAAAGAGGGTACTAACAATTACTGCTAACAATACGATTTTACGCATTTGCCATTTCATTTCATTAATCCTCTTTTTTTAACTGACTCAATTTGTCTTCTAACTTTTTTATTAAAGTCGGATCAGCCTGCTCTAACTCATCTAACATATAATTTACAACTAAATCTCCAAATTCCCCCATCAATTCCTGTGTCATTTTCTTCGTTTGCTTGGATAAGAATTCTTCTTTTGTTTGTACAGCACGATATATGCCACTTCTTTTTACAATCTGTTTTTCTAAGTGTAATTTCTCTACTAACCTGTTCATAACTGTCATAACAGTGTTAAAATTCACAGGCGATTCTTCACTTAATTTCTGCTGCACTTCTTTAATCGTAATACCTTCGTTAGACCAAACAATCTCCATAATTTTCGCTTCAAGCGGTCCAAAGAAATGATTTAACCCGCGCTCATTTAATTTATAGTTTTGAGTAAACATAGTATAGCTCCTTTCACACTACGAATTGTAGTACAAATTAAATAAAAGGTCAAACACGAACGAGATACACTAAAATTTACTACTTATAAATACGTACGCCATTCCATTCATTATAATCCTAGCTTCTCTCCAAATGTTTCAAAAAGATACTGCTCTAATATTTGTACACTAAACTTCTCATTACGTCCAAGTGCAAATAATTCCCGATCTTTTGCTACGATAGTATCTAATGGAATAACGACATTATCCACTATTTTTGTAATTTCAATTATATTACTTTTTACATTTACTTCTGTTTTAAATTCAACGTTTTCTAACACTATATGTGAACGTCTTCCTGATGCAAAAAAAGTAAAATTAGGATTTTTAACAACGCCAATTTCAGTCTCTAACGCATATAAATAGTGAAAAATTACATCTCTATGTCCATCTTTTATTATTTTTTCATCCTTCTCATCGTCTAAGTATTCTTTCAGCTTCGTTGTAAATTCAAATCGAAAATCCACTTTTTTCACGCTCCTTCTTTGTATTTCATATTAAATAAATATATTGAAATAATTTTACCATATTGTAATACAACTTCCTATTAAAAGTAAAAACTGTTTTAGAAAATCGCTATTATTTCCGATACCCTTTTAAAATATAAGTATAAATTCAATATGAATGAATGCGTCATTACATCTATTTAAACATATTTTTTCCATATTTTGAAACATTAGTATGAAATATTATATATCAATGAATGGTTTCTAATGCATTGGTATATATAGTCAGTAGTTTCTTTACTATTCCGATATACTTAAGCTACATTTTCTAATTATTGATTACATTACGGAAGGAATGTAACTCTCTTCTATCGAATTTTTATATAACAAAAATGATTAGGTGGTGCTTTACTATGAAATTAGCTGTCATTGGTGGCGGTGATTTACAAGATTCAAATCACTTGCCTATTAATGAACGCCTTATAGAATTAACAAATAAACAGTACCCAAAAATATTGTTTATTCCAACGGCTAGTCATGATGATGAAAGCTATATAAAATTATTTTTAGACACGTTTGAAAAACAATTACATTGTGAAGTACAAATTTTACGTACTACAACAGATTTACCTTCTAAGTATGAAATAGACGAGATGATTCATTCAGCCGATTTAATTTATCTTGGTGGCGGGAACTATATTCACATGCTTACACAATGGAAAGAACATAGACTCGATGAAAAATTATTATTGGCTCTGCAACAAGGAACACTTATTGCTGGTTATAGCGCTGGTGCTATGTGTTGGTTCACGTCTAGTATCCGATCAGATTATGAAGGTTCTGGTTATATAGAGAGTAACGGATGGGGGATTGTTAATAAAAGATTTTGTCCACATTATAATCAATTAAACAGAATGAACGCCTTCCATTCCTTTTTACAAAATCATCAAGGGAATATAGAAGGAATTGCACTCGAGGATAATTGCGCTTTATATATTACAGAAGAATCCTTTGAGATTATCGGTGAACCGGAAAAAGCGTGGGAGTTTTATATGAGTGATAAAACACTCATTAGACAACATTTTGATATCACTTTAAAAAGCTATTTGTAAACCTGCACTTACGAAAAAATGTCCCTAAGTCTAATAACTTAGGGACATTTTTTCTATTTAACTAACTAATCGTGTAATTCGTTTCTTTTGCCATGAAAGCTTATAATATGCATACTGTAATATTAAGCTGACAATAAATGCTGCTGGATACCCGATCCAGATGCCTTCTATTCCAAGACTTGTATGGTAAGAAAGATAATATGCTACGGGTACTTCTACAAGCCAAATTGAAACAACTCCAATAACAGTTGGCCAAAGTACTGTACCGCTCGCTCGCATTGTCGCACTAATAATTTGTGCATGACCGAAAATTAAATAACTCCATAACGTAATCATAACTAAGCTATGAGCAATTTCAATTGTAGTTTGACTCGTTAAAAATAGTGATAAAATGTCTCTTGAGAATAAGTAAATAAGAGATATTAACACACCACCGATGACGTAGTTCATAATAATTCCGGCCTTCACAACTTTCTGCAATCGATCAAATTGATTCGCACCAATCGATTGTGCCGCAAAAATGGAAACTGTAATACCAAGGCTAACCGCTGGCATTTGTACATAACTTGCAACTTGGTTCACAACGCCGTAAGCAGCTGTTGCATCCGAACCGTAGCGATTTACAAACGCGATTACGGCAATTTCAGATAATTAAACTAATATCATATTAATACTTGCTGGAATACCGAGTCTTAGCAATAACTTTAATAACTCCCCATCCATTCGAAGGTATTTTCTAACCGTGCCATCTAGTTGTAATGGGTGATTTTTCTTCTTTAAATACACCAGCATGACAATAAACGTAATAACTGTAGATATAACAGAGGCATAGGCTGCTCCATACACATCTAATTTCGGAGCTCCTAACCATCCAAAAATAAGAATCGGTAATAAGATCATATTTAGAGCTGTACTTACAATTAAAAAGTAAAATGGCGTTTTAGAATCTCCTGTACCTCTCATAAATGTTGTGTATGCGAAATATAAAAATAATACTGGCATCGATATAAATAAAATTCGTGCATAATGTACGCTTATTTCAATAATATTTTCTGGCGTTCCCATTAGACGCATAATATCCATCGCAAAAATACTGCCTATTATCGCCAACACAACTCCAATAATAAAGGTAAATGTCAGCGTCGTACCAACGATAGCTTTTAAACGATCTTCGTTTTTAGCACCAAACGCCTGACCAATTAAAATAGAGCTTCCTGAACCGATACCAATTACAAATGAAACGAGTAAGAAAAATAACGGGAAGAATGCTGATATGGCCGCTAAATCATTAACTCCAAGCCATCTTCCTACTACTACCATACCAAATAATTGTCCAACTGATTGTAGTACATTACTTAATAATAACGGTACTAAAAACATCGACATCGATTTCCAAATCGGTTTACTCTCACTTTCCAACTTATGTGACTCCGCACCTTCTTTATTGTTATCTGCAGGTGGTTTCAAATTTCATTTCTCCTTTTATTAAACATCTATTTTCAATCTCTATCTCTTTGTATAGTTGTTATAATACTGTGCTTCTATTCATTTTCTTTTCGTATGATTATAACTTCACCCAATATTGACTTCCATCGGCTGTTCGATCTAAAAATCCATATTCGATTAAATATCTTCTTAATGTTACAAAATCAGGGTATACTTTTGCTATCACTGTATTTACTTCTTTTTCATTATACTTTTTATTACTATCAAACTTCTTCACTAAATGGCGCAATATAATTAATTTACGCTTTTGTTTCTTCGGAAATTTAGAGAGAGGTCCATCTAATCCTTCTGTAAAATGAGCTTTTAATACTTCATCATTTTCTTCTTCCGTAATATTGTATCGATCATCCACCATCGTTGCTGTTCTATGAATTGGCACAAATTTCGTTTGTACTTTTGATTTTTCTTCTGATAATTCCATTAGCGCTAAAAATACTTTTGCTTGCTTCATTTTCTCTCGCAGTGTAAATCGATGATTACGAATTGTTGATGTACTTCCGCCATCCATTTCTTTTACAATTTCTTTATCATTCAGTCCCATATGGAAAAACTGAACCATTTTCTTTTGTAAATCCGTTAAACCAGTAAATTTCTTATCCATATTTAACAAATAATCAAACATAGACGTATGCTCATTTTGAATATGCAATTGGACGAACTTCTCTGCTTCATACAAAATTTGATTATCTTGATAAATAACACCTTTAATAAATGTTTCACCACAAGCTAAGCAAATGTACTCCTCTTTTTCTTCATCAAACACATACCCTTTCTTTAATTCCTCTATTGACGCATCCCAAAACTTCTCTGAAATATCACTCATACTAAACACTCCTTCAAAATGTTTATTTAAAAACCAAACAAATCACTATTCCGTTTATTATCACTTCATCATCTTATCATAACACAAACAAACATTTCAACGTTTCGTTTGCCCATTTTATAAACTTTTAAAAAAACATCTATCGAAAGGGTTTAATACAACGAGAAGCGAATATGTTTATACAAATTCATTTTATAGGATGTAAAATAGAACATGAATATTCTTCATCCCCCCTTGGTTTACCGTTAAGAAAATTGCACAGAATACATATGCGATTAGTGAATATGGAACCGGTATTCACTCATGCCAAAACTTCAGTATTCAATTTTAACTACAAAAAAGATGTTTCCGTATAAGAAAACACCTTTTACTTTTTATATATTCTATTTACAGTCTCTATTAAAACCTTACTTGCTTGTACAAATGTATGCTTTCGATTTCTATCTTCAACAAATTTATTAGCACAACTACTCATAATCATCATACAACTAATTATGACTAACGCTATCTTTCTATTCTTGTAAGTCACTCCATGCCACTCCACTATTACAAAACTTCTTTTAAATTTATCCCATCAAGAAATTTTACATGAATAATAAAACGTGTGAATATGCAATTCTGCATATTCACACGTTTTATCACAATGTTATGATTTAATTTAGTTAAAGAACAAGTATACCGAGGTGACTAACTTGAAATTTAAAGCGAAAAAAAATCCATTCCACGTCATTTTCATTACATTATTTATAATTATTTTTTTCGTTTCGTTATTCTTCCAAAATGAAAATTCTATTTTTTTCACTCTCATGATGCTATTAAATATCGTGAATCTTTCTTCATTCTATTTCTCTCACTACAACGTAACGGAATCATCTCTTGTTGTAAAACACGGTTTCATACTTCGTACTGAAATCCCATTTAAAGACATTCGCCATATTAAGTACTCTGGCAAAAAACTTCGTTCAAAAAAATGGACGAGGCAACAATTAGAAATTAATTATAATTTATTTGACTCAGTGACCACTTTCGTACCACAAGAAGAAGAAAAATTCATTTCACTCTTAAAAGAGAACTGCCCACAGATGAAAGTAATGAATACGCCCGCTAACAAATAATATATTTTGAAGCTTGCAGTATTGCAAGTAGATGAAACATAAAAATGAACATCAAAAAAGCCAAGATTCTATACTCAGAACCCTGGCTTTTTCTATTACTCTTTTGGAGCAATCATTTTCTTTGGATCTACAATTTCATTAAATTGCTCTTCTGTTAGTAGTCCAGATTGCAATGCTGCTTCTTTTAAAGTTAATCCTTCTTTATGAGCATGCTTCGCAATTTTCGCTGCATTTTCATATCCGATATGTGGGTTTAGCGCTGTTACAAGCATTAGTGAACGATTCACATTTTCATTAATTACTTCTTCATCTGCTTCAATACCAACTGCACAATTGTCATTAAACGAAACAATTGCATCCGCTAATAAGTGAGCTGATTGTAAGAAGTTATAAGCAATAACAGGTTTAAATACGTTTAACTCAAAATTACCTTGGCTCGCAGCAAATCCGATTGTTGCATCATTCCCCATCACTTGCGCTACAACCATCGTTAATGCTTCACTTTGCGTTGGATTTACTTTACCTGGCATAATAGAGCTTCCTGGTTCATTTGCTGGAATAATAATTTCTCCAAGACCACTACGCGGACCACTTGCAAGCCAACGTACATCGTTAGCAATCTTCATTAGATCCGCAGCTAATGCTTTTAATGCACCGTGAGTATATACAACTTCATCATGGCTCGTTAATGCATGGAACTTATTTGGTGCAGAAATAAATTGCTTACCTGTAAATTGACTAATTTCCTCTGATACCATCTCACCAAATTTAGGATGAGCATTAATACCTGTTCCAACCGCAGTTCCACCAATTGCTAACTCTTTCATATATGTATTGCTCTCTGCAATCATACGCTCTGTTTTTTCAAGCATACGGTGCCATCCGCTAATTTCTTGCCCTAAAGTTAACGGCGTTGCATCTTGTAAATGTGTACGACCAATTTTTATAATATGTTCAAATGCAGTTACTTTTTCTGCTAAAGTTTCTTTTAATTTCGTAATTGCTGGTAATACCTGATTTTCTACTGCGATTACACAAGCTACATGAAGCGCCGTTGGAAATGTATCATTTGAACTTTGTGACATGTTCACATCATCATTCGGATGAATGTGTACGTCAGATCCCTTCTCTTTCAAAATTTGATTCCCACGATTTGCAATTACTTCATTCACATTCATGTTTGACTGTGTACCACTACCTGTTTGCCATACGACAAGCGGAAAATGTTCATTCCATTTCCCTGCAATCACTTCATCCGCAGCTTCTACAATTGCTTCTGCTTTTTCTTCTGATAGCTTTCCTAATTTTTGATTGCTAAGCGCTGCACTCTTCTTTAAAATTGCAAATGCTTTTACAATTTCAAGCGGCATTTGCTCTGTTCCAATTGGAAAGTTTTCTTTACTACGTTGTGTTTGTGCTGCCCATAATTTATCAGCTGGAACTTTTATTTCTCCTAATGTATCTCTTTCAATTCTGTACTCCATGTTTTCATCCCCTTGAAAATATAATACCTACATCTCTTATAATAACAGACTTTCTCTTAAATGATAAGAATTCTCACTCTTATATATAGATATTCTATATTTATTTTAAAAAATTCCTCTTGACCTAAACTTAAGTTTAGGCTGTATCCTTTCCATTGTAACCTACTATAACACTACTGGAGGAATTCAATATGAAAAAATATGCTTTTATAACAGGTGCGAATAAAGGAATTGGATATGAACTTGTTCGTCAATTAGCAGAAAAAGATTATCACGTATTTTTAGGTGCTCGTAATGAACAACTTGGACAACAAGCCGTAAAATCTTTAAATGTTTCAAACGTTTCCTATATTCAAGTAGATATTTCAAATGCACAATCCATTCAAGAAGCAACAAAGAAAATTTACGAAACGACTGACCACTTACATTTATTAATTAATAACGCAGGCATAGCACTAGACTTCAATACGCTACCTAGTGAATTAAATATTGAAACTTTACGCCAAGGATTTGAAGTTAACTTTTTTGGAACTTTCCAAATGATGCAAGCCTTTTTACCATTATTAAAGAATTCAAGCAACAGTAAAATAATAAATGTAACAACTGACATGGCCTCACTAACAATGTTTGCTAATGGTGAAACACATCCAATTAATACACTAGGATATAATTCTTCAAAAACAGCTATTAATGCTTTAACATTAGCTTTTAGTAAAGAATTTGCTACTAACGGTCCAGAAGTATTTGGGGTAACTCCTGGTTTTACAACTACGGATCTTAATGGAAATTCCCCCGGTGGCCATACAACCACTGAAAGTGCTAAAATTATTATTAAATATGCATTAAGTGAAACAAACTATAATGGTAAAACACTTAATAAAGATGGCATTATACCTTGGTAATAAAAGGATGAATGATATGTATTATACAATTGGGCAAGTCGCCAAAATGCAACACTTAACTATTTCTCAAATACGTTATTACGATAAACAAGGACTGTTTCCTTTTCTGCAAAGAAACGAAAAAGGAGATCGAGTTTTTGATGAAGAAGCACTGAAATATTTAGAGATGATTTTGTGTTTAAAAAACACTGGTATGCCAATTCAAAAAATAAAACAATTTATCGACTGGTCTATGGAAGGAGAATCTACCATCCTTCAAAGGTTAGAATTAATGAAACAACAGGAGACCAATGTCTTACAGCTCATTCAAGACACTGAAAAAAACTTAAAAAAGATACAACAAAAAATTGCTAAATATGAGAATGAAATAACTTCAGCAAATGCTATTAAAAAATAAAAAAATCACCTTCTACATATTGTAGAAGGTGATTTTTTATTTTATGATGCTTGCTTTCCTTTATCTGCATCATCTACATACCAGATGAATTTGCCTGTATATCCGTAAATAACTGCTAAAATTAACGATACGAAGCTTAACCACATAAACGGAACGTATGAGAACGTTGCTACACCTAAAATACCAGCCATAAAAATACCATTATCAGACCATGGAACCATACCTGAAGTTAACGTTCCACCTACTTCTGAGTTACGCGCTAATACACGACGGTCTATTTTTAATTTATCATAGCTATCTTCCATAATTTTTGGTGTTAAAATTAGTGATACATACATCGCACAACCAAATATATTAGCTAAGAATGCCACGATTAATGTAGACAATGTTACATTACCTGCAGAATTTAATTTCTTCTCGAATTTTGATACGATTACTTTTAAAACACCTAGTTTTTCAAGTAATCCACCAAATCCTAAACCGAAAATAATAACGGCTACTGAGCCAAGCATGCCGTTAATTCCACCACGGTTTAATAACTTGTCAACAAACTCAACACCAGATTGAATTGAGAATCCGTTATAAGCTGTTCCAATTGCCTCTCCAAAGTTCATCCCTTGGAAAAGAGTTGCCCAAATTGCACCAATTAAAGCTCCCATTGCAATTGTTGGCATAGACGGTTTTTTCATCGCTAATAGAACGATAACAATGACCGCTGGGACAAGCATCCATATTTTAATATCAAATTGCTTTAATAAAGCTTCTTTTAAAAATTCTACTCGATTCAAATCTACATTATCGCCGCCATACATCCAACCAGCTACAGTAAACATAATACTAGTAATAATATAAGCTGGAACATCTAATACGAGCATAGCTCGAACGTGAGCAATAACATCTACTTTCGCCATAGAAGCTGCAAGAACTGTGCTATCAGAAAGTGGTGATAATTTGTCGCCGAAATAAGCTCCTGAAAGAACTGCACCAGCAACAAGCGGAAGTGGTAAACCAAGTCCTTCACCAATCGCCATCATAGCAATACCTGCTGTTCCCACTGTTCCCCAAGACGTTCCTGTTGCGATAGAAGTTATAGAACAAATAATTAATGTTGCTAATAGGAATATGCTAGGGTGAATAAATTCTAATCCATAATAGATTAATGTTGGTACTACCCCACCAGCAATCCATGTTCCAATTAAAGCACCTACTGCAACTAAAATCAGTATCGCTTCTAATCCGTTAGAAATCCCTTTCGTAATTGCATCTTGCAATTCTTGATAACGAAATCCTAATCTTAATCCAAGCGCAATTACTAAAAACCATGAAATAAATAGCGCTAATTGAATTGGGAGATCAAAAATCGTTTGGAAGGAAAAGACAACAGCAAGAAATAGTAATAAAAGAACTATGATTTCTAGCATCGATGGTAATCTTACACTTTTCATTTTTTTCTCTCCTTACAAGTCGATAACATGACGTATGTCGTCTTACGTGTATGTAGTATACAATTAGCGAAGACAAAACAAAATTTTCATATTATTTCGATTTATTTTTCCAGTATAATATATTCACAACCCTTTCTATTGTAAAAGTAGATTACGTTTTTCGCAATGAAAAATATAAAAAATGTTGTATTTTTATTTATCCCGATATTTTCGGCCAATAAGACCCCCGCCTTAAAATTCAGTAAGTACAAAGCACTTAAGTAAGAAATTAACTACTGTAAAATTCCGAATTGATATGAACGTATTAAAGCTTCACTTTATTTACAAAGAAAAATCCCATACTAACTTTTTTAATATTTGCTGCAACAAAACTTTTTACAACTATCTTCACTTTTTAATTCACACTATTATTTTCCACACAAAAATAGGGCACACATCATAAAAATGATGCATGCCCTATCTTTATTTATACATATTTTGTATTTCTTCTTTATTTTTAAGTATTTCCTCAAACTTATCACTACACCCCTTCGGAAATAACACTCCCAGACCATATGAATGCGCAAATTGAAAATGAGGGTACTTCGCTTTTACCTCATCCCAAAACTTATACACGCCGAAATCACTACTTCTAACTTCAATATCATGAAATAATACAATACCGTTTTTCGCGACTTTCGGTAGCCATGTATTATAATCGTGAGAAACAGCTTCATACGTATGATAGCCATCAATATGCAAAAGATTTATCGTTTCATCTTGAAACCGATCTACAGCATCATCAAAAGTAGATCGAATTAAATTTCCTATATTAAGGTAGTTATCGCTCACTACTTTTTCTACTATTTGAAAAACCCCTTCTCCATATGGACCTGTATGCCCATCTCCAGCCCAAGTATCTACTGCAAAGCATTTAGTCGATAACCCTCCATCTTTTACTCCCTGGCAAAAACTAAAAAAGGAGGCTCCTAAATGTGTACCTAACTCAACTAAAGTTTCTGGTTTTTCAAATCGTACTAAGTCATATGCAAAATCTAAATGTCCACTCCAAGCAGATTGTGACCGAATAATAGGACTAAATGTTTCAAATTCAAATGATGGTTTATAAGTAACCCAGTTCATCGCATAACTCCTTCTGCACATATTTTTAACAAACCAAATTACTCTTATCTTTATTTTTTTATCGCCTTGATTATGATTCTATTTCATGAAAATATGAAGAATTTATTCTTTTCTATTGAGGTAAAGCATCATATACATATGGGTCAGTTGGCTTATTAATTTTCTCGATTTTGTTTACTTTTACAAGTGGAAAGACTGTTCCTTTATATGTCGTTTCATCTAATAATCCTGTTATTTTCACCCATGTTTCTTCTGGAATTTTTTCAATATTTTTCCCGGTAACAATCATCCCCCAGACTGATGCATCCGCAATACAACAAGTTATACTATATCGAGCCACTACTGCTTTATTACCCGTCACATCTTTATCCTTATATATAAACCCTAAGAATGTAATTTCTTCCCCTTTAAACCCATTAACATTTTGACCAATTACATTCATTGTTTGAACATAATCCTTATCCTTTACTTGTAGTTTACGCTGTCCTAACATACTTTTTACTACTTGCTCTTCCGTTTCATAAGCCGTTGATAAATTTGATGTTTCATCTGGATCAACTGATACTTCTCGCCCATCAAAATTAACCTGTTTCCCCTCTTTTTCGTTCCATTCCAGACTTCTCGCCTGTATACTTTGATTCATACCCCTTTTTCCTGCTAAACTTCCATCAATTGTTACACTTCCAAAGAGAAAAGCACTAACTATCGGAACAACAAATAAAACATATACAAAGAAACTTTTTATCCCTGATTTTGATGTTGTATGATGTTTACAACAATTACAATCATGCTGTTTTTCTCTTCCATCTCCCCAAACTTGTACAATACCAAAAATTAAAATTACTACAAAAGCTATATACGTAAATTTAATCATTTTTGGAGCGATAAAATTATAAATATTCCCTGTTACAAGTAGTTTAAATAAGAGCATTGCTAAACCAATTAAAATAATTCCACGTATATAGCGATGATACGCCTTCTGCTCCTCTTTCTCCATTCTTTCTCACCTCCTATAACATTATGATTTGCAGAATGGTATACACAGATACAATGACAATTCCTATCAAAAAGAATACAAATCTCTTTTGAAAATACGCAAATAGCATTAACGTATTTTTCATATCAAGCATAGGCCCAAACACAAGAAATGCGAGAAGTGCCTTTACCGAGAAAACATGTCCAAAAGATGCGGCTATAAAAGCATCGGCTGCAGAACAAATTGATAAAACATAACCAAATCCCATCATAATAACGGGAGCAATTACTTCGTTATGTGCTACTACATCCAGTACATTCCGATCAAAAAACGTTTGAAATACACTTGCTAAAAAAGCACCTATCAATAAATACTTACCAGTATCAAAAAACTCATCTACAGTGTGATTCATAACATCTTTCCAACTCTTTTTTTTGCTTGTTTGAACTGAAACCTCTACGTCTTTTAAAACATTTCTTTCGCGATAGCAATAATACACAATTAGACCTATGAATAGAGCAACTAGAATTGTTATCCCAAAGCGTGCATATACAACGTAATCATTTTTTGGAAACGCATATACAGTAGATAAAAGAACGACTGGATTCATAATGGGTGCACTCATTAAAATAACAATGCCTACATGAAGTGGTAACCCCTTTTGAATGAGCCTTCTTACAATTGGTATAATGACACATTCACACATTGGAAAAAGAACTCCCACAAATACTGCTGGAATCATTGCAACAATTGGAGATTTCGGCATTACTTTTTGAATCATATCTTCCGTCACAAACACTTGAATACATGAAGAAACAATGACCCCTAATAAAATAAAAGGTATTGCTTCAAAAATGATACTTAAAAATACCGTATTCACATTCAACCATTCCTGCGGTATATTTTTATACAAATTTACTAGACTTGTAAAATCTACAAAAAATAATAAAAAGAGAAACATAGCGATAAGAGCTATGCCTACTAATTCTTTTGAAACTCTATTAAAGACCAAGCTTCTCGCCTCCATTTTATTTATATGTAAACATGTGCTTGTCCAAATGCTTCATACTACAGCACAAATTTTATAGTCTATTTCTATTCTTAAATCGTAATCATTATGATTTATTATTGATTTTTCTTTTCCCATCGTTTAATATAAAACGTAATCATTACGATTTAAAGGAGAGATCATTTCATGAAAAAAGTACCTATCACTGTATTAAGTGGTTTTTTAGGATCTGGAAAAACTACCTTACTACATCACATTTTGACTAATAAGAATAACTTAAAAGTAGCTGTTATCGTTAATGATATGAGCGAAGTAAACATTGATGCATCTCTTATAAAAAAGGGTGGTTTTTCACGTACGGAGGAAAAACTAGTAGAAATTCAAAATGGCTGTATTTGTTGTACACTACGAGAAGATTTAATGATAGAAGTGAATCGTCTTGTGGAAAATGGTGATATTGACTATATTATTATTGAATCTTCTGGTATAAGTGAGCCTATTCCAGTTGCTCAAACGTTTACTTATACAGACGAAGTTCTTAACATTGATTTAACGAAAAATTGTCGCCTTGATACGATGGTTACAGTTGTAGATGCAAATAGATTTTGGGATGATTTTGCAGATGGAGAAAGTTTATTAGACCGAAAACAAGCAATCGATGAGAATGATACTCGGGAAGTTATTGATTTATTAATAGATCAAATTGAGTTTGCAAACGTAATTATTCTTAATAAGATAGATTTGCTAGAAAAAGAAGATGTGATAGAGCTTCATCATTTACTAAAAAAATTAAATCCTAATGCAAAAGTTCTTGAATCTTCGTTTAGCAAAGTACCATTACAAGAAATTTTAAACACAAATCTATTCAATTATGAAGAAGCCAGTCAATCGGCCGGCTGGATACAAGAATTAAATAGTGATCATCATACACCGGAAACGGAAGAATACGGTATCAAGTCCTTTGTTTACCGCCGCAAATATCCTTTCCATCCCAAGCGCCTTATGAATTGGTTAGAAAAATGGCCTTTAGATGTTGTAAGAGCGAAAGGATTCTTCTGGCTGGCATCTCGTAATAATATGATAGGGCTTCTATCTCAAGCAGGTTCCTCTATTACAATTCAAGGAGCCGGTGAGTGGATAGCGGCATTACCTGAAACTGAAAGAAATCAAATGATTACAGAAGAACCAGAAGTATTGAAAAACTGGGATAAACAATATGGAGATCGAATAACCGAACTCGTATTTATCGGAATTGATATGAACTGTTCTTTAATTGAACAATCATTAGATGATTGTCTATTAACAGAAAAAGAAATGAGACAAGATTGGAATACATTTATTGATCCTATACCGGCTTTTACTTATACTTCATAATAATTAATAAAAGGCTTCAGTAGAATGAAGCCTTTTTACTTTATAGCACTCTTATTTAATAGGTTTGCTTTAATTATAAATACAATTGTACCTAAAACAATTAATATAGCATATACGATACCAACTACATCCCCTATGTTTTCTAAGCCAAGCGGTAATATTATAGTAGCAACTCCAACTATATAAGAAAATGCTCCTGAAAGCTTCGCTAATTTATTTTTATCTCCAACAAACGTTTCTTCTTGATATCCTGCTAACAAAAACAACCTCTTTTTCACATGTATTTGATACACTAAAAAAATGATAAGTAACCCAACAAATAAACAAACTAAAAATCCATCTAACATATACTCCCCCTCCTCTACAATATTTTACTATACATAAAAAACAAATTAGAAATTTCAGTTTATTAACGAGTCATTCTGTGATATATTGCATATTGTATTCAATTTGTATTTTTAGAAAGGAGAATTTTAGATCCTATGGATTCAAATCGATTAAAAGGAATTATAATGGTCATAATCGGTGCTTGTTTATGGGGCTTGTCTGGTACAGCTGCACAACAACTTTTTCAATATGACAATGTTTCAACCGAATGGTTAGTTACGATCCGTTTACTTATATCTGGAATTATTTTGCTCATGATTTCCTCATTCGGAACGAGAAAAAAAGAGATATTTGGCATTTGGAAACAAAAATCTGATGCTATTAAAATGATTTTGTTTGGTCTATTCGGTATGCTTGCTGTACAGTATACGTATTTCGCTTCAATTAAAGAAGGAAATGCTGCCGTGGCAACATTATTACAATATTTAGCTCCTATATTCATCACTGTATACTTACTTTTCAAATGGAACGTTCGTCCATCAAAAATTGATTTTATTTCAATTACCCTTTCATTAGTAGGCACTTTTCTCTTACTAACAAACGGGTCTGTTCATAACTTGGCTGTTTCTACACCAGCTATTATTTGGGGTATTTTATCTGGATTATCTCTCGCTTTTTATAGTTTATATTCAAAGGAATTGTTAGAAAAATGGTCTTCCTCCGTTATCGTTGGATGGGGCATGATTATTGGGGGTATTGGTGTAACGATTGTACACTTTATTTCTACAAACGAATTCATTTTATTATCAACTATGAAATATGTAAAACTCAGTACCCTACCGCTCATCACATTTGTCGTCATTTTCGGGACACTTATTGCCTTTTATTTATACTTAGACAGCATACGATACCTGACTCCGAAAGAAACAACATTATTTGGTTGCACAGAACCACTCGCAGCTATTATTTCTTCTGTACTTATATTGCACGTGCCATTTCAATCTTTTCAGTTATTAGGCGCTTTTTGTGTCATTGTAATGGTGCTCATCTTAAGCCAAAAGCCGGATGAAGGGAAACAAAAATTAAAGCTTGTTCATGCAAAAAAGGAAAATATACAATGAAAGGATTGAATTCACTATGCCTGTCCCTCAAAATTATAAAAAACCAGGAAGAATTTCAGCAAAATCACTCGTTTTAAATCAACTACAAAATTGGATTATTGAAGGTGTACTGAAGCCCAATGAAAAAATTAATGATGGGGAATTGGCTGAGGCACTAGGAGTAAGCAGAACACCTGTAAGGGAAGCACTTCAAATATTAGAGCTTTCTGGATTAGTGGAAATGGTACCAGGGCAAAAAACGAAAATTGCTCCTATTAAGTTAGACGACGTATCTATCATTTATGAAACGATGGCTGGTCTTCACTCTATTATAGGAAAGCAAGCTCTTCAAAACATTACAGACGCTGATATTCAACTACTTTCTGAAATAAATGATCATTTTCAGCACTCTATAGAGAAAAAAAACGCAAAACAAGCTTTAGAATTAGATATACAATTCCACAATACAATTTCTTCTATTGCTAAAAATCAATATATTGAACCCTTTCTAGAAAATATGCAACTTCACGTTTTACGTCTTGAATATTTGTTTTTCCAAAACTTTGTTCCAGCAAGTCAATCTATTGAAGAACATCACTCTATCATTCAAGCATTGCAGAAGCAGGACGAAAAACAAATGGAACAAATAATGACTCAAAACTGGCTCCGTCCCATGAAAGAAATACAAAAAATAATTTCTACGAAATAAAAGGAGAGCTGGTTACACAAAATTGTAACCAGCTCTCCTTTTACTAATCTATATAGCTACGCCTGAACATTTGCATAATCTTCCATATCTTCGTACTCTTTTTCCAATTCCTCTAAAGACAGCTCGTATAATTGTCGGTCGCGAATCTTAAACACACCTGCTCCAATTAACTCATCAATTAAATGCCTCTTACGATTTTCAACAGCAAAACGGAGTTGACTACTCATCTTTTAAAAAACTCCTTTCTACGATCATTGAAAATGATAATCTTTATCAATTACCACTTTTGATTATAAAAGATGACTCTTTATAAGTAAAGTAATTTCATGAAATATTTACCTTGCAAAGTATTTGTGGCCACATTATATATATGTATGCCGTGCGAAAAATGTTATGACACTTTTTCTTATCTTTTTTCTTTCATACTTTGCAAGTTGTCTCATCATGATGAAATTCACCATCTATTTCTACTTGAATGGTGACATGTTCTACATGAAACTTCTCCTTTAATACATCCGTAGCCTCTTTTAATACACTTTGCGTTTCATTACCTTTAATAATCAAGTGGCAAGTTAATACTTGAAAATCCGATGTGACAGACCATATGTGCAAATCATGAACTTCTTTTACAATCGGAATATTTAATAATGTACTTTTTACCTCTTTAACATTTATGTGCTGTGGTGCACCTTCCATTAATATATGAACCGTATCACGTGTTACACGCCATCCACTAATAATGACTAAAATAGACACAAGAATACTAGCAATCGCATCTGCAGCAGTCCATCCGAAAAATTTAATAAGTAACGCAGCAATAATCGCTCCGACGGAACCCAATAGATCGCCTAGTACGTGTAAGAAAGCACTTCTTAAATTCAAATTACCTTTCACATCTCCGCCTCTCATTAATATCCAAGCTGATAAAATATTAATAAGCAGACCAAGGACTGCAATAATGAGCATCCCATTACTAGCAATCTCAACTGGTTCTTTAAAACGACGGATTGCTTCAATAAAAATGTATACCGAAATGACAATAAGAACGACACCGTTACATAATGCTGCTAACATTTCGACTCGCTTATATCCATATGTTTTCACAGTTGTTGCTGTTTTTTCTCCGAGCTTAAACGCAAGTAAACTTAAAGCTAAAGATACTGCATCACTTAGCATATGCCCCGCGTCAGATAGTAGTGCTAAGCTATTTGTTACAAATCCACCAATAACTTCTGCAATCATAAAACTTGTTGTTAGTAGGAAGGCAATTAGTAACGCCTTTTTATTTTTTGAATGACCATGATCATGCGAATGTCCCATACTTATACTCCTTTAAGTACAATATCTGTATGTTAGTATGAAACAAACTCCCCATCTTTATCCCGAATCGACTGATTGTAAACGCCCGCTTCCTCTGTATACACACTTCTCTATTTTTTAGACAATCCCTTTTTCTCAAATAAAACAAGACTACTTCTTTTTTATTTTCATATTGTTTACTAATGAAAGAATTTTAAGGAGGTTACTTAAATGAAACGTTTATTTCTCTGTATGGAACGTGAACTTGTTGTAGTGAAAGAACAATATGATAACTATGAAACGACTTACCACTTACAAAATATGCAACCTACCTGTATCGCTGTTGATCCGTTCCACCCAAACCGTGTATATTGCGGAACATTTGGACGAGGTCTATGGTTAAGTGACGATAGCGGGGATTCATGGAGACCAATTGGAGATTCTTATCGTTACTTTGATTTCCCTAAAGAAGATGGTATTTTGCACTCCTCTATCACTTCCATAACAATAAGCCCAAATGAACAAGTGAACGGATATGGGGGCGTTTATGTCGGCACAGAACCGAGCGCTTTATTTTGCTCTGAAAATGGTGGTGAAACGTGGACTGAACTTAAAAATATGAAATCATTATTATCTTCTTATACGTGGGCTTTCCCACCTAGACCTTTTACCCATCACGTACGCTGGATTACAGTTGATCCAAACAACCCTAATACAATACACGTTTCAATCGAAGCTGGTGCTGTTATTCAAAGTAATGATAAAGGGCATACATGGATTGATAAAAAATTCGGTGCTCCTATCGATGCTCATCAATTACTTATGCACCCTGAAGCACCAAATCGTCTTTATGCATCATGTGGTGACGGATTTATGGGCGGACCTGATCGTGCTTATCTTGAAAGTTATAACAATGGAAACAGCTGGATCTCATGTAGTGAAGGACTTGAACATCATTATTTATACAGCATGGCAATTGATCCAGCTGATTGTAATACGATTCTAGTTTCTGCCGCGCCAAGTGCTGATCTGGCTCATCACCGTATCCCTTATGAATCTTATATTTATCGAAAAACGAAAGATACTCCTTTCCAGCAAGTACAACAAGGACTACCATCTGCAATCGGTACAGTCATTTCGATGTTTGCGACAAACAAGGCTGAACCACATACGTTTTACACGTTAAATAACAATGGCGTCTTTCAATCCAATGATAGCGGCGAATCGTGGGAACAACTAAATATTCCGTGGAAAGATGAATATAAAACGCAGCATCCGCATGCATTGCTCGTTACTAGTTCTTAACGAAAAAAAGACTGCCTAAATGGTTTTAGGCAGTCTCTCTTTTATTTCTTTAAATCAATGACAATATCATCTAACACAATATCTTTACTCTTCGCTTCTTTTTTCGGCACTTCTATTTTCTTCTCTTTCCCATTCACATACTCTACTCCACCATGATTTTCAGGTGTATGTACTCGCAAGTGCACGCGAGGTGTAACGATAAGCTTTGTTGCATTTTCGTTTAGTTTTTGGAAGGTGGCACTCCAACTACTTTTATGTGGCTCTGCTACTGTACTACTTCCGCCATTTCCTTCACCAGTATAATGATTTCCTAAATCATCTTTTATTTCTAACTCAACATCCGCACTATCCCATATACTTCTTAACGCCTTAGATTCTTCCTGATTGAAAAAAACGATAAAGGACATCGGGGTTACTTCCATTTTGTTTATATTTACTTTTATTAATTCATTTTCAGAAACCCCATTAACCTTTACTTCCTTACTATCCATTGCTTTTAAACTAAGTGCGAAATTCCAGTTCCCCTTTATTACATTACCTTCATAATCCAACTCAATTGCCTCTATATCCCACCAAACATTTGCAACATCTAGCCTTTCATTACTATGACCACTCATCGTAATCATACCTACATATTTTCCCTCTCCAACTTTTGTAACGCTCGAACCACCTCCCCCACCATTAAAGCCCTTAACTTGCGGACTTCCAAATAGGAACGGTTTCTCACCTAAATCTTTATCACTCTCAATAGAATAAGTAATTGTGATTGTTCTACCATCGAACACAGCATCATTAATTGTAACCTTAACTCCATTACTCTCCCTCGTCATATTCAACTCGGTCGAAAACTCTTTATAATTTTCATATAACCCCGTTCTACCATTATCTAAAAATCGGAATATGTCACCTACAATTGGCAATCCCCCTGCATATGTAGGAAAACCGATACCAAGAGTTGCAACCGATAACCCTACTAAAATAGATGCAGCAGCGACACCTTTTTTCCAACTTTTCATCTTTTTCTTCGTACGTATCGATTGTTTTACATTTCGTTTTACTTTTTCCTTTTCAATTTCAGAAGCCTCAATTTCTTCTAGTTCTTTTTCATCTATATCAATATCATTTAATAGTTCATAAATGTCTTTCATATCGCACTACCTCCAAAACTAATATTCGTAGCATTTTGTTGTAGTTTCTTTTTCCCCCGGTACACTCGATTATCAATTGCTGCCCGAGTTAATCCTAACTTGTCACCTATTTCCTCTGTCTTCATACCAAGTAAATATTTCATAATGAACACCTTTTGATCTAGCGGTTCTAATTGATTAATGAGCTTCAATAATTCTTCCCTATCTTCCATAACGATTAATTCGTCTTCTGCTGATTTTTCTGTACTGATATGAAGCTCATCTGAAATGATTTCTACTGTTTTAGTCGATTTCCGGTAATAATCAATTGCTTTAAACTTTGCAATCGCTGCAATCCACTTTTTAAAATCACTCGGCTCTCCATGAAATTTATTTGCGTTATTCCAAATGGAAAGAAATATATCGTTTATACATTCCTCTATGAGTCCATCATTTTGAATGGGAAGTAGAACTTTATGCGTGATCCCCTTTATGAGTGGTAAGTATGTATCGACAACAAATTCTAACGCGTCTTCTTTTTGCCGCTGTAATCTTTTTATAAAATTTTTCTCATTTGATTTCATGTAGCGATTCCCCTTATTGTTTTGTAAAAGCTTTTACACCCTATATAACGTCTGAGAAAATTTTTTCTCTCATCTTTTTTATTTTTTGTATGTAATGGAATACTTTTCCTTAGCCATTGTCTCACATAACTATGCGTTCAAAGAAAATTTTCTCAAGTCTACAATTTGGTTCATGTAGTACACTATTTATATAGTCATTCTTTAACTTGGTGTACATTTTATTTCGTTAATCTACTATTTTAAATTAGGAGATGAGATATGTATGTGTGGAATTACAGGTTGGGTAGATTGGAAAGAAGACCTTTCAAATCAACATGTTATTTTAAAAAAGATGGCAAATAGTATTCAGCATCGTGGTCCGGATGCTGAAGGATTTTGGTTTTCACCTCGCGCAGCTTTTGCACACCGCCGATTAATCGTAATAGATCCAGAAGGTGGGACACAGCCTAAGACATTTCGTGCTGGTGATTATACGTATGCTCTTACTTATAATGGAGAAATTTATAATTTCCGTGAACTTAGAGAGCAGCTTCAAAAATGTGGGCATGCATTTGAAACCCATTCAGATACAGAAGTATTACTACATGCTTATTTAGAATGGAAAGAAGACTGCGTACGACATTTAAACGGAATTTTCGCTTTTGCCTTATGGGATGATCAGAAGCAACAATTGTTTTTAGCACGAGATCATTTAGGTGTAAAACCACTCTTTTTTACAGAAAGAAATGGCAGTATTATTTTCGGCTCTGAAATTAAAGCATTATTAGCGCATCCATCTGTCCCTGCTGCAATTGATGCGGATGGAATAAATGAAATATTTGGATTAGGCTTATTTCGCACTCCAGGATGTGGCGTCTTTAAACATATTCAAGAAGTACGTGCTGGACATTCTATAACATTTACACGTCATAAAAAAGTAGTTACTAAGTATTGGAATTTAGAAAGTAATTTCCATACAGACTCTATAGAAGATACGTCTTCACATATTTTATCTATTTTACAAGATACAGTAAAAAGACAATTAATTGCCGATGTTCCTCTCGTTTGTATGTTATCAGGCGGATTAGACTCTAGCGGTATTACTGCACTTGCGGGTAAAGAATTTGCTGCTGAAAATAAAACACTTCATACGTATTCTGTTGACTTTGTAAATAGCGCAAAAGATTTCGAACTGACATTTGCTCGCACTGGTTTAGACGCACCTTGGGTAAAACGCGTTTCTGAACATGTCGGGACAGCGCATCATGATATTATTGTGAATGCTGAAGAATTAGCAAATCACTTATTCGTTCCCCTTCATGCGAAAGATTTACCGAGTGCTGGTGAAATGGAAACTTCACTATATTTACTATTTTGCGAAATGAAAAAAGATGCGACCGTAGCTTTATCCGGCGAATCGGCTGATGAAGTATTCGGGGGATATCCTTGGTTTCATCAAGAAGAACTACTTTATGTAGATAAGTTTCCGTGGTTAACAAACTGGAAAAACACATCTTCTCTATTATTAAACGAAGTAACAAAGCAATGTAATCCTGAACATTATATTAATAAAAGATTCCATGAAGCTGTTCATGAAGTACCTACTCTTGAAGGAGAAAGTAAAAAATCTGCGAAACAACGTCAAATGTTTTATTTATTTTTAACAAGATTCCTTCCTTTCTTACTTGATCGTAAAGATCGTATGAGTATGGCTGTTGGATTTGAAGTTCGTGTACCGTTTTGCGATTATAGATTAGTTGAATATTTATGGAATGTTCCTTTCAACATAAAAAGTATTGATAATATTGAAAAAGGCATTTTACGTAGAGCACTCCAACCAGCTTTACCTGACGATGTACGCAATAGAAGAAAAAGCGCTTATCCAACTTCACAAGATCCACACTACTTACAAACAATCCGTAATTTAACACTTGATATGTGTAGCAATAAAAACAATCCTATTTTCTCACTTATTAACCATTCCATCTTACTTTCAATTGCTGATCAAAGTAATAAAGAGATTAACAATTTTGAGGCAAGAAGTGCTATGGAGTATATGCTACAAGTAAATGAATGGTTAAAAACATATCACATCCATATTGCTTAACAAAAAGGAGTTCAAGGATAAAAACCTTGAACTCCTTTTATATTAATTAGCACATTGCTTATTATCAGTATCAATAGACCATCCAATAATCGTGGCACAATCTCTACCTTTCCACTGCAGTACATTTGTTAATACTGGCTCAATCTGCAAGCTATTCCCGTCGTGTAATATTTCTACTAAAGATTGATCATCATCAAACCTTCGTTTGTCACACTCTAAAATACCGTCCGTTGCCATTACAATGTGATTCATTCCTTTTTCTAATCCTCTTACACCTGACGTAAAGCAAGGTGTATTTGCTGCAAAAATATTTTTCCTGCCAATATATTCGTAATTTTTCCGTTTATTTAATCGTCCTTTTCCATTTTTCGTTTTCTCAGAATGGAATAAATACGCGAAACAATCACCAACTGATAACCAATATAAAAATTCGCCTTTTCGTAAACAAATTAAGCAAGCGAGTTCCTCATCATCTTGATCACACTTTTTAATAAATAACTCATCTGTAAATAACGCTAATAAGTACATATGTGTATGATGAAAAGCTAAATGTATTGGATATGAGAATAACTCTTTTAGTTTTTCTTTTCTTTCCGAAATCGCTTCTATTATATAATCTATATTTTTTGTTTTGTGATGTGTATCAAAAATCATAACAAATTCAAATTGTAATTCAGGATCCCACCAAGCTAGCACCGCATCTCCTCGTTCATATGCATCACTCTCTTGATTCCCCCCATATACGCCGACTGAAAGAGGACCACATTTTTCAACATGTATTTCATCTACATACATCTGTTCATGACTAATCCATTTGAATGTATTCACAGCTATCATCCTCTCTCTTGCTAAATGTATACCTTTACACATAGATTACCTTATATTTCAATAAAAATAAACTTTTTCAACATTTTTTATCCAAATAAAAGGATTTTATTTCTAAAACAACGAATATATCTTACTATACGATATAAAAAAGGGGATTTATTATTATGAACAACATTAATCAACATTGGGAGAGCATTTATTATCACTTACGATACGAATACGAGGACAACCTTTCCCACCAAGCAATTCGTATTTTACAAATCGTTTCTCGTGAGAAAGATATAACAATTGGAAAAGTCGCTACTGAGCTTAGTCTTTCTCATAACACAGCGTCTGAACACATAAAGCGCCTTATTCAAAAGGGCTTCATCATTAAAGAGCGAAATAAAAAAGATGAAAGAGTTGTAAACCTTACATTAACAATTGAAGGAATTGAAGGATTAGAAAAACATACTTTACTAGATAAAGAAAAGATAAAAATATTAGAATCACAGTTATCAAAAGAAGAACAACAATTAATTGAAAAAGCATTTTCGTTATTAGCGAAGGAGGCAAAATATGCATTTCCTCGTTAAAGTAATCGTTTCGGCACTTATTATCGGCGTTATCACTGAAGTCGCTAAACACTACAGTACGATAGGTGGCTTTATTGCTGCCCTTCCTCTCGTGAGTTTACTTAGTCTATTTTGGATTTCATTCGAAGGCGGAAATAAACAAGAATTGAGTCAATTTGCTTTAGGGGTATTATATGGATTCCCCGCATCAGCACTACTATTATTTATCGTCTATATTGGTTTGAAAAATTCATTTACACTTAGTACATCTGTCCTACTCGGTATAGGTGTTTGGTGTATCGTTTTTGCTTGTCAAAAATTATTTCAAGCTTAGGAGGAATTAACATTCATAAATTTGTAGAAATAATGGGGCAAAATATAGAAGTACATATAAAAGGAATTGGTAAACAAACTGTAGTCATTCAAACTGGAATGAGTTGCTCATTTTATGATTGGTTTCCTATTATAGAAAAGCTTTCAGAGCACTTTACAGTCGTTTCATACCATCGCCCAGGTTACGGAAAAAGTGATTTAGGCAATCAGCCGCGTACAATAAGGCAAGTTACAAAAGAGCTACATATGTTACTAAACAAACTAGCTATTCAAGATCCATTCATTCTAATCGGTCATTCCTATGGAGGATTATGTGCACAACATTTTGCGATGTTACATGAAGATAAGCTGCAAGCACTTATTTTAGTTGATTCTACTTCGATGAACTTACACCGTTTAGATGAACTTCATTTACCAATTTCTGATCAAACTGATTCTGATGATTTTTGGTTTCAAAAATATAATATATATTCCAAAATGGATGTAGACACACTTTATAATGAACTAAAACCTATGCTCACCGATCAATCAAAACAGCAAATTGAATTCTCTACCTCGTCTTCATTATATAAAGCGACAGCTTCTGAACTATCGGAGTGGAAAAACTGTGCTCTCTCACTAAAAGAGCTATGTAAAACATTAGAAATACCATTAATCGTTATCGGTAGAGATCCTCAATATTCTATTACTCAATTGACTAATGGCGGCATGCCAAAAGAGGAAGCAACACAACTTGAAGCAATGTGGCAAGAACTAATTCACGAACAATTACACCTCTCAACTAATAACCAATATATTCTTGCCGAACATGCTAGTCACGGTATAGAAAATGATCGACCAGATGTTATTATTGAAGCGATTCATTTCTTACAAATCAAAAAAGGAAGCAACTAAAGCTGCTTCCTTACTTATCTATTCATAATCTTCTTCATCATCGATTTCTTCGTAATATGAACTCCCATTACTTACATATATAGGGCCATTCGCAACATCAATACGTAGTACCCACGCCCATGGCACAGCTAAACGTTTATGTATCGCTCGCCAAAAGCTCATTGATTTTCTTTCGTACTCCTGGAACTCCTGAAGTAACTCTTTATAGGAGGAACCGTCTAACTGAATATTTGCTTCTAACAAACGAGAATGGGCATAGTACTGTAACTCTAGTTCAGCAGCAATTTCCATTTCTTCTTCCGTTGCCATACCAATAATTGTTCCATCTTCTGGTGCAATTTCATATACGTTTTGAACTTCAATAAGCCCTTCTTTCTCTTTCTCAAACATGTAAACAGCCTCCTTTAACATATATTTTTTATGTTACAAAGTCATACTTCTACAATAACTTCTCTCTTTCCTCTTTTTTTGATAAACTTTTACAAAATATTTAACCGATGACCTGTTTTCTCTATTCTTTCAGCAGAAATGAAACGATTTTTATCAAAATTTAATTTATACACATCAGGCATATGAAGTGTTTTCCAAAACTCAAGATCATATTTCGAATTAAAATAATTCATGAGTAATACCATAATATTTCCATGCGTACCTATTACAATCTTCTTACCTTCATATTGTTTTAATATATTTTGCATACATATTACAGCACGCCTTTGTGCGACATCATTCGATTCTCCGCCTTCGTATGCAAAACTCCAATCTTCCCACACATTCTGCATAGCATCATTAAAATTTGATACCGGCTCTGTGCTCAATAATCTTTCACGCAAATCTTCTTCTGTTTGTATTGATAATTTATATGTATTCGCAATTCCTTGTACAGTTTGGATTGCTCTTTTGTACGGACTAGAAATAACAACATCAATATGTTTATCTTTTAATAAATGCGTTACATTCTCTGCATCACAGTGCCCTTTTTCAGATAAAGGTCGTTCCCGTTCTTCTTTTGTATATGTAGAATGGGCATGGCGAACGAAATATATTGTTGTCATTTTTCAACCTCCTTTCTAATTTTCAATCTATATTCAATAATAAGATTGGAAAATCCTGTATTAAAAAAGAGCACTTTTCATAAGCGCCTTTTGTTTACATAATAAAATTATTTCATTATAATTTATTTCTGAATTCCTTACTTATGACAATATCTCGAATAAAGTAATCCATATTACTTAGAAGTTTTTCAAATGCTTTTTCACTCAAATTGTTCATCATAAAGACAATCTCAATCTTATTCCCTTTTTTATCAGTACCATAGAAACTATTTGTTAATACAAATGCCGTAGAACCACCTTTCTGTCCAGCAAATTCGAACATACCCTCTCCTACGGTTCCTTTAAATATATTCTCAATCTCACCTTGCATTTGTGGTGTAAAATAATTTCTGCTATTTATCTTTTCCAGTAAACTCATGTAATCCTTCGCATTTGCACCTATAAACCGATCTGACCAAATACGCTGAAAGTCCATATCGGCTTTTAACGATATCTCGCGTTTTGTCCATTCTTTCTCGTCTTTCATCCATTCATGTATTTGCCATACATGCTTAACATATTCATCATTAGACATATTACGTAGCTTGTCCAATGCTTTATTTTGAGGAATATGCAGTTCTTTTTCAACATAGCCCCTCATATATAATGCCCCTGTATACGTTGGATAAAATTCATCGTGACTATTTAAGCCTAACTCTTTCAAACTTTCATTTATCCGCGCTGCTCCAAGCTTGTCCAATAAATATGATGCATTCGCATTCGAACTATAATGAATCATTCCTTTCACTACTTCTTCTAAAGAAGTTTGACCACCCTTCACTAACTCTTTAACTTTTACATCATCTAGCCATGCAGGGTGTGCACCACCATCAGTATTTTTCACATAGTATTTTTCTAATTCTTTCAATGAAATTTGCTCGTCTTTTCTTATTTTCCCTTCAGCTACTTGCTTAGCATATTCAATTGCTATAACGATTTTCGACATACTTGCTAGCGGTAGTTTTTCTTTTTCATTTATTGATGTCAATGTTTCACCATTTCTTTTAACAATTAAAGAAGTTGTTTTATCATCCTTATGTTCTTTTATGTAATTTAGCACATAATTAGAGTCTTCTTTGGAATTGACATATTCCTTCACTGAAAAGAAAGCTATACAGCCTACTATAGTAATTCCAGCTATAATTCCAACAACTTTTAATCCCCTCATGATACTCCCCCTAAAATAAACATATTATATATTATACTAAATAAATTTCCCTTTTTAAGTAATAATTAGATTATTTATACAAAAACGCTTCTTTTCTTAAACAACAAAAAAACATGCCTTCATTAGGAAAGCATGTTTTGTGATATTCTTCACATTGTTTAGTTGAAAAATTTTACTTACCATGATGTAACATTAAATCACTAAGTTCTTCTTCAATGTGATTTAATTTCGCAACGCCTTCTTTCCATTTATGAATATAACGTGAAACCCCAACGAAAAACAAAACAATAATTGTGGAAAGAATAATACCATATACGATTGCTACAGTACTCATAGTTACACTTCCTTATAATTAGTAATGTGGTTATTAGTTATATTTTTATTATAAACCTTTTTCTTTCAAAATACTTCAATTTCAACTTTTTGTAACAAAATTGATTTTTCTAACATTTCGTTCGTAAAAATGGCATATTTTTCACAAATTATACAAAACTTCACCATATGTACTATTACCATATGAGTTATATTATTAAATAGAATAAAGGGGATGATTACTATGACGACTTGGTTTATTGTAATGTTAGTTGTATTTGGAGCATTTAAAATTATCGTTTCTAGCCTTCCTAACACTGTTATTGAATCCATTATTAGCAAGTACGAAACACATCCAAAACTTGAAGAAGAGAATGTGACTATTACAATTCACGGAAATAACGTAGAAGGCGAACAGAAATCAAAAATTATTCATGATTTTAACGAAGGTTTATTTTTAGATCGCTATTATGCACCACCCTATAATGAAGGCACTCCTTTAATTATCCATGCAAAACGTGGTAAAAAAGATTTCACATTTTATATTTACAGTCATGAAGAGCATGTTGATGTTGTAAAACAATATAAAAAGAAGGTAGTTGCTTATAGTTTACGCTCTAAAAATCTTCAAAATAGTGATATGTTCGTGTCAGCTGATTTAGCTTAATACTCATATATTAGAAAAAGGAATCCACGAAATATGGATTCCTTTTTACTATTTACTGAAAAATAAGCTCTGTCTTCAAACTATCTTTCGGTAACAACCAGCCTTTTTTCTCTAAACTCGCCATTAATAATTCCCTTTGTTTTGTCGCAATACTTTCTTCATTTGTTTTAAATGACACTTCTATTACGAAGTCATCTTCTAATTTCCCAGTATTACTTAATGGCCAAATTTCAATATTTGCTTTTATGTTTTCAAACTCTCCTGTATATCGCTTCATTAATACAGGACCGTAAATACGGGAATTCTTTAACATCTCTTCTCCCCAATTTGTATACAACCATTTGTTCATTTTCCCTGGTAATTTTTCTATTAACATGTTTTGAGCAGCTTGTTCATTTGGTAAATCAAGTATCCCATATCCTTTAGCACTGTAACTTTTCTTATTTGAAATGCTTAATGTTTTCTTCTCAAATCCCCAATCTATTTCCGCCTCATAACTATCCGCATTACTATCGAATCCTTCTTTTTTAGCTACTTCTAGTGCATCTTGAATTACACCATTTTGAATAGGATATCTTTTTTTATATGTTAGTTCAAAATCTTTACTAAATTCTTTCTTTCGAATTCTAGCAAACCAACCTTCATCACTTAAACTTTTATTCGCAGTATCTAAAAATTGCACTTGTATTCTTTCATATTTTGTACCAGCCTGGAAATGTTCTAGCACCTCTTGCTTCATCTCTTTGTTATAACCTAATACTTGTTCTGGCTTTAATAATAACTTCACTTCAAAACTAGGTTTCATTGGACTAGCAGTAAAACCTTCCTTAACGTTATAAAGGAAACAACAAAAGAAAATGCTTACGAATACAAATACTTTTTTCATATACCTATCCCCTTTACATTTCAAATGACTTCTATACGTTCCATTGCAAGTGAATATACATTTTCATATCCTGCTGTACTTAGCTTTTGTTGTAATCGATCCGTATCCTCTTTAAGAGCGTGCACTAGCACCGTATGTTCTGGTAATAATGTATTTAACATCTTTTTAACGTCTCTTATACTTTGGTGAACTTTATACGAAACTCGATTCACCCTACATGTATTCTTTACATGCTCTTTCATAACTTTTTCTGCAAAACTCCCTTTCGCAATATGCCCAGTAAAAATAACGGCATTCCGCTTTTCATTCCGAAGCTGTTCATAGTATAACTGTGCTCGTTTCGTTTGCATATTCGCATCACTCATTACAACTATTCCGTAACTATTTTGCATACTAATGTCATTATCCATCACTATTATGTTTCTTTTTAGACTCTTCATAACCCATTTAAGTTCTTTATTATTTTTTATCCAATCTTTATATGCGAACATCTCTTCAAATCCAGCCAAGATTTCTTTATCTACTATAAGAGGAAATTCTTTATATCGTTCATATAAATACAATACTATATCTTGCGCCCTACCAAGTTGTGGCAGCGGTAATAATGCTATTCCTTTATTTTTCATAACTCGTTCAATTTCTGCACATAGTTCGTTTACACGTTCATTTTGCGAAACATCATCTGTGTGATAAGCGGCATCCACAATTGCGACTTTTATATTGTGGCCCAATTTCTCAGGTAAATTAGCTCGTAGTATATTAGACTCTGCTGAATAGTCGCCTGAATAAAATACGTATGTATTATACATATCAACTAAAAACCAAACAGCTCCCAATACATGCCCACTATATCCCCATTGAAACCGCAATGTAGGAGTAATTTGTACCCATTCATTTGGATTGCTAATCTCATCAATACATACATAATTTAAATCTTTTATGTGTTGGTCGCTATAAGGTAAATCCCACCCTTGCATCACATTATAGTTTCTCCATTTTTCATAATATAACGGCAGTTGCTCCTTCGTATAACGAGTCGTCCAAATTTTTTTCTTATAGCCATACTTCGCTAATAAAGGTAAACCCATCGTATGATCTTCATGAATATGTGATAAAAATACCGCATCTAAAAATGGAACAGCTTCTCTCTCTATTTTTGGATAACTATCCTCATAAGATCGATTAATACCACAATCAAATACTATTTTCGTCTCTTTATTTTTTATAAAATAGCAGGAGCGACCGTACTCTCCAGCTCCTCCCCATACTTCTACTCTCATCCTGCTACCCCTTTTCGTTTTTGCTCCATATGTTGCAGCAGTAATAAGCACATTGTTGTAAGTCCAACAGAAACAACGGCCATCGCCATGCCTATAGATACTTCCCCCTGTTCAAATTGAGCAAAAATAAACGTTGCTGACGTTTCTACTGATGGAGGTAATACGAGAAGCGATGCTACTAACTCTCTTATCGAAATTGTAAATGTCATCGCCCATCCAGCAAGAATGCCTGGGATAATAAGAGGCAATATTATTTTTCTAAAAATATAAATATAATTTCCAGAAAAAACACTTCCTGCCTGCATGAGAGAATCATCAATTTGTCCGAGTGATGATTTTACATATTGCACCGTGTAAGGTAAAAACAGAACAACATACGTTACGATAACCATGATTGGTGTATTGTAAATTGACATAGGCATATATGGTGAATTCCAAAATAGAATAAGACCTACAACCATAACGATTCCTGGTACCATATTCGGTAACATACCGCACATATCAAGCCATTTTTCAGAGGTTTTTTTCCCCTTTCGAATCATAAGTGCCAAAAAGACTCCAATCATTACCGCGATAATCGCTGTTACGAGTGAAAAAAGAAAACTATTCCATAAAGCCTCTAATCCCGGAGATCCTATTGTAAACAATGCCTCATAATGGCTTGTTGTAAAGTTATTTACATGTAAACCACCGCCTCTTAATTTTGACAAAGAAGCAATAAGTATAGAAAAGTATGGAATTCCAATTGATACTATTAATAAACCAATTACATACATCCATGCTACAACGCGCGTAAATATAGACAAAGTATATCTTTTAGATTTCACACCTTTTCCACTAACCATTGCATATGAATACTTTCGATTCAATACATTTTGCATATACCAAATAAGCATACAAGCACTAAGTAATAAAGAAGATAATGCTGTTGCACTACTAAAATCAATTGGCCAACTCGAAATAAATTTATGGATTTCTGATGTTAACACGTGGAATCCTATTCTACGTCCGAATGTAGCCGGTGTTCCAAATTCAGCAATCGTCTTTACGAAAATGAGTAAAGCACCCATTACATAACTTGATACTAATAACGGCAATATTATTTTTCTTAAACGATAGAAAAAACTTCCGCCATGAACTGCTGCAGCTTCTTCTTTACTACTCCCAATCTGAAGTAACGTGTTTTTCAGCATGAAATAAAGGAATGGGAATAAATGCAGACTCATAATTAAGACCATACCTCCTAAACTAAAAAACGATGATGAAACTGTCTTTAGCATCGGAAAAAATTGTTCAAAATAGCCGTTAGGTTGCATGAACAAAATCCAGCCCATTGATCCAATATACGGCGGTGTCATAAATGGAATCATAAAAACAATATCTAACTTACTATACTTTCCTACATCTGTTTTGCTCATAATAAACGCCAATGGAAATGCAAATATTGTAGCTCCTATTACAACGAGTACACCTAGAAGCATCGAATTCAGAAAAATCCCAGCTAATCCACCACTCTGCATCACTTCAAAAGGCTTTAAAAAGTTCCAACTACTATTTTCATATATACTAGAAAACAAAATAAGAAAAAGGGGAATGACGATTAACATCGCCACAAGCAATAACGCTACCGTCATTCCAACTTGTCTTACTGATACGAATCGATTTACCATGGAATCACCATCTTATTGAAATACTTTCTTAAATTGTTTTCCTATTTCATCTTGCTCTTTCTCAACTGTTTTCCAATCAATATTTAATACTGGAATCTCTTCTACATTTGGTCTATTTTCAGCTTTTATATCTGTTCTACCAGGCAATAAATACGCTTTAGAAACTTGTTTTTGTACATCATCGGATAATAAATAATCAATAAACTCTTTTGCGCCTTCTACATTTTTACTATCCTTCATAATCCCCGCTGCACGTGGGCTAATAACTGTTCCGCTTTTTGGATAAACAATATCAACCGGTTCACCCTTTGCTTTTGCACTGTACGTTATATAATCAACACCCGCAATTACCATATCTTTCGCACCTGTTACAACTGGGTCTAACGCTTCCTGATTTGCTCCTGCTACTGTAACTTCATTTTTCTTAAGCCGCTCAAATAAATTCCATCCATCCTTTCCATTCTTTTTCACATATCCTGTTACAAAGTCTAAAGCTGAACCTGAAAGTGCTGGATCTGGAAGATTCACTTTCCCTTTCCATTCTCCTTTCGTTATATCGCTCCAATCTTCAGGCGCTGTCTTCACATTTTTTGTATTGTACACAATCCCTAATGCTGAAGCACTATACCCGAAATAATGTCCTTTATCATCTGACCATTCAGAACGCAGCTTATCAGCTTGTTTCGCTTCTTTATAAGCTAACGTTTGACCCTCTTTCTTTAATCCTTCCATCGCTGGTAATGATGCAAGTACGACTACATCAACGACTGGATTTTTCTTTTCAGCTTCCATTCTCGCTAAAATTTTACCAGTTGTCCCTTGAAACATTTCCACCTTTATACCAGTTTTCTTTTCAAAGTCTTTTTGAATTTTTTCTGCTAACCCTTTTGGCCCTGCACTATATACAACAATTTTCTTTTCAGTCGTATTTTTACTTTTTGCATCTGCATTGCCTGTCTTTGAACTACACCCTGTTACTACAGCCGAAAATAATAAAGTACATACAAATAAAGACTTAAGCGAACTGAATTTCTTCATACGATTCTCCCCCTATATGATGAATACATTTTTTTGGCACATATAACGATACTGGTTTACCGATGCTTAATTTACTATTGTGATAAGCTGTCCATATTCCGAGTGCCCCCATGTTTACTTTTATTTCATACCGTTCTCCTACATATGTAACGTGCTGAATTTCACCTGTATACATTTCGCACACTTCATTTTTCGTCCAGCTCACATGCTCTGGACGAACCATTTTTTTACCCTCTACAAGCCAATTCGCCTTACCAACAAATTTGGCAACAAATTCATGAGACGGTTTCACATAAATATCTTCCGGTGTTCCTTTTTGTAATACTTCTCCTTGTTTCATGACAATAATTTGGTCTGACATTGACATTGCTTCTGTTTGGTCGTGAGTGACATACAGTGCAGTTAAACCAATGGAATGAACGATATCCATAAGCTCTATTCTCATTTCTTCTCGCAAAATTGCATCGAGTGCACTTAGCGGTTCATCAAACAAAATAAAATGAGGTTTTGTTACAATTGCTCTAGCGAATGCGACACGTTGTTGCTGTCCACCAGAAAGTTCGTGTGGATACCTTTTCTCCATACCTTGCAGGCGAACTCGCTTTATCGCATCTTCTACTTTTTCTCGCAATTGATTCGTTTGCTTTGTAGCTCTTAAACCAAATGCAACATTTTCAAAAACAGTCATGTGCGGCCATAAAGCAAAATCTTGAAATACCATACCGATATTCCGTTCATGAGGAGATGTCTTTATCTTTTTGGCAGCAGAATACATGCACTGGTTTCCAAAATATATTTCTCCCTTATCCGGTTCTTCAAGCCCTGCTATCATTCTAAGTAAAGTCGTTTTCCCACATCCCGAAGGTCCTAAAAGTGTAGTGAATTCCCCTTGTTTCATTACAATCTGCAACGGCTTTAATGCTTGTGTTTTTCCAAATGTTTTTTCTAATCCACTAATTATAATATCCACCGTTTCACCTCTCTCCCCTCATTCTTAACCTGCTTTCATTCTATATGGAAGATTTATACTGAATGTTAATGTACTGTAAAGATTAAATTAAAAAACTTCTAATAAACTATTTATTTCTATAGATTTTTTCTATAGTTAAAATAAAAAAGGCGGCAATTCATAATGAATCTCTTAAAATTAGAAATTGTAGTACTTATTAAGAAATACAAAAAGCTTACAATCGTTGCAGAAAAACTTGGCGTTAAACAACCAACTATTACATTTCATATAAAAAGCTTAGAAGAAGAACTCGGTGTATCTCTATTCGAATTACGTTCTGGAAGGTATTTCTTAACAGAGGCTGGTGAGGCTTTGCACCATTATGCTTGTAAAATAGATGCACTTATGAAAGAAGCTAGACGTGTCACGCAAGAGTTTAAAGATTTTCATAAAGGTGCTATAACAATCGGCGCTAGTTATGTACCAGCGACTTATCTTTTGCCAGAAGTCGTTCATCAATTTCAATGTGAATTTCCCAATATAAAAATAACGCTACTAGTGAAAACAGCCCCTGAAATTCGAATGATGCTACAAAATCACGAAATCGACATTGGGATAATTTCCGCTGCTCCATTTGATGAACCACTTTTAAAACAAACGAATATAATGCCCGATACACTTGTTCTTGCCTTTTCCAAAGAACATCATTTTTCAAAGAAAGACAATGTATCGTTACAAAATATCGAAAAGGAACGCATACTATTGCATCGTAATCCATCTACAACGAGAGATTTACTTACACAATGGACGTTGGCGCACAACATTACATTCCAATCTGAAATTGAATTAGACTCATTAGAAACGATGAAACAAATTTTAAAATATGGTAATGGAATTGCCTTTATTTCTAAACTTGCTATCGAGCAAGAAATACAACGAAATGAGCTATACTATATACCAATCCCTGAATTTGAATTTCAGCGTAACATTTATACGATTCATCATGAGGACAGATGGAATTCTAAAATTATTTCTTTTTTACTACAGAGCATCACTTCATTTGCAACAAAAAATTAAAAGGCTGTCGTTATGCACGACAGCCTTTCAAACTATAAATCTATTTATTTTTCTTTGCCTCAATTTTTGCTTGCGCCTCTTCAGCCTTATCTAATGCTTCTGATACTTTCTTCTCTTTTTCTTTCACTTCATCTATACTATCGACAGCTTTAATAATTTTATCGATTCCTTCTTCTTCTACCTTTCTACGCTTTGCCACTCTTTCATTTACTTTCTCTTCCACATCTTTTGCTTTTTGAATCATATTCTCTGCATTTGATGTTACAGCTTTTTCAAGTTCATCATCTTTTTTCTTTTGTAACACTTCATTTGCAATGTCTTTCGCTTCTAAATACTTACCGTCTTTTAATGCTGTTGCTCCGCGATCCATTTTCTCAGCAACTTCTTTATATGATTTCGCTTCATTTCCTGATTTCTCTTTTTCTGCTTTTTCGAACCACATTGTTGCATCACTATACTTTTCATCTTTCAATGATTGCATACCTGTTTCAATATATGTGTCATAATTGCTACATCCAGCCATTACGACTAATAGAAAAAGCATAACAAAACTTAATTTTTTCATGCTGTTGTCTCCTTTTCTTTGCAAGCTCACTTTACTTTAACATACATGAAAAAGAGTTTCAAAAACTAAAATACTAGTTTAGTCATTTTTATAATGATAAGTCAAATTTTTATTATTTTTAAGCGGACACATCTACTTGTTTTTTCGCCATGTGTTGCTTTACTCCAACTAATACAACTAACAATAAACCTCCGCCTATTGTCATCATAACAATGCTAGTTGGCAACATATCTAATAGTAGTCCATATACAATCATACCAAGTGGTGCGATTGCAGTCGCAATTGTTTCAAGTAGGCCAAACACACGCCCTAGATAGCTCGGATCTGTCGTTTTTTGCATATGTACTTGCATTGGAATGTTTACAATCATAATTGCTATACCAGTTAACATCATAAAAGCAATATAGTAAATAAAACTTGCTACTTTTGGAATGATAACTAACAACGGAAAGACTGTACATAAACTTAAACCTGCAAACAAAAACAGTCCAGTATAAATAGAACGAAACGGATTATTCACTTCTTTACGCACTGATAAAGCAATCGCTCCCATTAGCATCCCGACTGCTAACATTCCCTCTACAGTACCGAGTTGCTTTGAAGATAAATGCAATGTATGGACGATAATGTACGGAAGTGCAACTGTTAGACCACACGCAAAAAAGTTTACCCACAATGCTATTTTCATTAAACCATATATTTCACGTTGTCTTTTTACATATAAAAAACCTTCTTTTATACTCGTCAAGAAATGCTCTGTACTTTCAGCCACTTCTTTTTTATATAAATCAAATACGATAAATAATTGCAAAATAACCGCTAAAAAGAACGTAATGCTATTTAATAGGAAAAACGATTTAATTGAAAAGAAACCATATACAACTCCGCCAATAATCGGTCCTAAAATATTTGATAAAGAAGCCGCCGTTTGATTTAAAGCACTCGCTTTTTGAATACGTCCTTCATCTACTAAACTCGGAATAGACGAAGTTAATGCAACAGAATAAAAACTTGCACAAATTGATAATAATGCTGCTGAAATATAAATAAAAAGAAGTGATGGCCCAAATATAGTAGCAAGAATAAACATACTAAGCATCGTTAAACTACTTAATAAATCAGTACCAATGACAAGCCATTTTCGATTCACACGGTCTGCTACAGCACCAGCAATTGGGCCACAGATCATCCTTGGAAGTGATCCGCAAACGAGCGTAATTGCAAAACCCATCCCTGAACCAGTAGTCTTTAATACATATAACCCCATTGCGAACGTATAAATACCTGCGCCTAATAAAGACGTCATTTTTCCAATCATCATTAAAATGATATTTCTAGTTGCAATCTTCATTCTTGAATCATGTTGTCCTATACTTATATCTCCCATTTTTGACTCTCTCCCCTTAAAAGTTAAATTGTGTTAAACTTATTATATAATCAACTTTCCAATTTTTACAACAAAAAGTTAAATTGTATTTAACTTTTTAATTATAAAGGAGCAATAATATGGCAACTCTCGGAGAAAAAATTAAAGCATTGCGAAAAGAAAAAAAGCTTACTCAAACAGCACTGGCAGGTTCGGAACTTACAAAAAGCATGCTTAGTCAAATTGAAAATGGAAAAGCTACACCTTCCATGAAAACATTACAATATATTGCAGAAAAACTTGAATGTGAAACGAGTTTTTTATTAGAGGAAGACGATCATGAAATTGTAGAACTCATTCAAAAAATGGAGCGACTCATAAAGAATAAATGTGATGAAGTATATGAGACTTTACTACCTATCGTTCAAAAAGATTTACCTTCTACTTTAAATACAGCACGTTTATATAAACAGTTCATAACTGGAGCGGCTATTGTGAACGATTATAATATTGAATATTACGTTGAAACAGCTGTTTCTATATTTGAAAAATATACTTTATATCGAGAAAGTACTGAAACGAAACTACTGTTTTACTATATGCTCTTCAAGCGTAAAAAATATAAAGAATGTTTACAGCTGATTACCAAAATTCGTGATGACTATAAATCGAAGAATTTAGAAATGGATCTTATTACACATATACAATTATCCTTAAAAGAAGCAATTATTTTACTCGCTTTTGGCGATTATGGAAAATGTGAGGGAGTCATTTTAGATGCACTTGCATTTTCAAAAAAACATCAAGTGTATTATAAAACAGATGAATTTTATCGTATTTTATCTTATCAAAAAATCATTACAACTGATAAAGAACGATATTTATATTACATAAAAAAATCGGAGCAATTTGCCATTTTTACAGAAGATACTTTATCAGCTGCAAATATACATATATTAAAAGCTTATTACTATAACACTGTTACGAATGAATATACAATCGCATTAGAACATCTAGAACAATTTCGAGAAAAACTAAAAAACGATCCAATTTTCCAAGACGATGGACTGTATTATCTTGAAAAAGGAAAATCTTTGTATGGTTTAAAACATTACAAGGAAGCTTTAGAAGTATTAGATCGTGCTATCATACCGGATTATATGAGTCATCCACTTGATCAATCATGGTTATTAACAGCTGGATCTTATCGTGCCCTTTGCTATATAGAACTTCAAGATAAAACAGCTGCTCTGAAAGAAGCAAAAGAAGCAGTTCAAGCGATAGATAACTATCCTGATTCTATTTTCTCCTCATTTATTAAAGAAACATTACAAATAATACAAAAACTTTAAGAATGTCTCGAAATGGTATATTATTCCTCTTTTTTAGCAAAGATAATAATGATGGGAGGAATATAAATGAATATTCAACGTGCAAAAGAGCTTTCTGTGTCAGCGGAGCAAGCTAATGTTAGTTTTCAAGGCATGCCTGTTATGATTCAACACGTCGACGAAAGCAATGAAACCGCCCGCATATATGAAGTGAAAAACCCAGGACGCGAATTAACAGTTCCAGTTAATAGCTTAGAGGAAATATAAGAAATGCCACTTCTCTTTTGAAGTGGCATTTTTCTTCTTTCAGATTACTTATTATAAATTTCTTCAACTCTTTATTTTACATGAGCTGAAAAAATAAGAATTTTCTACTTCTTTTCTTTTTGTGACCTGCTAAAATACAAACTATGGATTAATTATTCGTACTATACATTAAGGAGGAAAAATAATGGCATCTAATTTAGAAAAAAACCAGCCTTATTATGCGGTTATATTCACTTCTAATTTATCAAATGATACAACTGACTATAATACCGTTGCCGAAAAAATGGAGGAACTTGCAAAGCAGCAACCTGGATTTTTAGGTGTAGAAAGTGCACGAGGTGATTCGGGACTCGGAATAACAATTTCTTATTGGGAATCACTGGATGCAATTGAAAATTGGAAGAAGAACGCCTTACATAAAGAAGCGAAAAAAAGAGGTCGTCAGCAATGGTATGACAACTTTCACCTGCGTATTTGCCTTGTTGAGAAAGAATTTAAGTTTCATAGAGGTACTTTATAACTATGAAGAAAAAAGTAGCTCTCATTGCTGTTCATGAAATATATGGTGTGAACGACCATATGCATCACGTTATCCAACACTTTACTTCATCTCATATAGACGTATTCTGTCCTAACCTTCTCCAATCGCAACATGCATTTCATTATAGTGATGAAGAAAAAGCATATGAACATTTTGTAAATCATATTGGATTTGATTATGGAAAAAAGCAAATTGAAGAATTCGTTACTAATCTTTCTACTAGTTACACACATATCGGACTTATCGGCTTTAGTGTTGGAGCTACCATCTCATGGTTATGTAGTACCAATCCAAAAATAGATTTTATTATCGGATGTTACGGTTCCCGCATACGTGACTATATTCATATGAAACCAACATGTGCCACCTTACTTATTTTCCCTGAAAAAGAAGCTAGTTTTTCAGTATCCTCTTTAATTCAAACATTGCAGCAACAAAATAATCCTTTATTAGAAATAAAACAACTACACGGTGAACATGGATTTCTAAATCCGTACACTGAAAAATATAACGGGCACTCTACAAAACAAGCATACAATTTAATAGATTCATTTCTTGTAAAGTGAAACTTCAATCAGTGGGGGATGTTCATCCCCCACCTAATCTCTTTTCTTACGTTGAGTTTTAAGATGTGGGTCTTACTGCCCATGCGTGATAAAAACAATCTTATAAAGGAGAATCAAATGACGCTGACATTACTCTTACTTGTTTTCATACTCATTGCCTTTATCTCAGCGCTAACTATCATTTTTAAAACCGTAAAAAAAGGGAGATTTTTCAACCGCCCCTACTTACAATCTATTATCATTTGCATTTTATTTTTTACTAATTGGATCGTATATGTAACAACTTTTTATTCGTTACTCCCCGAGAAAGTTAGCGAGTTCATATTCCTGCCCATTTGGTTTTTCCTTTGTATTTTAGGATTTATCGCTTTTTGGCACGAATGGAGAAATAATCGTGTGTTCTCGATATGTATTGGTTTTCTTTCCTTTATTAGTTTTCTATTTTGGTTATTGTTGTTAGTTATTTCGGGGATGTAATAGAAGAAGGAAGAAAAGCCAACTTTCAACTTTTCTTCCTTCTATGTTTACCTTTAGCTTTCACTGTCACTGATTCACAAGGTGTATAATATATTTGAGGCGTCGCCTTATCAACAAACATCATAAATGTAATAAAACCGAGAATAAAGAAAATAAACAACGTTAACAAAATTGCTCCTATCGTTAAAAGTATCATAACACCACCCCTATATTTTTCATGTTATTACACTTTTCGCTATTATATGAGCGTAATCCTTTTTAGAAAAAGAAACGTAACAAAATAATCACAACCACTCCCGTTAATACTGTACCTAATAAACTACGAGTATATATCGCTACAAGAAATGTTGGAATTGCTGCAATAAGATAATCCCACTGCATCGTCTCATGCATAAATAAAACTTGTGCTAAAAGCGCTGCTAATATCGCAATTGGTATGTAATTTAACCATTTTAGACCCCAGTCAGGAATTTGTAGTTTGCTAAATACGAGTAGAGGTAAAATACGTGGCACGAGTGTAACAGCTCCTGCTGCTAGTAAAAGTAATAATACATCTAATCTCATTTCCATTTTTCAATCACCACTCCAATCGTCGCAGCTAGTAATGTTGCGATAATAACCGCTATACTAGCTGGCATAAATAGGTGTGAAACGTATGCGATAATAATCGATACAATTGCAACACTTAAATGAATTACTAGTGTTGGTTTACTACTTATGAGCTGAAGAACAAATAATCCGATAAACATCGCTGGTAATGCATAATCCATCCCGTATGTATGCGGATCTGGTATCCACTCACCAAACAGCCCACCAATAATAGTAGCAAGAATCCAATTTAAATACGCTGTTACGTTAAGCCCAATCATCCACCTTTCACCTAAATATCCTTTTTGCGCTGCATGCTGCACTGCAACGCCGAAAGTTTCATCTGTAATTTGAGAACCGATGATTAAGTTTTTAAATAGAGGAATTTTCGTAAAGTACGGTGCAAGCGCTGCGCTCATTAATAAATGGCGTAAATTAACAAAAAATACAGTGAAAATAATTGCGGAAGCAGGAGCACCGGCTGCATACATACCAGCTAATATAAATTGGGCAGAACCTGCATAAATTAAAGTGGACATAAATGCAATTTCAATGATAGAAAAACCTGCTGTTTTTGCAATTACACCAGCTGCTATACCGATGCTCAAATAACCAAATACAGTTGGTAAACAATCTTTTACTCCTTGCTGAAATGTATCATCGCTCTGCAAAGCTACATGTGCCTCAGCTTTACTCATCTCTATCATCCTCCATTCCTTCTAAAGTTCGTTTTCCTGTTACGACATGAACTAAATCTATATTTTCACGCCATAACGTATCTAACTTATCAGCTCCAAATTCCTTTGTGATTTCTTCAACCATAATATCGTGCCGCACATACTCTGTCGCAACGAGAACTAGCGCTGGGTCATACGTTGTAATGGCCCATGAAGTGCTATCATTTGAGAAGTTCGCAATTAATACTTCCTCTCCATCACGAGCAATAACAGTTAAATGACCACCCATTCTCTTTTCAACAACGTGGGGCGTCATATAATTATGATGAAACGTGGCTCCTATTTTTGTTTCTGGAGCTCCAAATAAGATTGAAAATATATGTACGCCTTCCTCTTCCTTTTGATGAATGTACGGCTCAATTTCATGCACTTGATCTTCCCATACAGAAATCCATAATTCTTCCTTTGCCCTATTAATTATATTGCATATTTCTTTTAAAACACGATCATTTGAGCGAATATGCGAAATTACATCTATTTGTCGCTCTTGTTCTAAACAATTTAGTTTCTCATCTAAAAATTCAAAGGACTTTTCAAAGTCTTTTCGCATTCGATTCATTAATTCGGTAGCTGGTACTGGTACATATTTAACTGGTTCAGAAGGTACAATATGCACCGCTCCTTTATCCATTAACTTACCGAGTACCTCGTAAATCATAGAACGAGGTACTCCTGTTTGTTTACTCACTTCATAGCCTGTTACTGGGGAGTGTTTTAACAATCCAATATACGCTTTACATTCATACTGGGAAAATCCTAACTTTTGTAATTCCTTTATAATTTCATCCATCGGTAACCCCTCACAATCTAAATCGCCCTTACTTCAAAACGACGATTTTGCTTCCCTTTACTTTTTACTTTATCAATAACAAGTGTTCCTATTTCACTCATATTTTTCACATGTGTGCCTCCACAAGCTTGTTCGTCTAAATTTTCAATTGTAACAATGCGGATTTCTTGGATAGTAGTTGGCAGGAGATTTATTGCTGTTTTAATCATTCCTACAGCATTTTCTGCTTCTTCGCGGCTCATATAACGAGTGGAAATTTCTTTATTTTGCTCAATAAGTTTATTCACTTCCTCAACAATTTCTTCTACTTCCACGCTCGATAACTCTTGTAACTCATTAAAATCGATACGTGCTTTATCAGGATAAATTTGGTTTCCGGTGCATAGTGCTCCATACTTTTCATAAACAACAGCTCCGATAAGATGCAGTAAAGAGTGATGACGCATTAAA
Source organism: Bacillus sp. 22475 (assembly GCF_052044835.1). Taxonomy (NCBI): domain Bacteria; kingdom Bacillati; phylum Bacillota; class Bacilli; order Caryophanales; family Bacillaceae; genus Bacillus; species Bacillus sp. 22475. The sequence continues at coordinate 438,092 of NZ_JBQENW010000001.1, read as the reverse complement.
TTATGACGTCTTTCCCAATTAATCTCTAATTTAACTGGACCTAATTTTACTTGAGCTTCATCTTTTATATAGTGAACTATTTCTCCCTGCTCCTTCTTTACTTTTTCAACTTCAAATACAGACCCATCTTGTACAATGACACCCGTATCACATTCCTGTCCTCCACCAGTTGGATAAAAAACTGTTTCTTTTAGAAATACTTTATTCCCTTCTACTTTTATCACTTCTGTTTCGCAACTCGTTTTGTATGCATCTTCTAAATATAATGCCGTTGTCATACTCTCACCTCTTTAGTAGTTATAGTTATACCTACTAATATAAAAAATAACATTCATACAGTCAACTTATATTTCAGAATTTTTAATTTTAAATAAAAAAAGCCTTTTACAATAAGGCTTTTTTCTACATGCTATTATTTTAACTGTAAAGTATTTAATATGTTCCCCGCCAAATGCTCCCGTAAAGTAGAACCTGTATACTCTTCCCTAAATACACCCGCCTTCACAAATAAAGGAATGACTTCACTAAAGAATAGATCTAGTGACTTTGGAGGTCCTCCTGGAATAGCAATAAATCCATCTAACGCCCCTGCCTCAAACCTATCCATAATTTGCTTCGCAACGTCTTGTGGTGTACCAACCGCAACCCAATGAGCCGATCCAACAACTTCTGGTCGTTCTAGTATTTGTTCAACTGTTGGTTCATTTTTAATAATGAAGTTCCGTAATAACTCGGCATGAGTTTTACTACGTACAGTTTGATCCCGACTTGGCAGCATCTCTTCCGTAATTTTACTTTCTAGCGGAATCCCTCTCGCATCTAATCCGAGAACCATTTCAAGTAACGCATATCTCTTCTCTTTTGTGAGATGTTGATGAGCTTGCCTATGCATTTCTAACGCTTCTTCATATGTATCACCTATAAAGAAATATAATCCAGGTAATACACGTATAACATCTTGGCTACGGTCATGCTGTTCTGCTCTTCTTCTTAAATCTTGACGAAGTTCAATTCCTGACTCTATATCAGGCGTTGCGGCAAAAATTGCATCAGCAACAGAAGCAGCAAAATTCCGACCAGACTCTGAAGCACCGGCTTGAAATAATGGCATTTCTCCTGATATATGCTGCGGAATATTAAGTGGACCTTTTACCTTAAAGTACTCACCATTATGCTCAATAGGCTTTACTATCTCTCTAATAACATCAGGATTATCTACTTTCAATACTTCATTAGGGTGACTCCTCCAAAGTTTTCTTACTAACTCTGTACATTCTGCCGCTTTCGCGTATCGTTCCTCAGATGATGGCATCCCTTCCTCACCAAAGTTTTCAGCACCGTCAATGGATGTAACAATATTCCACCCTACTCGGCCGTTACTAATCCAGTGTAACGATTGTAATTGCCTTGCTAATATATATGGTGGATAAAACGAAGTTGAAGCAGTTGTAACGACTCCAATTTTTTCTGTCGCATAAGCAATAGCAGTAAACAGTAACGTCGGGTCTAAAATGACACTCCCTTTATTACGAGCAATTAAATCTGGGTGCGCCACTAAATAATCGGCTTTAAAAACAAAATCTAACTTAGCCTTTTCTGCCTGTAGTGCCAACTCTACTTGTTCATCAATTCCGGAATTAAACTCATTCTCTTGTTCTTTCTTTCTAGAAATTAAACATAATCCAATGCAAAGTTGATTCTTTGTAGACATATATACACCATCCCCTTGTTTTTAATTCACTTAGTTAAACAAATGTTGCTGTCATTATGAAATTCTATTCTTATGAAAATAGATAAAATGATATTGATAATCATTATCATTTTATGATGTAACTGTAATAAAAGCAATAACAAAAAAGACTCCCACTTTTGGAAGTCCTTTATCTCAATATTTCATTCGCTTCTTTTTCATAAATTTTATCAAATGACGTCATAACACGCTGTGATGCTTGAATCATCTTTTGATCCGTCATAAGATCGGCCATCTCTTTCGTCATATCTACATTTGAATTTTCTAGCATATGATTTTTTACTATTCCTGTTCCGTTCGGTAAATTAGCAATGTTTCCTTCTGCTAGTGTAAAGCTTTTGTTTTCACGTTGCACGAGACGTGCATTCGTTTCTGCATCTACTGTTTTTGTTTGCAAACGAGCAATATTATTTTGTGTTACTTCATCATATAATGTACCGTCTGCTTGTACAGCAACCTTTGCTCCTTCTGGAATACGAATACGCTCATTATTCTCTCCCATTACGAAAGCACCTGAAGATGTTTGTAAATAACGATCACTATTTAATGTGAAACTACCATCTCTCGTTAAAAACGTTTCATCATTTTTAGAAGTAACAAAAAATGATGTTGTGCCGGCCGCGCCGTCATCTAAAAAGAAATCTGTAGCACTATTTGTCATTTGTATGTTTCCTTGTACTAAATTCACGTGTGTTGCGGCTGGTACTACAGCGTAATCGACCGAACCGATATTTGTTACCGCCCCATCTCCGCGGCGATATGTGTCTTGTACATCAAATACTTTAGACGTCATATTTTCTGCTTTAAATCCTGTCGTTTGAGCATTTGCAACGTTATTCGAATGAACATTAATTCGCTGCATGTAGTTCATCATACCCATAGAACCTATATAAAGACCGTTCATATTCGTTTGAATAAGGCAAGCGCCTTATTCTTCACCTCTTTTCTACGATGTTTGTAACATTTGTTTCGCTAAATGTTCAGCTGTAGCGATATGTATATTTTTCCTTATGTCTTGGCCGTCTGTCATTAATACAATAGGAGCTGATGATACTGCTGGAATTTTCAACAATTCACCACTACTTGCTGTTTCATCAAATTTTGTAAACACAATACCATCTATATGAATATCTTTAAAGTTTGTAATGATTTCAATCATATCTTTACTTTTCATCGAAGCTGATAACGTTAAACAAATATAATCTGGTTCTACTTGTCCCATCGTTTCAATCATTTCTTCTACTGTTTCTGACGTACGATAATTTTTTCCAGCTGTATCAATTAAAATATAATCGACGCGCTCTTCTTCTTTAAAATACGTAAGCGCTCTTGTCATTGCAGCTTCATCACGCACAGCAATTACTTCCGATCCAATTGTCTTTACGTTATCTTGCAATTGCTGCACTGTCCCTATGCGCGAATGATCTGTCGTTATAAAACCAACTGTTTTGTTCTTACCGTGAAATTGCCATGCCATTTTCGCAAGCGTCGTCGTTTTACCAACACCAGTTGGACCGATTAATGCAATTGTTTGTACTTCTTTTTCAAAGACGTTTTCCGTATTGAAATGAGATTTCATATCTTCCAATATGTACCTAATAACTTCTTCTTCCGTAATCATCGTTGCATTTTCAAACTTTATTTTTAACTTTTCAGCATATGCATAAATGAAATATTGTTCTACATCGTTTTGTTCTAGCATCCGAATTACTTTTTGAATAATAAACGGTACAGATTCTTGATTTTCTTTCTTTGGAACTACTTCTTCTTTCTTTACCGGAACGACTTGTTTCACAACTTTTTTCTTTTTCGGTACTTCCGTTTCTTTCGTCTGTTTCACCACGACAATTCCTTTTTCAAACAGCTTTAATAGTTTTTCTTTTTTTCTTGCCCATTCTTCACTATTTCCTGTTTGCATTGCCGCGTATGACATAGAAGTCGTTACGTTTTCTAAATTGTGCAGTACTGATTGAATTCCATTCGCCTTCACAATTTGTTCTGAAGGATCATTCACGACATCCATTAACTGTTCATGAAATTGTGCTGTACCTTCATTCACTTCTTCCTGTTTTTCTTCTGGAAAAGCAACTAACATTTCATAATCCTTTTTCCAGAAAAACGGTATATTTCGTTTTACACTTTCATCGACAACGTAATAATAATCTGTACCATATTGGTCAAATAACTTTCGATACAATTCATTTTTCGAAGCTGCTTTTATTCGCATTAACGCTTCTTTCTTTTCTGTACTTTCCATTACTTCACCCCCTACTATTCAATATAGGCAATTTGATCCACCACAATTTCTGGTGCTAATTCGCTAATACAAAGTACTTGTGCTTCCACTTGATAACGTTCTAGCAGTCTTACAATCGCAAATCTAAAATCTTTTCTACGTGTTAATAACACTGGTTCTCTTCCCATTAAACGTGCTTGCTTAAAGACGCGTTGCACTTGCTCAACGACACGTGTTTCTAAATCTAAATCCCAGTTTAATAAGTAACCTTGATATGAATTATTCACAACATCCGCATCTAACTCAATTGAATCAGAGAAGAGCGCTGCATATATTTTTCCGTCCGGATTTTTCGCATTTTCACAAATAACTTTTGAAATACATTCACGAACAAATGATGTCACACCGTCAACGTGGTTTTGATAAATTTCTTTGCCGTCAATAATACCTTCAATAATTGTTGGTAAATCACGAATAGAAATACCTTCTTTTAGAAGTTGTTTAATAACATTTTGAACGAGTGATAAATCAATTTCTTTCTTCTTAATCTCTTCTAATAGAACGCCATTATCATTTTCAAGCGAGTTAATTAAGTCTTTTACATGTTGACGCTGAATTAATTCATGAAGATTACGTCTAACGATAACATCTAAATGTGTAATTAATATGCTAAGTGGCTCTAACACTTGATAGCCTTTCATTTGTGCATCTTGCACCATATGCTCTAAAATCCAATATCCATCTTCACCGAAAATTGGATCTTTCGCTGGCTCTGCATCTAAATCAGCCATTACGTTCGGTGTTTTCAGTGCTAATAAATAACCTGATTTTAAAACACCTTCAGCCGCCTTCGCACCTTTAATTCGAATAATGTAACGTCCGCGTGGTCTAAAACTCGTATTATCTTTAAAGTTAATTCCAGGAACGTTAATACCAAGGTCAGTAATAATCGACTTCCGCATAAGAACAACTTTATCACGAGCTGTTTCCCCGTTAATTTTCTGCTTTACAAGTGCTGCTAAATCTAAACCAAGCTCTACTATAATTGGATATTTATCCGTAAATACTCCGAATGAATCTTCCACTTGTTGTAATTGCTCATCTTCGCCTTGAATCATTTCTAATTCTTTTTGGAGCTCGTCTTCTTTTTCTTTCTTTATTCGATTTTTATTACGAATGCCTAAGAAGATAATCGTTCCACCAACGAGTGCGAATGGTAGAAACGGTAGCGGAGTAAAAATACCCATTGCGATAAATAAACCACCTAGTGCATATACAACGACTTCATGCGCTAATAACTCTTTAAAGATACCTTCTGTTACTGTATCCGGTGAGCCGTCAAATACACGCGTTACGATAATACCTGTTGAAATTGCAAGCATTAATGAACCGATTTGGTTTACGATTCCGTCACCGACAGTTAACTGTGTATAATGAAGAGCTGCATCTGCAAAGCTCATTCCTTGCTGCATCATTCCGACAATTAAACCGAAAATAATGTTTACGAATAAAATGACAATCCCGAAAATAACGTCCCCTTTAATGAACTTCCCGGCACCATCCATCGCTCCGTAAAACTCTGTTTCCATATTTAATTTTTTACGTTTTGCCTGTGCATCTTTTTCTGAAATAATACGCTGGTTTAAATCAGCATCGATAGACATTTGTTTCCCCGGTAAAGAATCAAGTGTAAAACGAGCTGCTACTTCAGCTGTACGAGATGCACCGTTTGCAACGATAAACTGGAATATGATTAATACTGTAAAAATAACGATACCAATTAATAAGTTTCCGCCAATTACGAACTGGCCGAACTCTTCAATAACATGACCGGCATTTCCATCTGTCAAAATCGCTCGCGTCGTCGAAACGTTAATCGATACGCGGAAAATCCCGATTAATAACAACATCGTCGGAAATGACTTTAATTCATCCCACTCGTTAATACTTGTCGCTCGCATATAAATAAGTACTGACATACTTAGTAGAAAAACGATAATGATATCAAGTATAAATGGTGGAAGTGGAATTAAGAGCGCCACTACGAATGACGCTGCTAAAAAGATAGAAAAATAGGTTCTTGCAGAATCTATCTTAAACAAAGAGATCTCCTCCAAACGCGCTATTATACTTCAAGTTCATTCGTCTGAATTAAATAGCGCATAACTTCAATTACAGCTACATATAAATCTTCAGGAATCGTCTCATCTTCCTCGACTTGATAATATAAAGAACGAGCAAGCGGACGGTTTTCCACCATTGGTATTTCTTGTTCACGGGCAAGTGTTCGTATATATAATGCGAGCTCATCTTCCCCTTTTGCAACGACAATTGGTGCTGCATCAACGTGTTTATTGTAACGAAGTACGACCGAAATATGAGTCGGGTTGTTTACAATAAACGTTGCGCCATCCATCTTCTTCGCAATTGTTCCTTGCAAGATTGCATGCATAAAGTTTTTTCGTTTCCCTTTTACTTGCGGGTCCCCTTCATTATCTTTATGCTCCCTTTTTACTTCTTCTTTTTTCATCTTAATATCTTGTTCGTACTCCCATTTTTGATAAATGAAATCAATAATAGAAAGAATGATTAAAATAATTAAAATGGCTAAAAAGATAAATTTAATTTGGCTAATAATTTCAGTAAGTGACGCTGTCCAGTTAAATCCAATCATACTAACAATCTTCTCTAAATTCTTTTTAAAGAGAACGTACGAAACGTAACCGATTAATCCCATGTAAAACAGTGATTTCAAAATATCTACTAAACTTTTACGACTAAACAATCTCGTAAAATAGTTTTTCGGATTAATACGTGACGCTTTCGGTTTAATGACTTTAGAAGAAAATAGGAAGCCGACTTGAATCATATAATTGAATAAATGAAAAGCATATACGAGTATTAATATCGGAGCCGATACTTTCAGTAATAAAATCCCCATTAAATAAAAATACTCGGTTGAATCTGTATTTTTTCCAATTTGATCAAACAGCACCGCTACGGAATTCGCAATCTCAAACCCTAGCCAATCTCCAAAAAAGTAAACGACAACTGCTAATACGAGAATGGAAAATAAATTATTTAAATCTTTACTCCGGGCGATATTCCCTTCTTCACGCGATTTTTTACGCTTCTGCGGGGTGGCCTTTTCTGTTTTATTATCCTTTGCCATGCGCGTCCCCCTACTTCGTTAAGAAAAAGTTAAATAGTTTCGTATACTCTTCAAGTAATACATCCGTCATATTTTTAAACACATAACCGAGCATCGGTACACTCATCGCAATAAACAAAATCCCACACGTAATTTTAATTACGTACGCATTCATAAAAACGTTTAATTGCGGTGCATTTTTTGCGATTAAAATAAGGACGAAATTAATAATGAATAGACTGCCCATAAGTGGCAAAGCAATTTCAACCGCTGATGTTATCGCAAATAATAACGTTGCGAGTAGACTATCCAAAAAACTAGTCGTCAACAATTTTGAAATCGCCTCTGTATATTGAAACGACTTTAAAATCGTGGCAACGAAATAGTTAATGCCGCCAAGTGAAATAAAAATAATGAGAAAAAATATATCAAAAATGGTTGATAGTAAAGTAGACTGTGAGCCCGCATTTACATCAAACAAACTTGCTTGTGATAAACCGATATCAAAGTCTAAAATATGCCCTGCCATTTTCGGAATGTTCCACAGCATCTCTACAATTTTTGAAAGTGATAAACCAATTACAATTTGCGTTGCTGCATAAGCTGCAACGTCCCAAACTGTCTTGATGTGAGAGACATCCACTTGATCGGCCACTGTAATTGAAAGAGCAAGTCCAAATGTAACCTTTGCCATCGCCGGAATTGATCGACCTGAGAAAAACGGTAAAAAATATAAAAATGAAGTAATGCGACAAAACGCAAAAAACGTCGCCGCCCATAATTCCATATTCATTTCAGTTCACCTATCTTAGTACGAACGCAATAGCGATGGGATTTTATCAAATAAATCTAAAATAAGCATCGTTAACTCTTGGAACATCCACGGACCTAAAATGATAATAACGAGCACAATACTGGCCATTTTCGGTAAAAACGTCAGCGTTTGCTCTTGAATTTGCATCATTGCCATAATAACCGCGATAATAATAACGACAATCAGACTTACAACGGCAATCGGCATTAAAATCATAACCCCTTTATAAAAAAAGGTTTGGAAAATATCTATAATTGGTGACGTATTCATTTATATGACTCCTATCACATAGCATCAAGCGCTTCAGGCGACCGTCTTAAACATAATATCGACGATTTTTGTATATCCACCTAAATATACGAAAACGAGTATTTTAAACGGTAAACTTAAAATCATCGGCGGTACCATCATCATCCCGAGGTACATTAAAAGTGTACTAATAATCAAATCTATAAATACAAACGCTAAATAAATGAACATCCCTGTTAGTAAACCTTTTTGAATTTGCGTTAACGTAAAGGATGGTACGAGTGTAAATAAGGAAAGATCTTTCAAATCTTTCGGCAACTCTTCTCCGCGTACTTTCAGCATCATTTTCAAATCATGCTTATACGTATGCTTTGACATATATTCTTTCATAATAGGAGCTGTCGTTTCCGCAGCTTGACTTACTGTTATTTTCTCTTTCGTCATCGGATCCCACACATCGCTCTTCAGTTGCCCGAGTACAGGCTGCATCGTAAAGAGTGATAAAAATAATGCAAGTCCAACAAGCACTTGGTTTGGTGGTAAATTCATTACCCCAAGTCCTTGACGTGTAATCCCAAGAACGATCATAAAATAAGTAAAATGTGTAAATAATAGAACGATAGAAGAAGATAATGATAAAAGGGTAACGAGCGCAAATAGTTGTACACTTGAATTACCCGTAAACTCTTTTCCATTTTCGAAATTAATAAAACCGTTCGGGGCCGCATACGCTGGATTTACAAAAATAATTGAAAAAACGATAGAAAATACGAAAATAACGGCTAATAATGATAACTGTTTCTTTATTCTCATGATGGATCCTCTACTTTTTTCGTTTCAGTCTTCACCGCGTCTTCTAGTGCTTGTTGAAACTGATTTCCTGTTCCGGTTAATTGCACAGACTGTACACCGTTATTACTAATAACAGTGAACACTTGCTTTCCGTCCACTTCAAATAAAAAGGCACTCGTTTGATGATTTAAATACACGCCGTCTTTTACTTGAATATGGCCATTTTCACCCTGCTTAAAAAACTGCTGTTTGCGCGTCTTTTTCGTCATATAATATGCACCGTAACCGAGCGCACCAAACAGTAAAACGACTTGAAATAAGGTCGTCATATACGACATATGACTCCTCCTCTACTCTTTATCTTGCATTTGACTTTGCGCTTTCATAAGCGCCGCTTGTTTCTTATCAGCTTCAATTTCAGAAATGATAATACCGAATTTCTCGTCCATTACAATTGCTTCACCGATGCCGACTTTCATATTACTTAAATACACATCTACTTTATGTCCTAAGTTTTTCTCTACTTCAAGAACATCGCCAACTTTTAACTGCTTTACATCACCGAGCGTAATAGATGACTTTCCAAGCTTTACACCAAGTTCAATCGAAATATCTGAAACAGTATCAATATGTGCTTTACCTGCTTCATTTCGCTTTCCTGCAAAATCTTCTAATCCCATTAATGACACAGGAGATACTTCATGCTTCATATGGATCCTCCTACTCTACAAAACTTTTAAATAGGAGCGCCTTACGCGTTCCATCTTTTCCAATAAAACAATTAAATTTATGCTTTCCATCTACATAACCAAGTAATTCATCCGAAACTTTCGTATGAAGCGGAATAATATCGCCTTCTTCAATTTGTTCAATCTCACTCATTGTCATTTTCTGCTCACCAATTGCAACGTGAACAGGTTTGTACACTTGATTTACTTTCACTTCCACTTCAGACGTATACTTCCTACGTTTGTCCGAAGAATGTTCGACAATATTTTCAGACGTTAACTTATCCATAATTTCTTCAACAGATAAGAACGGAATCCCGATACGCACCGTCGTATTCCAAAAATCGGTTTTCATATTTACATTAAGTAATGAAATGATATCGCTCGCTGTCGTAATCTTTAATGCATTTGGATCTGTTTCCGTCGTTACAAATTTCGGTTCAATCGCAACAACACTTTCAAATGATTGCTCTAAATTTTTACAAAGAAGCAAGAATATATTATCAAGCGTTAAAAACTCAAACGCTGTTAACGGTCTGCGCATTGTAAAGTTACGCTTACTATCTCCGCCAAGCCAACATTCATGAATATAAATAACGAATGCTAAATCAATCTCAATAACAATTTCTCCAAGCTCTGGTAAACCGAGATCAATCACGCAATATAAATAATAATCTTTCGGCATTTTCTCCACATACTCACTCGTAAATGGAACTTGCTCAACTGTCGAAGGCTCTAGTTCAATTGGAATACGCATACGCGCTGATAACGTCTGTGACGTCTGTTTTCCAAACGTAGAAGCAATCGCTTGCAAACTACGTAAATGCTCAACACCGAACTTCTCTGGTCTATTAAAATCATACTCTTGAAATTTCTCTTGCTTTCCTGCTTCTTGTGCGAAAGCTGGCATTTCCTCGCCTTCATTTACCGCCTTCAGCAGGGCATCAATTTGCTCTTGGCTTAATTTTTCGCCACTCATGACAATCCCCTTCCCTACCTTTTCAATTCAACGATTTCAACGTACATCTTCCCATTCTTCGTCAAAATCTTTCCGGTTCCAATCTCTTCATTCTCAAGCATAAGACGCACCGTATTTTTCGTTGAATTTTCAAGACGATACAATGTACCTTTCGTAATATGAAGCAGATCTTCAATTTTCTTTTTCGTATTTCCGATTTCAAAATAAATTGTTAACGGAATATCATCTTGTAATTTCAAATCTAGCCAACTCCCATATCATGTTCACGAAAATTTCATGTTCTCTCTATATATGAAACTTCTTATTTTGAAACGTCGATATTTAATATTTTTTTAATATATCCTTGCGTTTCTTTAAATGGCGGTACGCCTCCGTACTTTCTTACATTACCAGGACCAGCATTGTAAGAAGCAAGTGCCAATACTAAGTCGCCGTTATTTTTCTTTAAATAACCGCTTAACTCTTTCACGCCACCTTCAATACTTTCAGCTGGTGAAAAGGGATTCTTCACACCCATCTCCTTCACATTCGCTGGCATAAGCTGCATAAGACCCATCGCACCTGCATGTGACACCGTTTTCGGATTAAAATTAGACTCTACTTCAATCATTTTTTGAATTAACGTTTTCGGAATTCCGTATGTACGACTGACGCGATCAATAATATCCTCATACTTCCCTTCATTGGAAGAACGTATTTTTTGAATATTATACTTCTTCGTTAATTCCCACGTATCAGCGGCCTCATTTTTCGTTTCTGGGAAACGTCGTTCAAACTCTTTTTGCGCAACTTGCACTTCATCTGCTTTCTTCGTTTCAGCTTTTTCTTCAGGCTTACTCGCTTCATCTACTTTATTAATAGTTTCTGCCGGTTTATTAACAACCGCTTCTATTTTCGTAGATTGTACCGGCTGACTCATATCTTCTACTTTTGCCGGCTGCGTAGTTTCTTTCGTCTCCTTCGCAGGCTCACTCTGCAACTTCTCTTGAAAACGACTACTAACGAATGCTTGTGGACTACTTAGCTTTTGCTGAATTTGCCCTTTCTTATATGCAAGCACTTCTTTTACTATATTTCCAACTATCATAATATCACCTTTTCGGTAAACAAAGATAATCTAATATTAGAGTTTTTTTTTAAAGTTTGCAATAATCCTTTTAATAATTATGTAATAAAAAAATGAATATATTGTTAAACTGTTATTTTTTTATATTTATTAATTCGAATTTTTAGTTGACACCCGCTATGACAGGGATTACAATAAATCTCGAAATTGATTTTTTCGCATATTACCGTTTTTCAATTTGCAGAAAAGTCAATATAAAAAAATGGGGGTTTCTTAACATGAGAATTAATACAAACATTAACAGCATGCGTACTCAAGAGTACATGCGCCAAAACCAAGCTAAAATGAGTAACGCTATGGACCGTTTATCAAGCGGTAAACGTATCAACAACGCTTCTGACGATGCAGCAGGTCTTGCAATCGCAACTCGTATGCGTGCTCGTGAAAGTGGATTAGGAGTAGCCGCTAACAACACACAAGACGGTATTTCATTAATCCGTACAGCTGATTCAGCAATGAACTCAGTATCTAACATCTTACTTCGTATGCGTGACCTTGCAAACCAATCTGCAAATGGTACAAATACATCTGAGAACCAAGCAGCCCTGGATAAAGAATTCGGCGCATTAAAAGAGCAAATCAATTACATCTCTACAAACACTGAATTTAATGATAAAAAATTATTAGATGGTTCTAATGAAACTATTGCAATTCAAACATTAGATAACGCTGATGAAGGTAAGAAAATTGATATTAAATTAGCAAACGTTTCTACACAATCACTAAGTATTGATAAACTAACAATTGGTGGCGCATCACAAAAAACAATTGATGATGTTGCAGGCAAATTTACTGCACTTAAAACAACAGCTACTACTGACAAAGCTGATATTCAAAAAGAAGTTGATGCTGCTATGAAGGAATTCGATAAAGTTAAAGGATCTATGTCTGCAGCAGATGCTAAAGCCGTTACTGATAAATTAACAGACTACAATAATGCCGCAGATACAGATGTAGCTAAAGCTGCTGCAGCTAAAGTCTTAGGCGCTGCGTTCGATAAAACAAAAGTAACTGTTGCTAATCCTAATGCTGCTGTCGCTGCAATTGACTCTGCACTAGAAAACATTGCATCTAACCGTGCAACTCTAGGTGCTACATTAAACCGTCTTGACTTTAACGTAAACAACCTGAAGAGCCAATCTTCTTCTATGGCTTCAGCTGCTTCTCAAATCGAAGACGCTGACATGGCGAAAGAAATGTCTGAAATGACTAAGTTCAAAATCTTGAACGAAGCTGGAATCAGCATGCTTTCTCAAGCAAACCAAACTCCACAAATGGTTTCTAAATTATTACAATAAGCCATTTGATTTAGTTTCATGAATAAACCTCTCTGCTTGCAGAGAGGTTTATTTTTCTATATAAATGAATTTTTTGTAAATTCTTTTTTTTTGGCAGGATAGAGCATCCACGTTGTGTAAAAGTGGTCAATCCCTATCTCCTCTTATGTTAAAACACAACTAGAAGCTTAGCATAAGTCCCTTTTTCTTTTTATGACTGTTTATTGCCTTTAAAATCCTATATGAATCTATAAAATAAGGAGTTTCTATTATGCGTATTGGTACGAATGCTTTGAGTATGAATGCTAGGCAATCGCTATATAAGAATGAAAAACGTATGAATGTTGCGATGGAGCATCTGGCTACTGGTAAGAAGTTAAACCATGCTTCTGATAATCCAGCTAATATTGCGATTGTGACTCGTATGCATGCGAGAGCAAGTGGTATGCGTGTGGCGATTCGTAATAATGAGGATGCGATATCGATGCTTCGCACGGCAGAAGCTGTCCTTCAAACTGTGACGAATATTTTGCAGCGTATGCGTGATTTAGCTGTTCAATCCGCGAACGGTACAAATTCAAATGCAAATCGTGATTCGCTGAATAAAGAGTTTCAGTCTTTAACAGAACAAATTGGCTATATTGGCGAGATGACTGAGTTTAATGATTTATCCGTATTTGACGGTCAAAACCGCCCAGTTACATTAGACGATATCGGTCATACGGTAAATATGACGAATCATATTCCCCCTTCCCCTACACAACATGACATCAAGATTTCAACAGAACAAGAAGCAAGAGCGGCAATCCGTAAAATTGAAGAGGCTTTGCAAAGTGTGTCACTTCATCGTGCCGACCTTGGTGCTATGATAAATCGTTTACAATTTAATATTGAAAATTTAAATAGTCAAAGTATGGCGTTAACAGATGCTGCATCTCGAATTGAAGATGCAGACATGGCGCAGGAGATGAGTGATTTTTTAAAGTTCAAATTATTAACTGAAGTTGCCCTTAGTATGGTTTCACAAGCGAACCAAATTCCGCAAATGGTTTCTAAACTACTACAATCGTAAAAGTTCACCTCCCTTCTTTGGAACGATTCCATACAAAATAAAAGGGAAATACATATAAACTATGTATCTCCCTTTTATTTTGTACCCAAATTTTATTACTGTGTTACCGTCATAACTTGTCCGCTACGGTCAACCATTATTTTCATTTTTCCGTCTTGTGCATTATATAGCCCGAGTTTATGTAATTCCATTTTACAATCTTGTACGAAAGTTGGTAATTTACGAATTTGATCGATATCAGAACTTGTAATGAAATGAATTAAAAGCTGCGTCATACCTTTAATATCTTGTACAAGCTCTTCTTTCTCTCGTTTTAGCCTTTCATTTTCTAGTTGTAACGACTGCAATTCACCCTCTAAGCTACGTGTATTCTTTGCTTCTCTAGAACGCCCTGCCGCCATGCTAGAAAGCTTATAAATACCTTCCATAAACTGATGTAGTTCGTCTTCTTTCCTTTCACTACATTGATTAATTGTTTCAAAGTTATCAACGATACCAGATATAACTGTTACAAGATTTTTTTCATCCTCTTTATGCTGGATTTCTTCTTTTAATTCGTACTCGTTTTCTTGTTTTCTTGCAACGATTGTCTCTTTTACTGGTATATATTTTCGCTTTCGTCCTGGTTTTTGTTTTTCAATATTTTCAAACGGTATTTCACGTTTTTTCAATTTATAATACGTATTTTGCAATTGACTTTCTGTTTTTGGAAAAAGATTTAGTTCATTTTTACTTACGTATTTTGAAATATTTAAAATGTTTAAACCGTGACGTTGACAAAATTGATACACTTCATACAGTAGCTCTAGTTCAGACTTCAGCCATGTAATTGCTGATTTTTCATATGCTCGCATCCCGCCATTTTTTTCTATATCTATTTGAAATAATACCATTCTATTATGTAAATCAACTAATTCTTCATACTTTACTTGGAATTCTTTTTCTATTTTTTTTAATTCCACCTCTAGTTGCATATCGTTCATTTTATTATTTGACATGTTTTGTAAAAGACCTAATACATTAATTGCTGTGTGGTGATACATAATCTGTGCCACTCCCCCTCATCCTTTCACAATTCTCATCTGACTCCCATGTCTTTTAAGAAAATAGCAATTTTTACATATCCATATTATAACAGTTCGAAATTATCTGTCAAATATTAAACATACAAAAATGTATAGAAAGTATAAAAATTTGGAAAATGTTTTTTATTAATATGCAAAATTGCATATTAATTACATTTAATTATATTATATGGTATTTTGAATATTTTTTCACCGAAAAAATTTGCGTTACCACGAAATATTAATAAAATAACCATCGAAAATACGTTCTTTTATATTTTTAAATCAAAAATCTTCAAATGAAGAATTTTCATACATACAGCACCAAACACCCCAGAAACCTTTCATTTTTCTACCAGCTTAAAATATAGAATACCAAAAAGGAATTAGCCATATGTAGCATTGGCTAATTCCTTCCTCTCTCTAACAGAATAGAGTTATAAACCCAGTCTTCAAATTCTCAATCGAAGTCTCACTTCTTCTTACCTAAAACTACTTCATAACTCTGAACTCACATCGCATGAGACTCTATTAATCACTGAAAACTTACTTACATAAGTAGTTTCCCCTATTCCTACTAAATAGAAAAATGTTATACACCAGCTCTTCTACTTACCTATAACCACTCCATATCTCTGGTCTCAACATCGCATAGGGCTCTATTAAGCACTGACCGCTCAACACTTAGCTAGAGCTTCTATTCTGGCTAGATAGAAGCTTTTAAAGCACTAACTTATCAACTAAACCAATTAACTCTTGAATATCTGGCTTACTTACTTGAGCATTTGCTCCTACAGCTTCACCTTTATGGAATAATTCATTTGTAATTAATGAAGAGAAAATAATGACTGGTAAACGATTCATTACTTCACTATCCTTAACCACTTTCGTTAAATGATGTCCATCCATTTTTGGCATTTCAATATCCGTAATTAGCAGGTGAATATGTTCAAACATTTTTTCGCCTTGCTCTTTCGCTAATTTTTCAATTTGTGCTAACGCTTCTGCACCATTGCTGAAGAAGTTCATTTTCGTATATCCAGCTGATGATAATGTTTCTTCTAATATTTGGCGAAGCATCGCTGAATCTTCTGCAATATAAATTACTTTTTCAGCTCGATCTGTTTTTTGTTCTAACCCTGCAATTGATTTATTGTCATAACCAGTGCCGCTAATTTCACATACAATTTTTTCATAATCTAATAGTAAGATGATTTTGCCATCTAGTTTTACAATACCAGATGTCGTTTCTTCTAGTCCCATAGATAATGAAGCTGGTTCATCAATTTGTTCCCACGAAATACGTTGAATACGATGCACTTCATCAACGCGGAAAATAACTTTCATTTGGTTTAATTCTGAGATGATAAATTTCGTTTGATCAAGTGGCTTTGTTGACTTTAAATTAAGAGCCATTGCCAAGTTAATAACAGGTAAAATTTCACCACGTACTTGAACAACACCTTCAACTGCATGATGAGATTCTGGCACAGTTGTAACAGGGAATGGATTAATGATTTCACGTACTTTCATTACATTAATACTAAATAGGTTTTCACCAACAGTGTACGTAACAATCTCTAATTCATTTGTTCCGCTTTCTAATAAAATACTTTGTGCTTGTGACATAAAGGTGTCGCTCCCCTTCCATTAATTCCGTATATCTAATTATTAAGCTTTATAAAAGCGAAAAAGTCAACTACCTATATAAAAAAATATAGATAGTCGAACGATTCATTTTATAAAAAAACAATTAATCTTGTATAAACGAAGCAAGTGCCTCTAATAACACTTCTTGTGCTCCTACAACTTCCGTCGGCATTGCTTCCCATTTTTTCGAAAGCTCGGTCTCTACTCTTATTCTCAACTCAGAATTCATTTCTGCTAGCACATATTCTTTCGTTGCTATATCAACATCAAGTAGCGCGAGTGCATATAATTCCGGGTCATTTATTTTTTCGAATAATCGTTTTAATACCACCGGTGCTATATGTTTTAATTTTTCAATATGAATTTCCTTATCCGAAAATAGTAACTCATACTGAATAAACGTAACATTTTCTTTAATCACTTTAAAATAACAATTATTTTTTTTATCATTCACAAAATAACCGTTTGGATCTGCAATAATACTCTCTACTTTACGAATTAAATCTGGCAAACTATTCGCCGCCATTACAGTCCGCTGCTCAATCTCACTCGGCGAAATGAATGTAACGCGATACTTATTTTGCGCCATCCTCCTCACCTCTCCTTTTATAGAAATTCAGTCTAATTGTATACTACAACTACCTTAAATTAACTTAAAACTATTTTATATTACCACTTCTTACACTACCATACTACTCTAGTAACGCTACATATCTCTGGTCTTACACATCGGTCGGGACTCTATTAGGCACTAACCGCTCCAAAACATCGCCAGGTCCTCTCTCAAAACCTAAAAAGTGCTTTTAAGAACCTTTCAATAACTCTATGTTATTAAACCAAAACGCTATCTGCTGATCCGTAATATTTGGCAACATAACAAAAAACTCACGACACTTCATCTCATCCTTAAACAGTTGATACTTCCAAACGCTATCGCTACCAACACTTATGAAATAAAACTCATGGATGCGGCCAATGATTGCTTGTTTTTCGCCAAATGAATACGGAGGCACTTGCTTAATTTCAAATTGATCTGGTAAATATACATGCTCTTCTCGTTCTATTTTTAATACTTGCTCGGCAAGTTCACGTTTATTTTCGAAAAAAGGCAATTGTAAAATTCGCTCTTGTCTTGTCATACGAATAAAAAACCCTTTCTACTCCATTACATTTTTTCATTACGATATATTATCGAATTAAGTTTACAACTTCATTTAATACTTCATCTGAAACTTTAATTACTTTCGCATTTCCTTGGAATCCGCGTTGGTATAACATTAAGTCAACGAACTCTACAGATAAATCTACGTTTGCACCTTCTTGTGCACCACCACGTACTTTACCCGCACCGTTTTGACCAGATGCACCAAGAGCTAAAATACCTGTTGTATTCGTCGCTGTATAGTTACCATTACCTGTTTTCATTAGTCCGCCTTCGTTCGGGAACATCGCAACAGCTAATTGACCTGCAGATTTCATACTTCCATCAGAATATTTTACCATCACATATCCACCGTCAGCAATGAAGCAATCTTTAACCGTCGCTGCTGCTCTACCATCTACGTCTGTTACTGATAATGTTTTATCTGTTGGATGGTTTGTTAAATGACTTAAGTCTAATTTTATAGAGCCGCCATCAAATGGAATATTGGCTCCTTGCTCTTTCGGATTTGGATTTCCAACAGCATCAAATGTCATATTACCACCTGCACCTGGAACATCTTTAAACTCTGTTTCTTTTTTCGAGTCATTACGCATTTGTACTTTATATGTATAATTATGTTCGCTCGTTTGTTTAAACTCTACACGCATTGTCCATGTATTCCCCGCATTATCATATACAGGTAAATCTTGTGTGATTTGTTTTTCACCAGTTGGAATATTCCCTTTAATGGTCCCTTTCGATGTTCGAATACCACCAATTGCTGTTCCCATTGGAATTTGCAACGGTCCTGGAATTCCAGATAAATCAACTTCACCAGTTGCCTCATTTGCAGGGTATGCAAATACGTATTGACCTTCAGTATTCGTAATATAGTAATCTGAAGATATCCCAAACGTACCTTTACGAGTAAATTCCATATTTCCGCCTTTTGAATCACCTACAACGAAGAAACCATTACCTTCCATTGCGGCTTGTGTTTTGCCACCTGTTAACGTAATTGTACCATCACTATAATCCGTAACAGTACCACTCATTTTCACACCGTTACCAATACTTTTCGGATTCGTTCCTGCGTATTTACCGTCACCTTTTGCACCAATCGAATTGTTATATAGTAAATCATCAAACATTGCTTTTTGTTTTTTATAACCTACTGTTTGTGCATTGGCAATATTATTTGAAGTTACACTTAATGCATTTTGTGTTGCATTCATCCCTGTAATACTTGTATATAACGCTTTAATCATAACGTATGGACACTCCTTATGAATTTGTAGTTTTTACTTCTTCAGTTACTTTTTGATCGTCTTTCTTTGCGTCTTCTGGGTTCGTTTCCCCAATCGGTTTATCAGACACTCTCTCAACGAAACGAAGAGATACAACCTTATTATTAATAACGAGCTGTACATCGTTATTTTCCGCAAGGCGAACCGTTTCTACTTGACCGGTTACTTTGTTTCCGTCACCGTCAACACCTCTTACGTATTTACCTAAAAACTTCATTCCACCATCAAGTGCTGTTGAATACATCGTTGATTGTAGCTTATCTACTGCTTTCGTCATATTCTGTACTTGTTCCATTAGAGATAACTGTGCTGTCTGATTCATCATTTGATTCATATCCATCGCATTAAATGGATCTTGATGTTGGAAACTTGATAAAAACAATTTTAGGAAATCATCTTTCCCCATTACCCCAGGAGTCTTTTGCGCTCCTGCCGAAACTCCATTACTTTGTTGCACTGGCGATTGTACACCATTAACAGGTACATTACTTTTTTGCGCTCCTGCTTGTAACGGAATATGATTTGTACTCGTTGTATTTAATCCAACTGTTGGCACGCTTTATTCCTCCAATAATCCCGCAAATTCTGTTGATTGTTGTTTTTCATGATTTGTATTTGCTAATTTCTGTTTTTGCCTTTGCTCTTGTTCTCGCTGTTCTTTACGATTTTCATCTTTATCTGAATAGCTAATTTGAATATTGATTTCTTTTTCTTTTAACTTTAATTTCAATTCATCAAAAATGATTTCAACACGTTTTTTCGCATCGTGTTTTTCCATTTCTACGTGAACGTCAATTTGATCTCCGTGTTTTTTCATAAACACTGTTAATGTACCAAGTTTTTCTGGATTTAACTGGAATAAAACACGTTCTTGTTTCACTACAAATTTTTGCAGCGCTTCTACTTGCGCTTCCATTTTCTTTCCTAAATCAGGTAATGAAACTTTCTCAGCACCACTATTTGATTTCCCTACTTGTTCGGTACTTGTCGTTTTATTTAATAACTCTGCACCTGCAGAGCTCGAATCATTTAATGCATCAACCTCTGGCAACTCTACCTTTGCATCATCGCTCTCAAGTTTCGGAAGATCTACCTCTTTAGACTCTTCTTGTTCCTTTGCAATATTACAAGTTTCTGTTTCTACAACTTTCAATGCTTGCATCGTTTGCTCTGGCATCTTCATTTTGTCTAATACCATTTGCATTGTATCTTCTAAACATATAGCATTTTTGATATTCATATTTGAAAGAAGTTCTTGTAATTGTTGTAATTCAGCTGCAGGTAATTCATTAAGTTTAATATTGCCATATTCTTTATATAGCTCTTGTATTTTTTGTATGTATTGATATAACAATTCCGGCTGCACATGTAATTGCTCAATTGCAACCATTTGCTCAGATACAGCTAATAACAACTGTTCTGTCTCTTTTTTTTCTTCTTTCTTTACATTTGGTTCTTCTTTCGTTACCGATTTTTTAGAAAGAATATAATCTTTTTTCTCTTCTGTTGGTGCTTCTTCTCGTTTCGTTTTCTCCGTTTGCGGCTGTTTTTTATTTTCCATTCTCATCGTACGATCGAATGAAGAATCTTCATTTTTTGATTGTACTTCTAGCCCTTTTTCTTTTTGCGGAGGTAAACTTTGTTGCACCGGTAATACAGATTGTATCACTACATTCACCTCATCCATTCATACACATTTTCAAATCCAGAAGCATTTTTTCTTCCAGCTTTTCTTGTGCTTTCGCAAGCTTTTTACAATTTTCTTGATACATCTCATCAATGACACGTTCTTTTTCTTTTACTTGCTCTAAAAGGCTTTCATTTTTTTGAATAAAACCTTCCGTTTTTTTAATTTTTCGATTCCATTCTTCTATTCTTTCAGGTGAAAACGTATGTGAAGAAAGCATGCCCGCCATAATACGTTGCCCAGTTTGTACGACTTTACTACGCGATTTCACAACATATAAATCATATTCTTTTTTTTGTTCTATTTTTCTTTTTTCAGCTGTTAATTCATACACTTCTTTTAAAATATGTTCTTTTTCTTGATTTATTTGCAATTTTATTGTGTCGTACTGCTGTTTATCCACCTGTTTTCATAGCCCCTTCCTATTATAACGTTCTCTTTTTCTATTATATAGTTTTTTTCCAAAAAAATCTGTGAAATATTAAAAAACAAAAAAATAAGACCTCTTCGGCAGAGGCCTTATACTATATGGTGTATCGCTTCAACGATATCATCAAATTGGAAACTATCCGATCGACCTTGCTTTAAAAATGTATTTATACCTTCTACTTTATTTTTACATTCAAAAATATAAGCATTTTCTTCATTTTCTTGAATCGTTCCTAACTTAAAATACAATTCATTTTCTTTATAAATTGATAAAATTTTTCTCATTTCATTTGCAAGTTGCCAATGATGTGGCGAAACAATTTCTTCCATAATCCTACTTACTGAATCTAATACTGAAATTGCAGGATAATGACTAAGCGTTGCAAGCTCACGCTTTAATACAATATGTCCATCTAAAATACCACGTGCTAAATCTGGTACGGGACCATTTAAATCGTCCCCATCAACAAGCACCGTATAAATACCTGTTATAGATCCCTTTTGTGTTTTTCCGGACCGCTCTAACAGCTTCTTCATATAACTTTCCATTAACAGTGTTTTACCACCAATCGGTAACTCTTTAACAGCAATATCAACACTTCTTCGTGCATCGGCGAAACGAGTAACAGAGTCCATCATAAGTAATACGTTATTGCCTTGATCACGGAAGTATTCAGCAATAGACGTTGCGAGTTTCGCGGCACGAAGTTGCATAAGGTGACTTTCATCTGACGTCGCTACAACAACGACGCTTTTTCGCATCCCTTCCTCGCCTAACTCTTTTCGAATAAAGTCTTTTACTTCCCGGCCACGTTCTCCTACTAAACTAATAACGTTTATATCAGCTTTTGCATTTTTTGCTATCATTCCAAGTAAAGTAGATTTACCAACACCTGACCCAGCAAAAATACCAATCTTTTGACCGATACCAATTGTTAGCATAGAATCAATTGATTTTATTCCTGTTTCAAATACATCGGTAATCTCTTCACGTTCAAATGCATGTATAGGCGGTGCATCTAGTTTAATTTTCTGTAATGGAATGTTTTCAGCTTCCTCATTTAACACTTCACCATTTGCACTTAACACCTTTCCGAGCAAGTGATTACCACGTGGTACAACAACATCTTCTGAAACTAATGTCACTGAATCTCCATAACATACTTTTTCTGTCTGTTCAAATGGAAGTAGCATATTATTTTCTTTTTCAATGGCAATCACCTCACATAAGACGTTATGTTCTCCAACGAAGCAAACATCTCCGATCTTCGCTTTCGGCCCTTTTGCTACGAAAAACTGTTCTTGTACACTATGAACTTTGCCTACTTTCGTATACAGCGGTGTTTCAATGAACTTATTCCATTTTTCGTTCTCATTCATTAACAGGCGGCTCATACATTTTGCTCCTCAAATAACTTCTCTTCTTCCCATTTCTGACGAAGTTTCGCAAATATAGGTGCAAATTTAAATTCAAAGAACTCTTTCTCTTCTTCCAGAACAAATTCACCAAACTGCAGGGAGAAATCATATTTCCATTCTACTAATTGTAGTAACCAATATTCTTTCGTATTCTCCTTCTCTTCTTGAATACGTTCAAACGTTTCTGGATGTACTGTAATGATTAATTTTTCAAACGAAGTTGGCAATGTTTGCACGATGCCAGTTAAAATAGGTAACACATCAAGCGATCGTGAATCTACCGCTTGATTCACGATTTTTTCTGCTAGATGAAAAGATTGATCCCATAATAACTCTGTCCATTCATATGCTGTTTCTTGTTGTTCTTTTTGAAACTGCACACGCGCTGCTTCCATCTGTTCCATTTGTTCATGAATATGCATTTGAAATTGTTCTTTATCTTGTAATAACTGCTGCCGCTCTCGTTCTAGCATTTGTTGCTCTTGCCTTAGCTGATTCATTTCGATATGTAATGACTCTTGCTGGGCGCGAAGCTCTGCATGATCAGTTTGTAATTCTTCCTCTTCTATTTGGACTGAAGCTGGTTTTGGAAATTGTAATTCATACGTTTCTTCAGAAAAAGAAACAGAATTCTTCGGAATTCTGTTTTTAAATAAGGACATCCTCTTCACCTCTTTGAACGATAATTCTTCCTTCTTTCTCTAGCTTTTTCACTGTACCAGTAATCGTTTGCTGTGCTTTTTCAGCATCCGTCATCTTAAGCGGTCCTAAGCCATCTAATTCTTCTAGAATCATCTCTTTACGGTTTGAAGACATACATGTAAATAGTTTCTCTTTAATTTCTTCTTTTGCAATTTTAAGTGCTTTCGCAAGAACACCGTTATCTGTAATTTCTTCTAATACACGGCGAAGCGCAAGATCTTCAAGACCAAGTAAGTCTTCAAAGACAAACATATTTTCTTTAATTTTCTCAGATAACTCATAATCGACTTCATCCAGCTTTTGGAAGACTGTTTTTTCAACACCACGTGAAACATTATTTAAAATGTTTACGATTGTTTTCAAGCCATCAGTTTTATTAATTGCACTGAATGCCATATTATTTAATTTCGATTTTAACAACTCACCAATTTGATTAATTAATTCACCATCAACTTGTTCTAACTTCGCAATACCCATTACCGTCTCTACTCGTTTATGATCTGGCAATCTCTCAATTAATTGAGACGCAAGTTGCGGTTTAATATAAGAAGCGATAATTGCAATTGTTTGTGGTGACTCATCATTAAGCACTGTAAGAAGTGGTTCTAAATCTGTAAGTGAATTTAAGAATTCAAATGGATTATCTTTGTTATACCAAAGATCTTCCAATAATTTTTCCAGTTCGTCTTCTGGCATGTTTTTAAATATGCGACGAATGTATTCTTTATCTGGAGTGACTAAGTTCAATTCTTTTACATTTAATTCATATAAGAACTCTCCTAGTACATTTTCTAACGTTTCTGGTTTGTATACACGAAACTTTGCGATTTCACGAAGTAATACTTCTTTTTCCTCAGCTGTCATATATTCAATGACTTTTGCTGCCACCCCTTCTTCTAATGTACGAATAAGGATGGCAGCTTTTTCTTTGGAGGAGATTTCATCTAACATCGTTGTTCCTCCCTTACTGTCCGTTTAACCATTTTTTAATTACTTTTGCAGTTCCTTCTACATGTTCTTTCGTAGCATCCTGCACTTGTTCATCTAACGTTGGTTCTTTCGGTTCTTCTGGTTCAGGTTTTGGCTCTGGCACTATTTTTTCTTCAGGAATTTCCAAGATACTTTCATTACTTGCAGCAATTTCGTCTTCTGCTAAGTATTCTTCATATTCCTCTTCTTCTTTCTTTCTCTTACGTCTTGCTAATAAGAACCATACTAGACCACCGATTGCTAATAAGCCAGCTGTAATTCCACCGAATAACCACCAGTTCATACCACTTTTTTCTGGCTCTTTCTCTTTTTCGGCTTTCGGCTGATCGAACTGAACAGTTACAACGTTAACTTGACCATTTATAAAGTTACCGTTCGGATCAGCTTGAAGTCCTGCCGCTGTTCCGATTGCTTCTTTAAAAGTTGTCATATCCATTCTACGTTTTACTAACGTATCATTATCTACCCATACAACAACATTCGTTTTCGTTAATTCTGGGTGTTTCTTAATTGTTTCAACTGTTTTATCTATTTCATAGTTTTCGATTTTGTTACCATTTTTATTATCATAGACAACTTTACCATTTTGATTATTGTTCGTACCGTAGTTTGGCACTTCACCGTTCGCTGTAATACCAGCACCTTGCTTCGTATCTGCCCCTTCTTGCGCAGTAGAGCTTTCCTCTTGCTCTTGTTTACTACGAAGTACACCTTTATCACCATACTTTTCTGACTGACGTGTAACTTCATCGTAGTTTACAGATACTTTCGTATTCACTTTATATTCATTTGGTTTAAACATCGTCATTAACGTTGCATCAATATCTTGCTTTAATTTACCTTCAAGTTGATGCTGCATCTCTACTTCTTTCTCATAAGAAGAAGAACTACTAGAATGTGCTTCATCTGTCCCTTTTGAGATAACACCTTTTTTACTATCAATAACGCTTACTTCTTCTGCCTTCACGCCAGGAACTGCTGCACTAATCATTTGCTGTATACCTGCAACTTGATCAGCTGTTAACAATTGGCCACGCTTCACTCCAACCGTAATCGCCGCTGTTCCTTTTGCTTTTTCTTCATCAAAAATTGTCTCTTTTTCAGGCAATGTAATTTGAACATTTGCCGTTTCAACTGTCGCAAAGTTTCTTACAATATCTTGCTCCAATTGCTTCTTCGTACCGACAATTTGCTTCATTTTTTTATCTTGCTCACTTGAACCGAGCGAGCTTTCTAATAAAATTTCCTCACCGCTTTTAGAATTAAACGGTAAGCCCATCCCATTCATTTCTTTTCGAACCCATGGAGCATCATTCTTTTGCACACGAATCGAACCATCGGCCGCTAATTGATAATCGACACCTAACTTCGATAATTCTGCTGTAATCTCTTGTTTATCTGTATCATTTAAATTTTGATATACAACAACATATTTATCTGGCAAGGTGAAGTATAAAAGTGCTCCTGTTACAATCGCTAAAAGCGCAGCACCAATTACTAACTTATGCCACGTTTTTAACGATTGGATAACATTTTTCATCTTTTCCATTTAAACACACCCGTCCACTTTCCTAAATTTGCATATTAATTAGTGACTTATAATTTTCAATAAGATTATCACGTACGAGAGCAGCCGTTTTCATTTGAGACTCAGCTTTCTTTTGCTGAATTAAAACGTCATGTGTTTCTCCTACCCCTTTAGTTAGTAAATCATATACTGCTGTTTGCGCATTGTTTTGCGTTTGATTCATATCTTCCAATAAATCAATAAACTTTTTCCCCTCAACTACAGATGTTTGAGAAGTTTTCGATGCACCAATTGACTGAATTGCTCCAAATGGTTGTGTATTTAACATTGGTTGGATTTTCATATTACTATCTTCCCCCTTATCCTCGGCCGATTTCTAAATCTTTATCAAGCATTTTTTTATTTGCATTTAATACACTCGTATTTGCTTCATACATTTTTTGAGCAACCATAACATTCGTCATTTCAGCAGTTACATCAATATTTGGATAACGTACATATCCTTCTTCATTTGCGTGCGGATGCGTCGGATCATACACTAAATTTTCCGTTTTGTCTGCTTCAATACTTTTTATCTTCACTCCGTTAGTAGGAGCCCCATCTAGCATACTTGCAAAACTATTGTTTGATTCTAGCACCACACTACGACGCTCATATAAATCTGCCCCCGGAGCCGCCGTCGTATTTGCATTTACAATATTGTTAGAAGTAACTTCCATCCACTTTCTCGCTGTCGTTAGCCCTGAGCCACTTGCATTAATTGCCTGAAACATCCGTTGTCTCTCCTTCTACTTTTAACGTCCGCGTGCCGCTTGGTTAATTGCATATTGTGTATTAATTGCGTTAACTGAAATACCGTATAACTGATTTGTTTTCATTAAATCTAGCATTTCTGTCGTTACATCCACACTATTTCCGTCTTTATTCGTTTGCATTGATTTTGTTTGAATCTTTGCATATGTATTTTTCGTATTTACTGTCGGCAAGTGCATTTCATTCGTTTGATATAAATCTGGATTGCTCTTTAAATCAGCCGCATTGTTTTTATATAATGCACTACTTTTATTCATCTGCTCAGCAAATGTTACATCTTGTGCTTTATAGCCAGGTGTATTCGCATTTGCAATATTACTAGAAACAGTATTTCGTTTCGTCACTAAATAATTCATATAATGGCTTACATCACTCACTAAATCTGGCATATTCCACACCCTTCCTTTTCTAACGTAATGATCCACTGATAGAAGTTTCACTTCATTATTTATTTTCTTATATGCGTTTATTAAAATATTTACTATTATGTACCCTTACATATTTTATTCCATTTTTTCATTATTGTCTTTAGAAAAATACAAAAATATAAAAAAGAATGCAAAAAAACTGTATACACATAGTAATCTATAGAACATTTCAATATATAAACTACAAACTAAAGTCCATTTTTCTATTATTTAGATTACTATTATTTTTTCATCACAGTCATAAAATGAAACCTCAATCAGCGGATTTCTTTATGTAAACGAAGGAATAGATCCCCTTTTAAAAGGGGGATCTGCTTCCAGACGTTATTATTAATATTTACCGTAAAATGAATTAGCCTTCATTCGCCCATCATTTGTCATAATCATTTCTTCCAAAATCTTTTGCTTATCTCGAATATGCTGAGCTGCCTTAATAATGAATGGGCTTACTTCTGCTGCAACTTGCGCACGCGTTTCTTCATCCAATGTCATCATCCAGCGATTTAACATCTCACTCTTCTCAGCAAACTCTCTGTCTGACACTTGCAATTCACCGATTTCATTAAAACAGCTGACAAACGTCCGATAAATATCATTGTTCATTTTCAAGTGCTCCGCGGTAACCGTCTATTAAATCTTGTAACACTTTCACAATTGCATCAATATCTTTCGCTTCACGCGTTACTTTCATCGTTTGAATTTGAATGCTAATCCAGTCATATAAACCATATAGACTATCATATAAATCTTTCGTAATCTCAGGATTTAATTGAAGCTTTAGTTCTTCAAAAATACGTTCTAATTTTTCAAGAAGTGCGTCCCCTTCTTGTAGTTTAAAAGTATGTAAAAGTTCTTCTAAATTACGAAACTCTACAATACATCTTTCATAAATAAAAATTGTATTTTTAATCGGATTACTCGTCATAATATCATTTTGCATATAACGTTGCCATGCTTGCATACGATCACTTCCTCAACTTTCATTAATCATCACTTTTTTGTTTTGTCATTGCTTTAATTGTTTTTAGTTGGCTATCAAGCGCCGCCAATGTACTTTCTAGCTTTTGATACTTCTTCACAATTTCATCTTGCTTTTGCAAGTTTTGCGTTTCAATATCTTTAATCTTTTTATCTAAATCACTTACACGTGAATCAATGTTTTTTACTCTCTCGCCGACTACACCTTTATCACCGAATAGTTTATCAAGCGGTTCTTCCATCATTTTTCCTAAACCGTTAGAACTAAAGAAAAATTGCTTCGCTGCATCTGGCTTCTCTTTTAATGCTTTCGTTAACTTTTCGTCATCAACTTCCATCGTTCCATCTTGCTTTAATTGAATACCAAATGTGAATAAATAATTACCATCTTGAGAAAATGTTACGACATTGTTCATCGCTTGACGTACACTTTGCATAATAGCTTGACCTTGGAAAGCTCCACCTTTTCCAGCAAAGATATCTACTGTAGAAACAGCTTTGTTATAATCAGCTACCATTTTTTTAATAACATTCGATGCATCTGTTACGTTTGAGTCATTTACTGTAAATTTCA
This sequence comes from Bacillus sp. 22475, assembly GCF_052044835.1. NCBI lineage: Bacteria > Bacillati > Bacillota > Bacilli > Caryophanales > Bacillaceae > Bacillus > Bacillus sp. 22475. Next base: position 409,205 of record NZ_JBQENW010000001.1, on the reverse strand, counting down.
GATCTATACCTTTTGTTTTTGGATCTGTTGTTGTACCAGCATCTGGCGCTCCTTCTACTTTCGGCTCAGTTACCTTTAATAATTCAATTTTCACACCTGGAAGAGCTTCAATTGTATTCGTAGAACTTTCATCTGTAATACCATTAATACTATATTTAGCATTTTGTGCTTCATTGATTGTATTAAGCGCTACGCCATCCGCATTAGCTAAACCAATATCTTGAAATAGTGTAGATGTGTTCCCCTCAAACTTAATTACTCCATCTGTTCCTTCTTTTTTCGAGGTCATGAAAATTTTATTTCCAAGTGTATAAGCTGATACGCCATAATCTCCATCATTAATCTTATTAATTAAATCTTTATATGTCATATCAGTTGTTACTTTTAGTTCTTTACCACCTAGTTTTAATGTTTCATCTTTAGGAAGCTTCGCATTTATATCTTTAATGTCATTTGAAGCTATTTGATGACGCTGTGCAAGCTGTGTAATCGTCATATTAAAAGTTCCTGCAATCGCACCACCATCAGCTTTTACATTAATATAACCGTCTTGTGTTGTCGTTACTTTTTTCTCATTTCCTTTAAAAGCCGCTAAGTTTTTAAAAGTTTGTGTAAAAGAACTAAATTCTGATTTTAAACTTGTATATAGTAGTTTATCATTTGTAAGGTCATTCTTTTCTTTCGTATATGGTGTTTTTCTCATATCTAAAGCATTCATTTCTAATTCGACGAAGTTAGAAGTATCGATCATATTATTTCCGAGGTTCCAAATTTGTTGTCTACCACCAATACCTGTCATCGTTGTTCCTGCCATTTTTCTCACTCCTTATAGATTACATGTAGTCTAAAATACTCGTTTTACTCATCGTACTAACCGCTTTAAGCGTCGCTTCATACGTTGCATTTATATATGCCAAGTCAGAAATTGCGACCGCTAAATCAACATCCTCAATTTCTTTACGGTTTTCTTGAAGCGCTAAATTTTGCTCACTTAAAATTGTTTTAAACGTCTCCATTGTGTTCATTGTTGAACCAACTTCAGTTGTACGGTTAATGATGCCATCTAAGTTTTTCTTATTTTCTCCTAATAACGGTTGTAACGCTTTTTGGTCACCTTTTTGCATCGCTTCGCTCATCTGTTTTAACGTTTTTATAACCGGTGATAATAATGCTTCTCCGTTACGAAATGCCTTTAATTCATAACCATCATTTAATTGCCAGTTCACATCATTTTTTCCTCCCTGGTACGTACCATCTTCTGTAAATGGTGACTTTTCTGCACTATCACCACCGAAAATATAACGACCTTGCTCTTTCGTATTCGCTAAATATACAACTTGTTTTAAAATTTGATCAATCTCTGCACCAATGGCTTTCAATTCTTTTTCACCATTTGGCTCATTTAATGCCTGTACCGTTAATTGATCTGCTCTCGTTAAAGATTTAAAAATACCTTGTAAAGTATTTTCAGTTTGTGTTAATACATTTTTTGAGTCAGCTAAATCTTTCTGCATTTGTTCAATATTCGCCAATGAATGTTGAATCGCAAATGATTTACTCGCTGCTAGTGGATCTTCACTCATAAGAAGATTTTTCTTCCCTGAAGTTACTTGGTTTCTATGGTATTGTTGTTGCACATTCAAATCCATTAACTGATTCTTTGCCCAGTTTGCATTTTGAAATGTAGATACTCTCATTTCTATCTCCTCCTTATATATTTCCAATCAATTATTATCACTTATCGAATAATCGAAAATAGACTATCAAACACTTCATTCATTGTAGTAATAGCTTTAGAGTTTGCGACGAAATATTTTTGGAAGGCCATTAAATTTACCATTTCCTCTTCCATATTTACACCTTCAACGCTCATTTTTTCTTGTTGAATACCTTCTAGTAAGTCGCCATGAATTTTTTGATAACCATTTACTGCACTTTTATCAGATGCAACACGAACTATAAATTGATCTAATGCTTGTTTATAAGAAAGACCTTCTTTATAATCGTCCTCTGTAACTGCTGCTAGTTTATTTGCTGTTTCAGCAGATATTTTCATTTTCGAAATATCTTTTTGGAATTCTGGATTTAACTTCATATCTTTCGCATGATCTCCAACGAAGAAATCTTTTCCCATCACTGTATTCACTTGATTTTTCATCGAACTCATTAAGTCTTCAAGATTTTTTTTATAATCAACTATCTTCGCTTTCGTGTCAATCGCTGATTTTATCGCTCCGCTAGTTACATTGATTTCTGAACCGTAAATCTCAACTGACATTGGGTCTTTTTCTTTATTTAATTGAAGTGGATATGTATCTTGTCCATTTACTGTTAAAATACCATTCATTCTAACACTCGCGATATTAGGATTCATAGATTCATAAGATACTTCTATATTTGCATACTTAGACATCTCTGTAACGATGCGATCTCGTTCGTCTAAAAGTTGATTTGGCACTTGTGTACCTGCTTGTCCAATTTTATGATTCGCTTCTGCTAAACTAGCAGCAAGACGATTAAATTCATTAACATGCGCTTCAATATCTTCTGCCGTCTGTGCTTCCACTGTATCTAAGTTTTTCGCAAGACGATTCACTTGACTTGTGAACTTCCCAGTTTCAGAAATTAATGTATCGTAGTAGTTTGGTTGTTCTGGATTTTTCGCCACTTCACGAAAGGCATTAAAGAAACCGTCCATTAAACTAGATAATGAATTCTTTCCTGTCGTTCCAACCATAGACTCTACACGTGATAAAGTCGAATTCATGTAGTTATAGTAAGAGAGCTGAGATAATTGATCATTAAACTGCTTCGTCTTTACCTCATCAGTAATACGGTCAACACCTAGCGTTTGTACACCGTAACCAATTCTCTGTTCTGGCGTATGACCATTGCTTGCTCCAACAGATCCGTAATTCACCATTTGACGCACATAACCCGGTGTATGAATGTTAGACAAGTTTTGTTTCGTTGTTTGTAACCCCATTTGAGCCGCTAACATGCCCGATAGCGGTGTATTATAATCAGATAATCTCATAAAGCTTCACTTCTCCTTTACAATAGTTCGTTCATAAAGATTTGCGAATTATTGTTTCGCTCTAAATTATATTCAGAAACAGAATCCACAATACTTTCTGTAGTTTTTAATAGTACGTTTAAGTAATATTGATTTTTTAAAAGAATCATTTTTACATTCTCTTCTAATTCAGTTACGTTTTTTTGTAATTCTTTCATTTTTTCAATTTCTTCTTGAGAAAAATACGAAAATAACGCACTTACACGAAACGATTCAACTCCTTGTTCTTTACAAAACTGAACAACCATTTCTTCAAATGAGCTTGATAACCCTTTTAAACCATCAATGTACTGCAATTGCTCTACTTGTAACTTTTGAACTGCATTTACATTTTTACTTTTTAAATTCTCATATATTTGCTCTCCAAGCGCTTGAATATTTTCATACGCTTTTTGAATAATAACGAGTTTTTCATATAATTGTATGTACATATAGCTTCCTTTCTTTTACAAGACTAAATTCACAATTAAACCATGGATTTCTCCAATTTGATTTAACATTTCTAAATGTCCTGTTTTCGTATTAATTAAATTCATAACATCTTCTAATTCATTCAATCCCATTTCTGCCTGTTTCACAATCGTCATTTTCTGTGAATATCCGTAACGTGGGTGACGAGACATGACATCTTTATACTGCAATACATTATCAACGTAAAAATTCAAAAATGATTTTACTGTATTTTTGTATTCCATTACATTATCAAGCGTTAATTCCATTTCAATTTTCTCTTTAATTTCTCCAATATTATCGACAAACGCTTCCATTTGTTCTAGTAATTTATCTTTTTTCGGATCTGCATGCAAATTATCCGAAAATGCAAGTCCTGTCCTGACATTTGCTTCTTTCGGCATTTGAGTAGCAGGCGGTATATGCGATAAAATTGGATTATGCGAGATAGAACGTAGCATATATATCACCTATTTATTTTTTTATTTCTTCCTAAACTTAATCGTAAAATCCAGTTATTTATAATTATACTCTGAACAGTAATATTTTGCAGTTATTTTTTATAAAAGATATGTTACAATTTAGCATGAGGTGGCACAATTCTATGAATATTTTCCTTTGTGGTTCAAATCAATTAACAGCATTAGATCAAGAAGAAATTAAAAAATTTTTAACTGACTATGCTCACAAACATAAAATTTACATATTATGTTATAAATCTATTGAAAATGAGGTTCTTCGTTTTTTCGTTGAGAATGAAAGACTCGCTCAAAATTTATGCCTTTACACGCTGCAACCATTGCAAGCAATAACAGATGAATTTCAAGAAGTCGTTGATTACTTAAAAAAACACGGAGCCGAATATGTTGCTTTCGATCATCCTTCTGACTCCATTTACCGATCAGATTATATGTTTTTTGTTAAACAAATTATTGAAGACACTGATTTAGTTCTCTGTTTTTATAATGGGGACAAACATACATCTGTCATCCCTGTCGATGTTGCAAAAGAAGCAGGTATTGATGCTGTCATTTATGATTTACCAGGATTACATGAAAAGCAAATGAAAAAAAGCTTTGAACAAAAAATTCGTATGATGTAAAGGGGGAGGCACAATATCATTATTGTGCCCATTGTAAATATGATAATTGAACAAGATTATGATCATTTTATCGCGAGTTTTAAACAACAATTCAATATGGATATCGCTTCGTATAAACAAGATAGAATGCGCCGTAGAATCGATGCTTTCATTTCGAGAAAAGGCTTCGAAAACTACACTAATTTTTTAAACAAATTACGCGCCGATCAAAATTTATTTTTAAATTTTATTGACTACATTACAATTAACGTTTCAGAGTTTTTTAGAAATAAAGAACGATGGCAAACTTTAGAGTCGAAAGCACTACCAAAATTACTCGAACAAAATAGCGGAAAATTAAAGGTATGGAGTGCCGCTTGCGCTGCTGGTGAAGAACCGTACACACTCTCTCTAATTTTATCAAAGCATCTAGCTCCATTTCGTTTTGAAATTCAAGCAACAGATCTTGATTTTCATATTTTAGAAACCGCAAAACGCGGTCAATATACTGAACGTTCTTTAAAGGAATTACCTAATGATTTGAAAGAACGTCATTTCACAAAAGAGAATGATATATATTCATTGCATCAAAACATTAAACAAAACGTATCGTTTAAACAACATGACCTTTTAATGCAGTCATTCGATACAAATTATGATCTGATTATTTGTCGCAACGTAATGATATATTTCACAGAAGAAGCAAGAGTAAAACTTTATGAAAAATTTAGTCGTTCTTTACGAAAAGGCGGTGTACTATTTGTTGGTAGTACGGAACAAATTTTAACACCCGAACGTTACAATCTTCAGCGATTTGATACATTCTTCTACGAAAAAATATAAAAGAGGTCGTCACAATGGAGTGACGACCTTTTTACATAACTCGAATTAAAATAATACCGACAATCCATATAAAGAGAAAAAGAAACGTCATAGACCATTTATGTTCTTGCATCGTTTGTTTCAATGCCTGTGATAATTGTGTCATGTTCATTTCCGCAAGCGCTCTCCATACACTTACATCCCGATCTTTAGCAATGCGGTCTGTAACACTAATTAAAATTGTTTCGTTAGACAATTTCGTTATATAAGCAGTAATAACCGTTACCATCAAATTTATATTTCCTTCTGAAGAATCACTTTCCACTCTAGAGATAAGTGCACTCACATCTAGTAACGGAATATGTACTTTTCTACCAAATGATAGTTGTACTTCAGCGAAATCATACGTTCCATCTAACAAAGGAAGTTCTTTTATATGCGCCTGCTTAACAAGCCCTTGTAGGCTTCTAATTACTTGTTCAAATATTTTTTCTGTTTGCTTACCTTCTCCAGATAACGTATGTAGCTTTTTAAAAAGTTGTAACACTGTATCCATCTCTTTAGAAAGCATTTCCTTCATAATCTTTCCATCACTTAAACTTGCAAGTAAAATACCTATTTCATTATTTTTCGAAATAATTTTAGACTGTCCAGTAAACACTAAATTGCTACGCTTTCGTTCTTTCTGGATTTCATGCTCCGAAATAGCTGCAGGCTGTTTTAATGGTTGTAACGCCTTATCTTCAATTGTCGTACGTTTAATCTCCATTTAAGCGCCTCCACTACTATGAAATAATTAGCCCCATTCTTTATTACTCTTTAAAACTAAAAACAGTACGAATAAACCTGACATGATAGTAAACACATCAGAAGCTTGCACTCCCTGTTCACCTTTTTCTTCTTTCTTGTCTTTCGGTTCTTCTTTTTGTTCTTTCTTTTTAGAGGCAACTTGTTTGTTATTTTTCTCTTTTTGGTCCTTCGCCTTATGTACTTCCTTGTTGTCTTCGAACGGCTCTTTTATAACGTAAGTAAATTCCTCTTTCTCTTTCAATGGTTCTTTTATAAACTTATTTACTATCTCATCTTGCTTCGGAATTTGAACGACTGGTAAATTTTCTTCTGGAAGCGGGTTTTTGACTTTCGAATCCTCTTGCTTCTCATTTTCTTTCTTATCTTCTAATTCATTTTCTAGTTTATTATCTAATTTTTCTTCTTTCTCTTCTATCTTTTTATCATCTTCGTTTTTTGGCGCCAAAACAGAAATGGTATATTCACTTTCCTCAACAAGTTTATTACCTGCTGCATCTATTATCTCTACAAGTAATTCGTATGGCCCAGCCGGCAATGCTTCTGTTATTTCAAATACTTTTTGCCAATCCATATCATGCTTGTTGTAGTCTAATAAAAAGGAAAGCTCTTTATTTTCTTTCCCTTTTAATGTAACGCGCACTTCTTTTACAACCGATTCTATATCTGACGCTTTTACTCGTATTTGTATAGAATCTCCCTGTTTTCGTTCAACTAAGTTCTCTTTTACTTCATCAATAGTAACTTTCTGTAACTTTGGCAATTCTTTATCTATAGTTGGCGTTTCATTTTTAATACGAATGAGCGGGACTTTCACTTCATTTTTTATGAGCTCTTCTTTCTCATTCTCTTTGTAACTTTGAACGAGCTGAAGATTCCAATCACCTTGCAAATCAAAATCCCCTGCTTTATAGTTAGCAACCCAGCTCTTCGTTTCTTCATCATACTCAAAAGATAACATTCTTTCTTGCGCATATTGCTCGCCATTTTTTTGTAACTGCAATATACCTTTCATACTTTGAATGTTTTTCCCATTTGGTTCTACAGCAATTCGCACCTCTTCGCCAACTTTAAGCTCCAGCTTATTTACTGTAATAATTCCCTGTTCTGTTTCTATCTTTCTTTCACTCAATTGTTTATTTGCTACTTCTTGTTGTTCTGCTTCTTTTTGTTTCTCTTCATCTTGTTTCGTTTCCACTTGCTCTGGCGGTTCTTGAGATTCCTTATTTTCTTCTTGTACATTCACTTCATTTATTTTTTGATTTGGCTCAATTTGTTCCTCAGCCTGACTTTGCAAGGGGAAGAACAAGCACACATGTATGCATAGCCAACTCATTAGAAAAAACTTTACGTTTTTCATCTACTAGTTCAAACTCCTATTTCAATGCCTTATAGTGATTTCGTCACTTTTACTCCGAAAAATCCATCTACATTTACAAGTTCACCATACGCCACTAATACATCATTTACATAAATACGAATTGGTTCATCAATATCCTCATCTAGTACAACTGCTTCATTTTCTTGTAAACTTAATATATCTTGAATCGTTTTCACTGTACTTCCAAATACAAATTTCACGTTCATTTCTACATTTTGTAGAATGGACGTGTCCATATATACTGGTTCCATTTGTTTTACTTCTTTAAATTCAATAGGTTGCACAACTGGTTCTACAATTTTTTCTTCTTCAATTTCTTCTGTGGCAATCTCTTCTTCTTCCACCATTGGATACAGAAGTCGCCTTACCATTTCTTTCGCTTCAGAAATTGGCAAAATTTGATACATTTTCGATTGAAGCAGATCACCAATTTCAAGATTGAACGTAATTTGAACAAGTTCGTCCACTTCCATTGACTCTCCCAAATACTCCATTTCTTCTTTTAACGTTACAAATTTAACATTTGGCGGCGTCATGTCCATTTTTTCTTGGAACATTTCTGACATCGCCGTAGCAGCGTGACCCATCATTTGGTTCATAATTTCTTTAATACCGCTCAGTTCTAATTCAGTAAGCTCTTTTTCCGGATCAACTTCCCCTGTTCCCATCATCATTAAATCTACCATTGTTAAGGCGACATCTTTCGTAAATACGAATACATTCTCATTCTTTAGCCCTTCAACAAAGTCAACATTTAAAATAACAAATGGCACTGGTACTCCATCATAATGACGAACATTGATTGCTTCCACATTTGGTGTACTAATTGTAACTGGCTGATTTAAAAGCGTTGACAATACTGTTGAAGCGGAACCAATTGAAATATTTGCAATTTCACCAAGCACATCTTTCTCTTCTTGTGTTAAATGCTCTTTTTCAACTTCTTCTACAATCTCAGTTTCCACTACTTCTGCTGGCTCGTCTTTTTCTTCTACTCCACCAGATAATTGCATTAATTTATTTACCATTTGTTTCGCATGCTCAACTGAAACAATTTGTACAAGTTTAGAGTTTACAAGATTATCTATCTTTAAATCAAACGACACTTTAACAATCGTATGATTCCCATCGATTTCAGAGATTTTCTCCATTTCTTCTGATAACTTTACAACATTAATCGTCGGCGGAGACATATCTACTGTATCTTGGAAGAATTCCGACATAGATGTAGCTGCGAATCCCATCATTTGGTTCATCGCTTCTTGTACAGCACTTAGTTCTAATTCACCAAGTTCTTTTCCATCCTCTACTTCACCTGTTCCCATCATCATTAAATCAGCAATGGACAATGCAACATCTTGTTTAAGAACAAGAAGGTTTTCCATATCTAATCCTTTTGTAAAATGAATGTTTAATACAACATGTGGAACTTCGACATCTCTTGAATCATATAAATCTACCAACTCTATGCGAGGAGCAGTAATGCTTACTTGCCTATTTAAAATCGTTGATAATACAGTCGAAGCTGAACCAAATGATATATTTGCAATTTCGCCAAGAATATCGCATTCTTGAGGCGTTAAATGCTCATTTTCTTTTTCTAGCACAATCGTGCTCGTATCCCCTTTTGTGTGTTGCTCAGGCATTTTCCCTGCCTCCTCATTTCTGTTTTTCTATCAAATAATATAAACTCTCATTTGATTTTAGCAAACTTATTATATAAAACGTTAATATGTATGTATTCCCATTATTAGATTCGTAACGATTAGCCAAAAAGCTCCCCAATTGTATACAAGTGGGGAGCTTTCCTTCATTCCTATTATAAACCTTCTGGGTTTAAAATGAGGACCACTCGTCCATCACCGAGAATCGTCGCACCAGAGAAATAGTTAGAACTCTCTGCAAAGAAGTCACCTAATGACTTTAAGACTATTTCTCTTTGACCGATAATTGTGTTTACAATAAGTCCATAGCTGCGATGTGTATTACGAACAATTAACACAGGAACCATTTGACCATCATATGACGCAAACGCCTCATCTACTGTTTTTTCACCAAATACAGTACTTAAATGTTTCACTTCAATAATTTGATTACGATAATTTAACACATCTTTTCCTTGTAAGGATTGGATGTCTTCTCTCTTAATTCGAATTGCTTCAACGATATTTCCAAGAGGTAAAGCATAACGCTTATCATTCGTTTGAACAAGCATAGATTGAATAATAGACAACGTTAACGGAAGTTCAATTCTAAATGTACTTCCCTTTCCTTCCTCAGAATCAATGATTAAATGTCCACCTAAACTATGAATCGTATGTTTTACAACATCTAATCCGACACCGCGTCCAGAAAGATCTGATACAACTTCAGCTGTACTAAATCCTGGTTGGAAAATAAGATCAAACACTTCACGATCTGTTAATCTATTTGCATCTGCTTCAGTTACAACGCCATTTTTAATCGCTTTTTCTAATACTTTCCCTTTATTAATACCGTTTCCATCATCCGTAATTTGAATAACGACATGATTTCCACTATGAAAGGCTTCTAATTTAATAGTACCTGTCTCATTTTTACCTGCATCACGCCGTTTTTCAACAGTTTCAACACCATGATCGATTGCATTTCGAATTAAATGAACGAGCGGATCACCGATTTCATCAATAACAATTTTATCTACTTCAGTATCTTCACCTGTAATTTGTAAATCGATTTTTTTCCCTAAATCTTTCGCTAACATACGTACCATACGTGGGAAACGATTGAACACAGTTTCAATCGGCACCATACGCATATTTAATAGTACGTTTTGAATATCTTTTGAAATATCGCCTAATCGATTTAAATGTTCAATTAACTCCTTGTTTTGAATCGTTTGAGCCAATTCATCAATGCGCCCACGTTCAATTACACTTTCTTCAAACATATTCATTAATCTTTCGATTTTCTCTAATTGAACACGAATTGAACGATTCTCCACTTTAGCATTTTTCGTTTTTGTAGTACTTTTAGCTGGCATAGCACTTGTAGGTTGATTCGTTGCCACTATCGGTGATTCTACCTGCGTAGCCATAGCTGGTTGTAGCATTTCTTCTACTTGCACAACTTCTTGTGTAACAACTTTTTTAGAAGCTACTTCCCTCGATATAGGTTCTCCTTGCTTTACTTCCACTTTCTCAATTTCAGAAACATGAAGTACTACTTGTTTCAATTCTTCTATACTACAATCAGTATCCATAAATACTGTAAATTCAAATCCGAAAGCATCTGCTTCAATTTCTTCAATACTCGGAGCTGTTTTTTGTATATTCCCTACATTCTGCAATGCTTCAATACACATAATGGCACGTACTGCTTTTAAAATTGCTTGCTGTTCAACTGTTATATGCACTTCATGTGAAACTGCATCATCGTTGTCTATATGATTTTGCTCTATATGTTCCGTAGGAGTTTCTACATTGCCGTTCAATAATGCTTCTAATTTCTGTTTAGTTGAGACTACATCAATATTGCCCATTCCACCTTGTTGCACATCTGCAACCATCTTCTCCAAATTATCAATGCACTCAAAAATCACATCAATAATATCCGCATTTACAACTATATTTCCATGACGAATTTCATCTAACACATTTTCCATCTTATGCGTTAAATCAGCCATCTCTGTAAATTCCATACTCGCAGACATACCTTTGAATGTATGAGCGGAGCGGAATATTTCTCCTACAACATCCATATCAGCAGGATTTTGCTCTAACACTAGCACATTTTCATTTAGCGACTGTAAATGTTCTTCTGACTCTTCGAAAAATATATTTAATAGATCTGTTTGCATTTTTATCCCCTACCTGTCTAACAAACATTTCATTTATGTATAACAATTTAGTGTTTTATAATGAGAAAAAAGGGGGCCACACGTCGATCCGCTATCACTGTTTTGATTCCTTGTGGCACCCCTTCTATATTAACTATTTGCTACTTTTGTTAAAGCTTCAATTACACGATCCGCTTGGAATGGCTTTACAATAAAGTCTTTTGCCCCGCCCTTAATTGCATCTAATACCATACCTTGTTGTCCCATTGCAGAACAAATAACAACTTTTGCACTTGAATCAATTTTAATAATTTCTTTTAATGCTTCAAGCCCGTCCATTTCTGGCATAGTAATATCTAATGTTACAATATCAGGTTGAAGTTCTTTATACTTTTGAATTGCTTCTACCCCATTCTCTGCTTCGCCGATAACTTCAAATTCAGCATTACTTTTTAATAAGTTTTTAATCATCGTTCGCATAAACATCGCATCGTCTACTACTAAAATTTTATGTGCCATTCTTTTTAATTCTCTCCTTCTATGTATAAATATATCTTAATATTTCACCTTATCATTCTCACTCATTATACAAAATAAAATGATAAAATTTAATATTTTTTTAAAAGAATTTTCGTATTTTTATTATTTTATTATTAAAATAATAATATACTACTCTTTTATATAAATAACAACGCGACGGTTTTTTTCCCAGTTTTGCGGTGAATCATTTGGTACAATTGGCTTTGTGTCTGCATATCCTACCGCAGCTAGCCTTTTATCATCCACATTATACACTTCAATTAAATGGTGAATCATATTTGCCGCTCGTGCTGAAGATAACTCCCAATTAGAAGGGAATTTCTCGTTATGAATAGGTCTACTATCTGTATGTCCCTCTACAACAATTGGGTTAGGTACGGATTGAAAAAATCCAACTAATTGACTTATTATCCCTTTCGCTTCGGGCTTAACGTTCGCATCGCCTGTATCAAATATTAAATTATCTACTATAACGACGCTTACCCCTGTATCCTCTCGATATACATTCACTTGACTAATACCGTTATTATCTACATACGCTTTCAACTTCTTATATAATTCATCCATTCTCTTTTTTGAGATCATTTTTTCATCATTTTTTTCATGTGAAATATCTGGTATTGTATTTTCCATTACTTTTGCATCTACTTGCCCCGTATCACTAAACTTTTCAAGCATCTTTGACAATTTTACTGCATCTTGCTTTGATGTAGCAACTAGTAATACGAAGAAAGTTAATAATAACATCGTTAAATCTGTAAAAGTCGTCATCCAACGAGGCGATCCCTTTTGCGGTCCTTTACTCATCATACCACTCCTTGAAATATTAGGCTGCTCCTTTTACCTTTTTTACCTTTGTTTCGTATACGTATGTATCCAGTTTCAACTTTAATTTAGAAGGGATTTGTCCGCGGTACAATTCTGAAATTGCTTCTATTACAAACTTCTTCTCTGTATATAAATCTTCAATACCACGGTATACTTTTTCCGACAGAGGGATTGCAATCATATTCGCAAGTACAGACCCATATAATGTCGTTAACATCGCAACTGCCATCCCTGTACCAATTTGCGATGTATCTTGTAAGTTTTGGAGCATAATGATAAGACCGATTAACGTACCAATCATTCCCCAAGCTGGAGCAAAATCACCAATTTTATCTAATAATGCCGCTCCTTTTCTTAACTCATACACTTCCGTTTCAATATCTTTCAATAACACTTCTTTTAATTCATCTTCATCGTAACCGCTTAACATTAATCGAATTCCTTTTTGAATAAAAGGATTGTCTACTTGCTCTCCATCAACCTCTAAAGAAAGCAAGCCGTTCTTTTTAGACTTTTTTGAAAAATCAACAAACAAATCCGTTAACTGTTCTAAATCTTCTTCTCTTCTATGTAAAACAGTGAAAATACTTTTCGTATATTTTTTTATTTCTCCAAATCGATATGCCACAACAATTGTCGCTGTTGTTCCCCCTATGACAATTAAAATAGATGAAATATCTAAAAAGTTTTTGAAAGCTTTTATTCCACCGCCGCCAAGCATAATCGCCGCTATCACTATGATGAAACCTACTATAATGCCCACTGGGCTAGAAATATCAAACTTCCTTTTTCTTCTTTGTGGTCTAGCTAATACTTGATTTTTTTCTCCCATATTTCTGCCCTTTCCTTTCCATTTTCATATAACATTTTTTTATTTTAATAATACGTTTTCACATATAACATGTATTATACGCTTATCATCTGTTTATCGCAATATACTCATGAAATTGACACATTTCATTTCTATATTAGAATTATGGTATAAAAACATGAGGAGGCTCACGATGGAACACAACATTTTACAAGTCATTGCATTAGCAGAAAAACTAAAATATGAAATGCGACATAGCTGGCTTTCCAACGGACGTCAAGAAAGTGTTGCCGAACATACATGGCGTATGTCTCTAATGGCCATTTTAGTTGAACCTTATTTGGATCAAAAAGTAAATATTGAGAAATTACTTAAAATGGTTATTATTCACGACCTAGTCGAAGCCGAAGCTGGTGATATCCCTGCATTCGATACGATGAATAGTCACGAATTACAGCTACAAAAACAAAAAAATGAACTAGAAGCTATTTTAAATATTAAACAAACGTTAACAGGTTCTCTCGGTGAGGAATTATATGACTTATGGATGGAGTTTGAAGCAAAAGAAACGTACGAAGCAAAAGTTGCTAATGCACTCGATAAACTTGAGGTGAAAATCCAGCATAACGAAGCTGATATTGATACGTGGCTACCAATTGAACATAAAATGACATTCCAAGTAGCAAAGCATACAAACTTTGATTCTTTCCTATCTAAATTACAAAAAATTATTGAACAAGATGGAGAAAAGAAGTTAATTGCTGCCGGCATTGATGTTGAGGCATGCAAGCAATAATGAAATAAGACACTCAACAAGAGTGTCTTATTTCATTATTGTTGATATAGCCTGCTTATAAATAAGCTGTTGTTTTCCATCCACTAAAATTAAAACTGTAAATTTATCTACTCCAACAACTTCTCCTACTATTCTAACGCCACTCTTTAAGAAAATTGTAACTGTACCTTTTTCTTCTTTTATTTGTTTATACAATTCTTCCTGTAAATGTTCCAATTACTGTCCTCTCCTTTCTGTGAAACATCTTAATATAAAAAACTATAAATTTTTTATTTATGCACTTTGTCTTTTATATTCATAAACTTATTAATTAGTATATCTAAATCACGACTAAATAACAAAACTTTATCATGATCCAATCCGTGTCTCGCAACAAGTTGAATTAATTCTTTCTTTTTGTTTTCTATTTTATTTTGTAATTGTCCCATCTCCATCTCTATACTAAAACTCCCTTTTCCCATAATATTACTTGTAAAATTATAGTACATATTCTCTCATAAAAAAATAAAAAAATGGTTTTTTTTACAATTTTTTATTTTTCTATGCCTAAATTACGAATCATGTAAAGGTTTATTTACAAATCACTAACATACAATCCTAATGAATCTACAGGCATTTGTCTAATTATAAATGAGACTGGCTCGTTTTCTATACAAAAAACATACTGTATATAGTAGTCCATGAACCATATAGATTAACTTACTAAAAAGGAGGAAAACATATGAGTTATGGTGGAAGTTGCGCTGGTTTCGGCGGTGGATTTGCTTTGCTTATCGTACTATTCATCCTTCTAATCATCATCGGATGTAGCTGTTGGGGTGGCGGCGGATACGGATATTAATATATCCTTGACAAATGAACTAAAAACTATAGAAAAACAGCTCATATTTGAGCTGTTTTTTTCATACTTTCGTATGAATTTATATCCCTCTTATTTGCGATTTCAACTAGCAACATATTGTTTACTATGGAATAAGAAACATTTTTACTAAGGGGGATTACAATGATTAGAAGTCTTTACGAAGCACATTTACCTGTCCGCAACTTAAAAGTATCAATACCTTTTTATGAATCACTAGGGCTAAAATTATATAAAAGAGGAGATAATATTGCTTTCTTTTGGATTAAAGAAAATGAGAGTTGGCTCGGCCTTTGGGAAGGCACAGAATACAAAGTGAATTATCACCCCTCTTTACGACATATCGCCTTTCAAGTAAGTTTACATGATTTAGAAAATGCGATTCATTGGCTAAATCAAAAAGGAATTTCAGCACGAAAAGACTTTGGAATGGAACCAATTGAACCGATTGTTTTTCCGGAATTAGCA
Organism: Bacillus sp. 22475; assembly: GCF_052044835.1. Classification (NCBI taxonomy): domain Bacteria; kingdom Bacillati; phylum Bacillota; class Bacilli; order Caryophanales; family Bacillaceae; genus Bacillus; species Bacillus sp. 22475. The sequence goes on along the minus strand of NZ_JBQENW010000001.1, from coordinate 393,469 downwards.
CATGCAGCCGTATACTTTAACGACCCTGATGGAAATAGTTTAGAATTGATTGCACAATTACCTGTTGGACTTCCTACAGCGGAAAAAGTGTATTTGAGTGAGTGGAAAGAACAAATTCAAACATCGTCATTACATAAGGAGTAATCTATTTATGTCGGTTTCTTATTCCACACTTCTTAAAACAAATAAAAACTTCAATAAACTATTTTATGGGCAAACATTAAGTGTACTTGGAGATTGGTTCCATACGGTAGCTTTATTAACATTTGTCTACAGCATAACGGAATCGCCGTTTATGATCGCACTTACTTTTATAAGTAAAGGTTTACCACAGCTTCTTCTTAGTCCATTCATAGGCTTAATTGTAGATCGTTTCTCTAAAAAGAATATTATGATTTCCACCGATATTACACGGGGAATTCTAGTCCTTACATACTTACTCGCAATCTATAAAATTGAAATTATTTTCATTGCTAATATATGTTTATCTGTACTTTCTTGTTTATTTGAACCGGCTAAACAAGCAACCCTAAAAAATATCGTACACCAAAATCATTTCGTAACTGCTAACTCTCTTTCTAGTACAATTAATGGTTTTATGTCTATTATGGGGGCTTCTTTGGGCGGAGTAATTGCACAATCTTTACATATTGAGTTCGCTTTTTTAGTAAATAGCCATCATACTTTATTTCAGCCTATTTTATTTATAATATGAGTATTCCTGCTCATGATACTTGTAACAAGAACAAAGCATTTTTCACTGATATAAAAGGTGGTTATACATACATATTACAAACAAAAATCATTTTAACATTAATTCTTGTCGGCATTTCATGGGGGATTATTGGAGGCGCTTATCAACTACTTCTAACGATCTATGCCGAAAAAATTTTCCATACGAACATTGGGATTTTATATACGGTTCAAGGGGCTGGGCTTATGATAGGAAGCCTTCTCGTTAATCTTTATATATCCCATAATAAAGAAAAAATGAAAAAAGTATTCGGTTGGGCCTACTTATTACAAGGAATTTTCTTTCTCGGATTCATTCTATCCGATCAACTTATTATCGGTATCATTACTTTATTCTGTATGCGTATAGCAGGAGGAATCATCGTTCCACTTGATACGACATTACTTCAAACTTACACACACGAAAATATGATAGGTAAAGTTTTTTCATTCCATTATTCTATTTACGGATCTCTTATTCAGTTATCGATGTTTTTTACAGGAGGGCTGTTAGAAATTCTTTCTCCTCAAATGATTGGCAGTTTATTAGCTATATGTTGTATTTTTGTAAGTTTTATATGGCTGTTTTTATTTTATCGCGGGGAATTTAATGAAGAATCTCCTTCTACTTAATAGCATGTTTATAAACATGCTATTTTTATTTATGTCGAAATACAGAGGAAAAAGACGATTTATTTTCCTTACGTTCTAATTTTTTAGAATGTACAATAAATTTAGATTATAAGAAAAGGGGTGCCATAATGTTTGACGATAGACTTACTATTTCAGCTGAGCAGCAGAAGCTCATTTCCAATGCAACTCGCATTCAAATTCTTCACCTTTTAAAAGATGAAGCACTTACTGCAAAACAAGTTGCTACTAAACTAAATAAATCTGCTGGAAGCGTACATTATCACGTTCAAATTTTATATGATGGAGGGTTGCTTGAATTAGTAGAAACGAAGGAAAAACGAGGGATTATTGAAAAATATTATAAAGCAAAAGCTGCTCATTTCTATATTGAAGAAAGCGGCACAGAAGGAACGAATACAGGTAGTCATATTGTATCTCATTTATTTTTAACTCCAGAGGAATTACAACAGCTTACTTGGGAGATTACACAAGTTTTATTACGCTGGGAAAACAAAACCGCTCGTCAATCAAACTCTGAAGAGGAATACGCTATTTCCTGCAGGATTAAAAAACAATGAAAGAAAGCGCCATTTATTCATGAAAAATAAATTATTATTATTGTCGGGAACAGGAATTTCTCGTTTAGGTGATTTTATGTATCTCATCGCTCTAAACTTAATGGTGTTAAATAGCACAAACTCACCTGCTGCTGTAGCAGGATTATGGATTGTTGGTCCAATCGCCACTGTTGTTACAAAAATATGGTCTGGTAGTATAGTAGATCGATTAAACAAACGGTCCATTATGCTCATCACAGATATAATTCGAGCAGCTCTCATTGGCTGTATTCCATTATTTGATTCTATTTGGGCCATTTATATGTTCATCTTTTTAACTCGCATCGCTACATCATTTTTCGATCCAGCTTCATTTACTTATAAAACAATGCTCATACGAGCTGAAGAGCGCGCTCAATTTAATGCATGGAATAGCCTATGTACAAACGGGGCTTTTATTATCGGTCCAGCTCTTGCTGGAATACTTCTCACCACGTACTCAGCAGCCTTTGTTATTTACTGCAACTCACTTTCATTTCTACTTTCTACCATTCTCATTTACTTCTTGCCAAACATTACATTACAAACAAAGCAAAACGAAGAAGTTGCAAATACTTTTGTACAAACATTACGAAGTGATTGGAAACAAGTTTTTTCGTTCGCTCGAACAGAAACGTACATTATTCTCATATTCGTTTTATTTCAAGCGACTATGCTTGTTTCTATGGCACTCGATTCACAAGAAGTTGTTTTTACGAGGCAAGTACTGTTTTTAACCGATATAGAATACAGTATGCTTGTTAGTATAACTGGCGCTGCTTACGTTTCCGGTTCATTTCTCGTCTCTCTCTTTGCCAAACGATTACCAATTCAACATTGTATCGGATTAGGTATGATTTTCACAGCAATAGGCTATGTAATTTTCGCCTTTTCAAATTCATTTATAGTCGCAGCAGGTGGTTTCATTTTACTTGGTATTTCTTCATCATTTGCTGGTACTGGCTTTATAACATTTTATCAAAATAACATCCCTATATATATGATAGGACGTATCGATAGCGTGTTTGATTCCATAAAAAATTTCATCCAAATCTTTTTCGTTTTAGCAATTGGGGCATCCGCACAATTTCTTTCCGTTCAATTTACTGTAATAAGTAGCTCGTTACTCATTCTTTTCCTTTCCTGTTTATTAGCAATCCGGGTAATGACTCCTTCACGAGAAAAATACTTTAAAACTACAGGATCATCATTAGAATATTAAATGCAACATAAAAAGCGGCTATTTGCCGTGCAGTAAGCCTCCCACTGATTAAAGTTTCACTTTATGTTAAAATATTTATTAAATTTGATTATGTAGGGGGGCTATTTTGGAAATTATATTCATTTTCATATGTATTATATTAGTAGCTTCTATTTTACAAACAAGTACAGGTTTTGGCTTTTCTATTATGGCAACACCTTTCTTACTCATGTTATTTCTACCACAAGAAGCTATACAAATAAATATCATTTTATCATTAATTATTTCCATATCACTCATTTGGAAAATAAGAATAGATATTAATTTTATACTACTGAAAAAGATTAATTTTCGGAAGTATAGTTGGTGTTCCTTTTGGCATTTTCATTTTCACTTCCATTAACATCAACACTTTTAAATTAGCAATTAGCATCCTGCTTTTACTATTAACGTTGATGCTAATATGCAACTTTAAGATTAAATCAACAAAATCTAGAGATTTCTTAGTGGGCGGATTATCCGGTCTTTTAACGACAAGTATCGGTATGCCAGGACCACCCCTGTTACTTTACTTTACAGGAACTGATACGAAAAAAGAGAAATTGAGAGCAACTACTTTAGCTTTTTATCTATTTATATATTTCATTAGCCTACTAACTCAAATACTCTTTACTGGCACAAACAAAACAATTTGGGAATCAAGTTTTTACGCTATTCCAATCGTATTTCTAGGTTTGTATATAGGGCAAATTATTTTCAAATGGCTTAATCAACGAATTTTCAAAATATTTACGTACATCCTTTTAAGTTGCACGGGTATGTATCTTCTTATTGAAAGTTTGCATTTATTATAAGTAAGTTTTTCAAAATACAAAATCATAAATAAAATACTAACCAAACGATAAAAAGCGGCTATTATGCCGCTTTTTATTTTCACATTAAATATTTTAAAACTAGAAGCCCAGCTATCGCTATTACAAACACATTGAAAAAAATCATCCAACTTTTTTCGAAATCTTTATATCTCTCTTCTTTCACTCCACATTGTTTTAGCTTTCCAATTAAAACTGTTAATTCTTGATTATACTCTTTACTTCCTAATTGTATATAATTGTTATTTATTTTAATTCCATATACATTTTTCATTTTTTTATGTTGCGAAACTGCTTGAATTGAGTTTACTAATACACTGTATTCATTTAACTTTTTAAAATAACAATCTAACGCTATAATTTGTAACCTTGTATTAGTTAAAACAATGTAATAATAAAATGTAGCACCTGTGGTTAATATATTAGGTATAACTTTAGAATTTACAAGACTTCCTTCTTCCACTAATATTTCACATTGTATTTCCTCTCCTTCTTGCAACTCTTTCCGAACTGATTCTTCCAACATTTGCACCGTTAATTTCTTCAATAACTCCCCGTTTTTCACATAATACTTATCTATATTTATAGATTCATTCGCTTCTTTCTCTAAACGTGTAATTTCTTCTTCTGAATATTGGAGCTCATTTAACATCGATAATAATCTTTTATCCATATTACACACTCCCTTTCCACAGTTTTTGAAGTTTTTTCTTCCCACGAGAAATTCGATTGTATATATAATCCGCCGTTACTTTTAATTCTTTTGCAATATCGTCAATGGAATACCCATCAATATACCTCCTTAAAAAGATATATCGATCTTTCTTATTTAAATCTTGAACAATTTCCATAATCTCTTCTTCTTGTTCTATTTCATACCTATCATGGACACTTGTATCTATTTCTACGTCCTTATCGATTTTATTCTCTTTATATACTTTCTTTTTATATTCCAATGCCTTCAATTTAGTAATACCAATCATCCAAGATTTTAAGTTTCCCTTTTCTGTATCAAATTGGTCGATATTAAACCAAATAACAGTAAATACATCGTTATAACAATCATCCACATATTGTTTTTCAGTAGGGGTACTTAATGATTTATGAATAATGTACAAAATTAATTTTCCATATTGATCAATCACTTCTTTCAAAGCATCTTGATCATGTATTTTCATAGCTATAATTAAATCCTCTTCAGAATCAAAAATCATATGCATCTTCCTTCCTCAGTTCCCCTTTAGCAGCTGCCTTTACTTACTATTGGTATTTCATTCTCATTTTCTATCACTTTTGTAAAAATTTATTAACTTTTATTTCTATATATATGATAACAAACGAAATACCTAAGATCAGAAAGAATAGACAACTTTCTGATCTTAGGTATTTCTCCTTTCAAAAAAGGCAAACCCGCATCACAGGTTTGCCTCTTTACTCACTTCTTATTTAATCCTTTTTCACTTAAAAACTCTTTCATATGCATTCTTTTTTCTTTAGACATAAACGAACTCATTGATTCCGTCCATGTTACGCTTTTCTTGTTTGATGATCTTTCTTTGTAATACGAGTTCATCGTTTCATCATATTCATTTAATAATTCATCATATTTCTTTTCATCATATCCATTTTCATGAAGAACCGCTGCTACCGGTAAGCGTGGTTTAACTCCATGTTCTTCATCTGGTACACCGACTGTCATTCCGAATACAGGATATACTTTATCTGGTAAATGAAGCAATTCGCTCACTTCTCTCGGATTATTACGAATACCACCAATATAACAAATACCGTATCCTAATGACTCTGCTGCTAACGCTAAGTTTTGCGCAAAAAGTGAAGCATCTACCGTCGCAACGATAAAGTCTTCCACCCCTTCATGCTTTATCTCTGTACCATGTTTTTCACATGCAATTTCAAGTCGTTTTAAATCTGCACAACAAACAAAGAATGCTGCGCAGTCTTTCACATGGCGATTTCCGGATAACTCTGCTAGTTTAGCCTTTAATTCCTGATTTGTTACATATATGACAGAATACGCCTGTACAAAATGTGATGAAGCCGCATGCTGTGCAGCGTGCACCATTTTTTCTACTACATCTTTCGGAATTGATTCTTCTTTATATTTACGAACTGAAACGTGTTGCTCTATCTTATGTATTATCTCATTCATGAAAATCACTCCTTTTTCTCTTCATAATGAAAAATTAACACATCTTTTTCAATATTCACAACTTATAAGCACAAAAAGAGCAATTCTTTTTGAATTGCTCTTTTTTTAAAACGTCTATGAATACGGTAAATGAAATTATATTAACGGTAATTTAAATGAAATTTTTTCTTGTCTTATTACGCCGTTTTCAAGACTTTAATACCTTTTACGATATTCCAAATGAAGTAGTAAATTCCTACAAGAATGAACACTGTATATGTGATAATCATTCCAATTCCAGCACCGTCAGATTGATTGAAACCTAAACCGTACATTCCTGATACTGCTAGTCCTCCAAATAAGATTGCGTATGGGAAAACATGTGACCAAAATGCTTTTTTCGCGTGATACTTCACTTCATCTTCTGCAACAAAGTACACGATAATTGGTAGTAAAAATGGTGCAAAAAAGATACTAAAGTAACATAACGAAGATAAAATATTATTTCCTTTCATCCGATTCACCTCTAAATAGTTTTTGTTACTTTCATTATGTCAGGAAATCATTCTAGAAACTATCGCTTTACCTTTCACTAACGTGACATATTTGTAAGATTTTCCTCAAATTAAATCCCATCTGAAGTTTCAGACGGGATCACTTTCACTATATTCGATTCATAAACCAATACTGTGTAATGGCTAAATATTCTCGTACATTCGATGGAATGATGATTGGTTTCGGTGTTTTTGCCGGAAGACCTTCTAATTGTAAACCTTGTTTGGCAGCTATTTTTTTCGCTCTAAACATATGAAAATCGTTTGTTACGATCATACCTTTTTTCATATCGGCTGGAATTAACGGTTTTGAGAATGTAATATTCTCATCTGTACTCGTAGATTTGTCCTCCATTATAATACGGTCTTCTGCGATGTTTTGTTTTATTAGTCCTTGTTTCATTGCTAATGCTTCTGAAATGTCTTCACCTTTTCCTTGTCCTCCAGATACGATAGCGATTGTTTTCTCATGTGATTTTAAATATTCAGCTGCTTTATCAATACGATATTGCAATGAATAAGATGGTTTCGTTCCATTTACTTTCGATCCTAGTACAATTATGTACTCAGCATCGTTACTTGCATTCATATGTCCATGCTTATAAATGTGATATTGTAAAAACCCCGCATATACGGCGCAAATCATTATAACAACTAAAATACACTTTATTATTTTCTTCTTTCTCATACTCATATACTCCTATTTTCTTTTACTTCCTTCATGATAATATCCATTTATTTGTTTGTATACAGACAAATTCCAATAAACCCTAAATTATCCTCTGAAAGGTAATATTTATATTACTTTCGGGAATAGTAAGTACAACTTTACACCAAGGAGTGTCTCTATTGCTTCTCTTTTTATGTAACGTGTCGTTCTTTTTCATCTTATTTTTACTATCGCTTAAGTTACTCGGTAAATCCGCGTTAGCACAACTAACTCCTCATGATTTTGGGGCTATAATCTTTTTATCTTATTTAGCTTTCCAGGCCATACCCGTCTCTGGTGCTTTACAAGCATTTCTCGGTATGGTTGTTATTACATGTTTACATTTACTCCTTACAAAATTAAGCCTATTCAACAAACTAAATCGTTTTATTCTCGGACACCCTATCATTTTAATTAAACATGGTGATATTATTTTTGAGAACTTACAAAAAAGTAGATATCCCATTGCCGAACTACTTTCTAATCTTCGCGTTGCAGGATATCCGAGTGTTCATGAAATTGAATACGCCATTTTAGAAGCGAACGGAGCTATTAGTATTTTACCAAAAAGAGAACTTGTACCATTAACTCCAAAAGATTTAAACATAGATGTTAAGTATGCTGGATTACCAATTGCACTTATCGTCGATTCACAAATTCAATACGATAACTTAAAGTTAATCCATAAAGATGAAAAATGGTTATATAAAGAATTAAAAGAAAAAGGAATTACAAATATTAAAAACGTTGCTTTCGCTTCTGTTCAAGAAACGGATGGATCTTTTGCGATTAGTTTAAAGGAATAAAAAAATCCCCTTAATTGCTTAAGGGGATTTTCTTCATCATATCGCTTCTTTCTCTCCTGCCATATTTAATGGAACAGGATGTTTCATACGATTCATCGTAAATACGATAATTGCTGTCATTACTTCAGCAACTGGCATAACGAGCCAAATTCCGTTTATCCCAAATAATTTCGGCATAATCCATAACAATGGAATGATAAATAGTAACCCTCGGCTCATTATAATCAGTACTGATTTCTTCGTTTGTCGCACTGATTGGAAGTACTCTCCATACACAATGTTATAGCCTAAAAATACGTATTGAATAAAGAATAGGCTAATACCCGTTAATGTTAACTCCAATAATTCTGGAGATTGGACATCAAATAGACCAATGATATATTTCCCGAAGAATAATCCGACAATTATCGCAATGCCCCCAAGTACAACAGCAATTTTCACAGCAAACTGCAATCCTTCACGCAATCTTTCTGATAAGTTTGCCCCGTAATGGAAACTAGCAATCGGTTGCAATGCAGCACCTACACCGAAGAATAATAGTAATGCCATTGCATGAATACTATTCACCATCGCATAGGAAGCTACTCCTACTTCTCCTGCATATTGGACGAATGCGATATTAAAACCAATCGTTACGATTGCAACCGTACTTTCTGCTGTAAAACTTGGGAAACCAATCACCATAATTTGTTTGACAGTATCCCATTCAAAATGGAATTTCGTCCATTTTAAAATACTACTTTTTCTAAAGAAATGAGTTAATAATACAAGGAAACCAATCGCTGCCGAAAGAATAGTCGCTGAAGCAGCACCTGTTACCCCCCATCCAAAGATAAAAATAAAGATATAGTCAAATACTATATTTAATACAGCCGTTACAACAAGACCTGCCATTGCTAAATTAGGATTTCCATCATTTCGTATAAATGTACTTAAAATATTTTCTAAAACGTATATCATTCCAAATGTTAATAATACGTGTAAATAGTCTAACGCATATGGTAAAATCACTTCATTTGCACCAAATAAGTACGCTAAATCTTCTATTCTCCATAAACAAATAGCCGCTAAAACACCTACGATAACAACTGCTACCGTCATGGATTGAGTAAAAATAGACCTTGCTCTTTCTCGTTTATTTTCACCTAATGCAATGGAATATAACGTTGCCCCGCCCATTCCGATCCATAATGAAATAGAGAAAAAAATCGAAAACGCTGGAATAGCCACGTTTACTCCTGCTAAACCGTTCGCCCCAACTCCTCTACTAATCATGACCGCATCAATTACAATATTAACTGACATTAATACCATTCCTAGAACAGCTGGTATTAAATAAGAAATAAATAAACTTTTTATGGGTTTTTCTCTTAATTTTTCTGTTGCTTCCATACTCTAATATGCTCCTTTTTTCAACTCTCTTTCCTCAGTTTAAACCTTCAAGTAACTTGAAGGTCAATAGTGAATTTAAAAATAGGTAACTTAATTATCGCGTTTGATGCTCATTTGTAATTATACGAGTCCTATAACTTATTGCTTTGTTTTTTCATTATAGGAATTTGAATTTCTGTTACTTGCTCCTCTGGATTTTCTGTTACAGACCAATCAATTAATGCAATCTCAATCGAATCTCCGTCTATTTTATATCCTTCTTGATCAATATATTTTATTAATTTCTTATATGTTTCATCAGTTTCTTCATATGGCCCGTGGTGATATACACAGGCAAATATACCTGCTTTAATTTCATCTGAACTATTCACTTGAAAGGGCATGTAATCCAAAAGAATGAAAACACTACTATATGCTTGAAACTCATTTTGCATTAATCCTTTTTTCGCAACAGTTACACCAATATCTCCAGAAAATAAACTATCATCCATTTGCCTCATATTTTTTTGCAACGAATGGATGTAGTACTCAAACATATCATCCGTCGTATTTGGAGCAACCGCAATTGCTGTAATTTTCCGCTGCGGGATCTCTTTAATTACCATTTGTTCAGCTTTTGCTTTTGTTGCTTCCTTAATTAAATGAATTCTATGTTCCATTTTTGCTAAGGCATATTCAATTTCTCTTTGTTTCTTCAGCATCATTTCTTGTTGTTTTTCCAGTAAATTGAGTGCGTATGTTGGATTTCTTTCATCAATATATTTCTTAATTTCCTTTAACGGAATATTTAACTGGCGTAAAAATTTAATCGTATCTAACAGTGAAAATTGATCGATTGTATAATAACGATAATTCGTTTGAGGATCAACAATGGACGGATGAAAAATTCCTTTTTCATCATAATACCTCAATGTAGATTCTGCGATATTATGCATTTTTGCCATTTCTCCAATTGTAAAGCGTTTATTTAATAACATGTTTCCTTCTCCAATTCATTAAAAATATTGCCTTATTTCTTCTTATTATATAGCCATTCCCTTCATACCTAAATCAAATTCCATCATGAAAATCTGCTATTTTTTCATTGATTTTTAATAAATTTTATTATATATTAATTACAGGTTCAAATTACGAGTTCAAAAGAACTTGTAATCAGACCCTTTTGTTTAATGGGTTTTACATATTTTCATTAGGCAAATTCCGAGAAATCGTATGATAAAATTAAAAATGACGAGGAGAGGATCAGATGGAATTCGAATTTTTCTTTCAAATTGCACTTATTTTATTAAGTACAAAGCTTGCTGGTGATCTTAGTGTTAGATTAGGTCAACCTTCTGTACTAGGTAAATTAATTGTCGGTATCGTTATCGGTCCAGCTGTATTAGGTTGGATTGAAAATTCAGAGCTTCTAACTCAATTAAGTAATGTCGGGGTTATTCTTTTAATGTTTATGGCTGGACTTGAAACAGACTTAGAAGAATTAAACGCAAATCGTAATTCTTCTTTAGCAGTTGCACTCGGAGGTATCATTCTTCCATTCGTAGGTGGTTACGTTTCCGGTCTTGTGATGGGAATGGAACAAGGAAACGCTGTATTCTTAGGATTACTTCTATGTGCGACAAGTGTTAGTATTTCCGTACAAACACTTCGTGATTTAGGTAAAATGAAAACACGTGAAAGTACGACGATGCTTGGAGCCGCTGTATTTGATGATATTCTTGTTGTTATTTTATTAGCATTTGCAATGAGCTTCTTAGGTACTGATGATGTTAACTTAACAATGGTTATCTTGAAGAAAGTAGTATTCTTCGCTTCTATTATTTTAATCGGATGGAAAGGTGTTCCTGCGATTATGCGCTGGTTATCACCACTGCGCGTATCTGAGTCTATCGTGAGCGCGGCTCTTATCATCTGTTTCTCATTCGCATATTTCGGCGAATTATTAGGAATTGCTGGTATTATCGGTGCTTTCGCTGCTGGTATTGCAATTTCTCAAACAAACTACAAACATGAAGTAGAAAAGAAAGTAGAACCAATTGCTTACGCTATGTTCGTTCCCGTATTCTTCGTTAGTATCGGTATGAATATTACATTTGACGGTATCGGCAATCAAATTTGGTTCATCTTAGCATTAACTGTTATCGCTGTATTAACGAAATTAATCGGCTGTGGATTCGGTGCACGAATGACTGGATTTGACGCTAAGTCTTCTGCAATTATCGGTGCTGGAATGGTTTCTCGTGGTGAAGTTGCACTTATCATCGCAGGAACAGGACTTTCTTCAGGTCTATTGGCACAAGATTACTTTACAGCAATCGTTATTGTCGTTATTTTAACTACAATGATTACACCACCAATGTTAAAATACACTTTTGGTGCAAAAGATAAAGCAATGAAAGCAAGTAAATAAATTTACTATAATAAAAGGAGATTGCTATTTTATAAGATAGCAATCTCCTTTTTGTTTTATCTTTAAACAATCCCGTTCTTTTTTAACCATTTTTCAAAAATAATTCGTGCTTCATCATCATCAATATCATTCCCAAATGAATACACCATAATGCCATAATCATCTATATATTTACCTAGCTTCATTCCCTCCACTTTCTTATAAAAATCGTCTGCCTCATAGTGCGGAATATAAGCATCCCAAACTGGTTCATTTATTCTTTTGTACGCCGTCACTTCTAAATCATATCCGTCTTCATAATATCCGATGTGATAATGTTTGTTAGGATCATATTTCTCCATTAAAAGTCCCCTCCTACTAAACAAGAGCGAGCCTTATATTACAGCTCGCTCCTCTCTCTATTTATTAAATACGCTCCATCGCTGTCTTCAACGTTCCAACAACGAAAGCAATCTCTTCACTTGAAATAACAAGAGGCGGCGCTAATGTTAAAACGTTATTATATCCTGCTGTTGTCATACCGTTTCGTCCTATAATTAAGCCCTTTTCTTTACAAGCATTTACAACACTTGCTATTTTATCATTATCAATTGGCTCTTTCGTCTCTTTATCATTTACTAATTCAATCCCAACTAATAGACCTTTTCCTCTAATATTCCCAACAAGTGGATGTTCCCCAATTTCATCTTTTAGTTGCTCTAATAAAAGGGAACCCATTTGTGCAGATCGCTCAATTAAATTTTCATTTTCCATAATCTCTAAATTTTTAAGTGCTAATGCACAAGCTGCTGGATTTCCACCAAATGTATTAATATGGCGGAAAAATTCATATTCTCCTTTACCTTTAAAAGCCTCATATATTTCTTTTTTCACAGCTGTTGCAGATAATGGTAAATATGCGCTCGTAATACCTTTTGCCATTGTAATAATATCTGGCTTCACATCATAATTCATAAATCCGAATGCTTTTCCTGTACGTCCAAAACCGCAAATCACTTCATCACTAATAAGCAAGGCACCGTGTTTTTGACACGTCTCATGAACAGCTTTCATATAGTCTTGTGGTGGCATTAATATGCCCCCGCCTGTAATAATAGGTTCCATAATAAACGCAGCAATTGTTTCACTTAATTCCCACGTCATAACACGATCGACTTCTTTCACACATTCTACATCATAAATATGCTGTCCTTCAATTTCAGGCATACGGTAACAATCCGGTGGTGTTACATGTAAAAAACCTGAAGCAAACGGCTCATATTGATATCTACGCTGCGCTTGTCCCGTCGCTGCCATTGTCGCCATTGTATTCCCGTGATACCCACGGTAACGTGACATAAATTTATAACGATGTGGTTCACCTTTTTGAGCATAGTATTGTCTTGCTATTTTAAAAGCTGTTTCGTTCGCTTCTGAACCACTATTTGAGAAGAAAATAACATACTCTCCCCCAAGCCACTCATTTAACTTTTCAGCAAGCTTTATAGCTGGCTCATGGGATTGTGACATTGGAAAGTATGATAATGTTTGTAATTGCTTATAAGCCGCTTCTGCGAGCTCTTTTCTTCCATATCCACTATTCACACACCAAAGGCCACTCATACCATCTAAATATCTTTTTCCTTGTATATCTTCAACCCAGCACCCTTCAGCTTTTGCCCCTACCATTGTACTATTTGGACTAAAAGGACGCATTCCGTGCCAAACATATTGCTCATCTTTTGCTAATAATTCATCAGTTTGCTTCGTTTTCATCATTACTTCCACCTTCCATAACAACTTATTTTTCACAAAAGCTGCGCTGGTGCCATGATGACTTAAATTTCTCCCTGCTATTTTCATTCCACAAAATTAAGACAAATCCTACTTACAAATCAGTAATATTTACAAGAAAATGACAAAAGAAAAAAGAGCTTTTCTTATCTATCGAAAAGCTCCTCTTTTATTTAATGTGAAGACGCATCGCTAATGCCATGACCAGTATTAGATTTCACTAGAATTTCATCAAATTTCGCTTCATCTTCTTTCTTACTAGATAAAACCGTTCCTAAATATGCTGCAAGAAATCCGAGTGGAATTGAAATAATTCCTGGTGTCGTATATGGGAATAACGCTTCCCCAACAAAAATAGCTTTTCCAGCTACAGGGTTCCAAACATTCGGACTCAACGCTACGAGAACAATTGCTGATACGAGACCTACAATCATACCCGAAATAGCACCCGTTGTATTAAAACGCTTCCAATATATTGTAAATAAAATTACTGGTAGATTTGCACTCGCTGCAACTGCAAATGCTAATGATACTAAAAATGCTACGTTTAATGTTTGGGCAAATAATGCAAGTATGATAGATAGTATCGCTACTCCAATAGATGCATAACGAGCCATGGATACTTGCTCTTTTTCCGTTGATTTTCCTTTACGAATGATTTCATTATAAAAATCATGAGCGAATGCTGATGCTGCTGTTAATACAAGACCTGCCACTACAGCCAAAATCGTTGCAAAAGCAATTGCTGATACGAAAGCAAATAAGAAGTCTCCACCTAACGCTTTGGCTAATAAAGGTGCCGCCATATTACCAGCTGGGTTTGCTTTAATAATCGCTTCATTTCCTACAAACGCTGCCGCACCAAATCCTAAGAAAATCGTCATAATATAAAATGCACCAATTAACCACGTCGCATATACGACAGATTGACGTGCAGTTTTTGCATCACGTACTGTAAAAAAGCGGACAAGTATATGTGGTAATCCAGCTGTACCAAGTACTAGTCCTAAATTTAAAGAAAGTGTATCAAGACCATCCTTATACTTTACACCTGGATTCAAAAATGAATCTTTTAAAGGTGTAGCTGTTTTCATTTGAGCGAACATTTCAGTCACGCTGAAGTTAAATTTTGCGAAAACGATAACAGAAATAATAAACGTACCAGCCATAAGTAATACAGCCTTTACGATTTGTACCCAGCTCGTTGCTGTCATACCTCCAAAAATAACATACACCGTCATAAGTGTTCCAACGATTAATACAGATGTCGTATATTCAATCCCTAATAATAATTTAATAAGTGCACCCGCGCCAACTAATTGTGCAATCATATAAAAGATAGAAATCGTCATCGTATTAAGAGCTGCAACTCCGCGAACTTTTTTCGCATCAAAGCGTGCTGCAATCATATCCGCCAAAGTGTACTTTCCTAAATTTCTAAGCGGTTCTGCAACAAGATACAGTACAACTAAATAAGCAACTAAAAAACCGATACTATAAAAGAATCCATCAAACCCAGTTAATGCGATTGCTCCGGCTATACCAAGAAATGAAGCAGCAGACATGTAATCTCCAGCGATGGCCAGACCATTTTGCCAACCAGTTAATCCCCCTCCGGCCGTATAAAATTCACTCGCATTTTTCGTTTTTTTCGATGCAAAATATGTTATGACGAGCGTACCAAGAACAATAATTAAAAATAGTGCAAATGCAGTAGTATTCAAGTTCAGCCCCTCCCTTTTTGCATATCTTGCAGAATTTTTTGGGAGATTTCATCAAATGACTCTGCTTTTTTGCTATAAATCATACATAGTGCCCATGTCATAATAAATTGGGAAAAAGCAAATACCCACGCCCATGTAACGTCACCAAATGCAGGTGTATTAAGCACCTTTGAATACGACGTTAAAATAGGTAATGCGATAAAAAAACTAAAAAAGAAAATACTCATTGGAATGATAAACTTCTTTTTCGTATTTAATAACAATTGAAATTCTTCCGACTGAACAACCTCTGTATAATTCACCTCATTTTGCAACTTACGTGCTGACGTATCATCTCGTTTCATTAACCGATCCCCTCTCTTACTTGAAATACACTTCCCCCTTGCATACCTAAAGGCTAAATTTTATAAATATTCAGAAACTTATACTCATTTTAGACAATCCATACATTCATGCAAAGATTTTTCGATAGACATTTTTCGGCAATTTCCCCCAAATTTTTAATATACTTTTTCAAAATAAAGTGACACCTTACTTTTTTTCTTCATTAAGACAAAAGCAGTGCTTAACGCACTACTTTTGTCTTTTTTTCCTTTTCCAAATTACGAGCTGTTTCGCTTAACTCAACATCTTTTCCGTCTTTAAGTGTTCCAAATATAAAATCGAATACTGGATTTGAAACACCGAACCAAAACTTTTCGTTTTTATAATGGTGTAATATATGTTGTTTTTTTAGCCATCTTCCAAGCTTAGTGACGGGACGAATCGGTCTATGGGCAATATAATGTTTCCATTCGTAAACGAGCAGCATGATAATCATTCCGATTCCAAATGAAAGTGTAATAGTAACACTTTTTGTAATACCATATGCTATAAGCAAATAAATAGTAAAACTAGGTATACTAAACCATACAGGTAAAAACAAAAGTTTTAAATCCTCTGGATATACGTGGTGATCATAATGTAATCTTCTTAACATTTTTAATAGAAATGTGTTTTTAGGTGGCTTTATATGGAATAAAAAACGATGTGTCATATATTCATTAAGTGTATAGAAAACAATCCCAAACATACATGCTAACATGCCAACCCAAGAGAAAAATTGCATTTTTAAAATAATAATGAAAATAAATAGAATGCTATACATAATAACGATATCATGTTGTAAAAAGAACTCTTTCCCCACTTTCTTCATCTTGTTTCCCCCTTTTCCCAAAAAACAGCCGCAACATATCGTTACGACTATTTCTTTTCTATTCTTATTCTATTCACTTTACAAATTTGCCTGCTGTTCTATTGTCGAGAAAAAATTATTTGGTCCAAATATATTTTGCTTCGGAATAATATGTTCCACTGCAAACACTGTTACTTCTCCTCTTTGCACTTCTCCAATAATGAGACCAAATATTTCATGATTTACTGCAAACGTCGGTTGCTTTGTTTGTAGCAATCTTGCAGCATTATGAAATACCGCTTCATATAGTGGATTTCTATCAGTAATTTCTTTTCGGATTTTTGGCGCTAACGTAATGATAATTTCTTTTCCGTCAATAGTGGTTCGATACATAAAAATCTCCCCTTCAATCTTATGTGAACAACTGTAAAGCTTTGTATGCAAAATGTATAGAGTAACCTACTAAAATAATACCTGCTCCAGCTGTTATGTAGCCAAGTGCTTTTGGTTTTAATAAAGTTCTTCCAAAATGTACAGAAAAAGCAATATTTAAATTCCATAAAATAATGCCAGCAATAATGCAAAGACTGTACAAAAAAGCTTCTTGTTTCGTTACCTTCGTAAGTAATGAGCTAAGTGTACTTCCGTATATACCAAACCAAAAAACAAGATTTAATGGATTGGATATCGCAATTAAAAATCCTGCCATAAACGATTGCTTAAGGCCACCTACCTCTTCTTTTTTATATTCCATATTCGAGTGGAAAATTCCTTGTTTTACACTTTGAAATCCTAAATAAAATAACAAGAAAAAACCCGTGCAATACATGAAGGCTTGTACATATGTATACATAAACACAGAAGATAAACCGAAATAAATGAGTAACATAAATAAAACATCTGCAGTCATTCCACCAATTCCAACAACCCAAGCATGCCAAAACCCACGTTCAATTCCTCGTTTTAACATTTCAATATTAATCGGCCCTACTGGTGCAGCTAATGAAATACCTAATACGATTTGCTGTATAATTGCTCCAAACATCGCTCTATCCTTTCTACTCTCTTTATTACTAGTTAATGATATAATTTGAAAAAATAGACTAGCTTTCATAATAAAATACCCTTTTTTATCCAAAATATACAAAAGAGCCATCTAGGTGATGGCTCTTACTTTTTTATCTTATGAAGAAAAGGGCATTTCCCTTTTATTGGTTCTACATCGTCTCCTATGAAATATTGTTTCCATTCACGATGCTCTGAGTCACCATAATGACTAATGTTCGGATGTTTCGGCAATTGATCCCACTTTTCAACTCGCTCACGGACCATTTGTCTTGAATATGCTCCTTTAGGACGATCTCCCTCTAATCCATCAAAAATAGTGCGTGGCTGAAACCCAATAACGAGAGCATTTCCTAAATGTCTAGTTTTTCGTTGTTTATAAGCTGGCGCATTTCCAAATGCGAATATTGGCTCACCACCAAATGAAAATTCCCATAAATAATGGTCTGGATCTTCAGGAATTTGCTTTGGCCATGCTTGATTATCGTTTTCATGCAAATACTGTAGCACTTTCCAAAAAGAATCGCGGTAATATTCGAGTGATTGTTCTTCACATTCCGGTTCTATAAAAAGGAAAAAGCCCCTTCTTACAATCGGCCTCTCTTTCATTAACTCTAAAAAAGATAACATTGTATGCGGCAAATGACTCCAATCATTATGAGAAAGAAATGAATAACGAAGTTCATTCTTTTTCAAAGCTGTTAAACCGAAATAACATGGAAAAGTTGGTTCTAACACGACACTTGAAAAAATCTCAAATTCTTTTGCAACCCAATCCGGTATGTCGGTTCTCGTTCTTATTCCTTCATTATCTAATAAATAAAACTTATTCATTCTTTCACCTCATTATGTATAGCATTCAATTAAGAATATTACATACTCGGCCTGTCCTATACCTATTTAAAAATTTGACTGAAAAATTATTTAAAAATACAAAAAATAAAATCGCTTACTTGACTAAATTCTCCCAATTCGTGTATATTTAAATTAATCATTTAGCAGAATATTCAAGAATATAGCATTTTTAGTTTATATTATTTTTTAAATGAATTTCACTAAATGAAAATAGTAAACGCTTTTAGGAGGAATTATAACATGCAAGGAAAAGTAAAATGGTTTAACAACGAAAAAGGTTTTGGATTTATCGAAATGGAAGGCGCTGACGATGTATTCGTACATTTCTCTGCTATTCAAGGAGACGGCTACAAAGCTTTAGAAGAAGGTCAAGAAGTATCTTTCGACATTACTGAAGGTAACCGCGGACCTCAAGCTGCTAACGTAGTAAAACTTTAATCCAACATATAACAGGAGGTTACCTTACTTGGTAACCTCCTTTATTATTCCTTTGTATATTTCCGTTTTACAGAGCAAAAACTATGTGAAATGCGCAATATACAAAGGAGGCAGTAACAATGGGATCAGAAGTAAATGATTTTGAAGAAGTAAAATTCCGTGTAGAAACAGCACAAAAAATGGTAGGCTCAGCAACAATTTCAATGGATCCAGATACATTAGAGCATGCTACTACTGCAGTAGAAGCAGCTCGCTCACAGCTTGAAATTATGAAATCTGTTGCAGTAGATTTAGATGAACCCTTTTTAATGAACGAGGAAAAGAAACTAAGCAAATGCGAGCAGCAATTAAACGAAGCAAAGCACTAAAAAAACATCCAGAGAATTTTCTCTGGATGTTTTTTCATGACAACTGTTCTCCATACTTTTTCAATGTTTCACCAACTGTACATTGCCTTATACAAAATGAATGAGCATAATACTTACTATTTGTCTTTCGATTATGTTCTCGCAAAAAACATCCTTCACAATACGTTTCTAATAAGTCATTTACCTCTGTAATGAGTTGCTTTTTATCCACCTTTGCACCTCTCTATTCGGTTATTTCTTTATGACTATCAATAACTGTTCCTTCTAATGCTTGCGTTGCTAATTGATGTGCTTCTTTATTTTGTTTTCTAGATATCGGTTCACATACAAGTTTTAATTTCATTTGCTTCGCCTTTTGTTCAATTTGATCTAAATAATGGTTTAAATGCTCATCATAACAAGGCCATTCTCCGGCTAATTGCTGCAGTACCACTTGTGAATCTCCGCGAAGTGTAACTGCTTCATACTTAATCCCTAGTTCCTCGAGTATATTCATACCGTATAATAATGATGCATATTCCGCTTCATTATTATCATATATACCTTCTATATATGCATTGCGGCGAATGCGGTAGTTTGTATTTCCTTTTTTATAATACACACATATACCAACGCCAGCTTCTTTCGTTTGCACATCATACCCCCCATCAAAATAAACGAGTATTTCTTGGGGCTCTTCCTCTACTTGCTTACTTAACTTTTTCATCTCTTTTAATGACCATTCTGCGTCCATTTCATCGTAAAATAAAAGTTCCTTAGCTCTTCCTGTTTTCTCAAAATCCTCTGCAAATTGAAGTACTTCTTCTATGTTCATATACTCTGTTGTTAATTCCGTCTGCAATCCACGCTTCGTTTTATACAACCAATGAATTTTATATTTCATACTACATTCCCCTTATGTAAGACTTCTTATATATATATCCGGCTAATTGAAGCCTCACTTTATTTTATTATATTTTATCTAGAGTCACAGCATTATATTCAATATGATTACATACAAAAAGAGCTATCCCTATAGGAATAGCTCTTTCATCTATTACATAAATCTTTCAAATTGTACTCGCTTATTAATCCAGTACATTACAGGCATACCGATCGCCATGACAACAAATTCACCAATTGCACAAGTTAACCAAGACAACATAAATGGTAAACCCAATGCAAGATGAAGTTCAATTGCAATCATAAACATTGTAATTGTAAAGATAACTGTATTAAAAATCATACGAGCCCAAACACCTTTAATAAATCGCATAGAAATAATCGTTGCAACTAACGCAAGAATAGATTGCCCTACTCCAAATACTAAATCGTAAGCGATCATAGGTGAGAAAAAGAGATTCGTTAAAAATACACCTAATACAATTCCGTAAATTGCTTTCTTGTTAAATACAACGAGATGATTAAACATCTCTGAAATACGAAATTGTACATTCGTAAAGCCAAATGGCTGAATAAGCATAGAAACAGCAATATATAATGCCGCTAAAATACCATTACCGACTAAAGTTCTAATATTCATGACAAAATCTCCTTAGTTTTTTTACGTGGGATGGTTTCGAACCACGTTATTCGTTTTTTAAGCAACAAGATTATATTTTACGTGGTAGCCCCTCTTTCGTCAATAGATTCCTATCATAAACTACCTTTTTCCTTTTAGACAACGTATAATGAAACATATGAAAGATTTAGGAGGTTTCACTTCATGACAGCAACAATTCAAAATGAAAAAGTGATCGTTTCCATTTCTGACAAAGGTGCAGAATTACAGAGCGTTCGCTTAAAAGAAGACAACACAGAATATTTATGGCAAGGTGATTCTACTTATTGGGGACGCCGTGCACCAATTTTGTTTCCGATTGTCGGCCGATTAGTAGATAATACATACTACGTAGACGGTAAACCATATTCATTAACACAACACGGTTTCGCTCGTGATCTTACTTTCTCTGTGAAAGAACAAAGTGAAACAAAGATCACTTATATCGTTACTAGTAATGAAGAAACATTAAAAAAATATCCATACGAATTCGAATTACTCGTTTCTTATGAGCTAGATGGACAAATCGTTCATGTAACATATGAAGTAAACAATCCTACTTCTAAAGAGATGTTCTTCTCAATCGGAGCACATCCTGGATTCAACTTCCCCTTATTGGACGGTGAATCATTTACAGATTATCATTTATCGTTTAATGGTTCGGAACGCTTAGAAACAAGCGTATTAGAAGGACCTTATCTTTCAAACAAAAAGCAATTAATCGCTGAAAATACAACTGAATTGCCACTTACATATGATTTATTCAAAAATGATGCGCTTATTTTTGAAAATATGAATACGAATGAAATTTCGATTCGTTCTCATAAACATAATAAATTTGTAAAAGTAGAATTTGATGGCTTCCCATTTGTCGGCGTATGGACACCAGGGGATAATGCACCTTTCTTATGTATTGAACCTTGGTATGGAATCGCTGATGAAATAAATCCAGCAAAAGATTTCAAGGACAAAAAGGGAATTCAATCGTTACAAGCGAATGAAACATTTACATGTCGTTATAGCATCACAATCGGATAACTACTCTATCCCCTACTTCAAAAAATATTTAAGTAGGGGATAATCTTATAATTTGGAGGTTTCTCATTTTGATTGAAGTATATATTGATGGTGCATCAAAAGGAAATCCTGGTCC
The DNA here is from genome assembly GCF_052044835.1 of Bacillus sp. 22475. Taxonomy (NCBI): domain Bacteria; kingdom Bacillati; phylum Bacillota; class Bacilli; order Caryophanales; family Bacillaceae; genus Bacillus; species Bacillus sp. 22475. Next base: position 371,325 of record NZ_JBQENW010000001.1, on the reverse strand, counting down.
TTCTGGTGCAGGAGTGTTTATTAAAGGCGTTCAGCCGCCTGTACAATTATCAGTACCACTTGGAACAATGTCCAATCATGAAGCAGAATATCGCGCTTTACTTCTAGCATTAAAATATTGCATCGAGCATAATTATAGCACTGTCTCTTTTCGTACAGATTCCCAGCTTGTCGAACGGGCTGTTGAAAAGGAATACGCAAAAAATAAAATATTTGCACCTCTTTTAGATGAAGCGCTGCAGTACATAAAAAACTTCGATCTCTTTTTTATTAAGTGGATTCCAAGTAGTCAAAATAAAGTAGCTGATGAATTAGCTAGAAAAGCTATCTTACAAAATTAACGGGGGTATGAGTGTGAAAAAAGAGTGGATTGCTCCTCTTGCTTTATTATTTGTCTCTTTTATTTGGGGAGCTACGTTTGTTGTCGTTCAAAACGCTATGTCTTTCGTTGGTCCATTTACGTTTAATGGTATTCGCTTTTTATTCGCTGGAATTATTTTATTATTCGTTCAAATTATTTTCTCACAAAAAACTTCAAAACAAGATATAAAACATAGTAGCACGGCAGGGATAATCGTTGGTTTTTTCTTATTTGTCGGTTATTTATTGCAAACATTTGGCTTACTCTATACAACATCTTCAAAAGCAGGTTTCTTAACTGGGCTAAGCATTGTTATGGTCCCAATCTTATCATTTATCTTTTTAAAACAAAAAGCTACCATTTTCATCGTACTTGGTATTGCTGTAGCTACAACAGGTTTATACTTATTAACAGCTGCTGATTCTTTCCAATTAAATATAGGAGATATACTTGTTCTCGGTTGTGCAGTTGCTTTCGCTGCCCATATTCTTATTAACGGCTTCTTTTCTAAAAAAATATCACCTTTATTATTAAGCACATCTCAAGTATTAGCTGTTGGTATATTTTCTTCTATTTGCGCTTTTTTGTTTGAAGATTGGGAAAAGTTATTTTCCGTATCACTATGGACGAATCAATCCTTTTTATTCGCACTCTTTCTAACTGCCCTGTTTGCAACATCTATTGCTTTTTTCATTCAAACATCGGCACAAAAACACACTTCTCCAACGAGAGTAGCAATTATTTTCGCAATGGAGCCCGTTTTTGCTGCCTTAACAGGCGTTCTCGTTGCAAATGAACAACTTTCTATTTCTGCTATTATCGGATGTCTATGTATTTTCCTAGGCATGATTTTTGTTGAATTACCTTCCAAAACAAAAAAAGAAGCGCAGGCTGCGTGAAGTTACGCTTGTAACTTCCGCATAAAAGCCTTAGCGCTTTTTTTATCTGTAATCTCTTCTTCTTTCAATCGTTCTAATAACGCAACGAAATAACTGCCATCAAACTGTAATTGATGTTTAATGGTCGCTTCTATTGCTGCGTTCACAATCCCATCAGACGCACCAGTATATCCTTGTCCAAACATAATAAACCCCTGTGCTTCCTCTGATAATTTAAATCCTTTCGTATGTAAGAATGAAAGATAATCTTCTACTGTTTGCATGTTATTCCCACCTACTCAAAAATTCTCCATCTCCTATCATACATGTTTTTACACGCTATGAGAATGAAATTTCTTTGACAACTTTGTAAATCAATCTTCTACTTCGCTTACAATGGAGGATTTCCTAACAATCTGAAGGAATATGTAAAGTGGAACTTATTTCATATTAAAGGGGAGACACGATGAAACAAGCACTATTAATTATCGACGCTCAACAAGAATTAATTGATGGAAATGAGCAAGAAAATGAAGTTTTTCGTAAAACTGAGCTTTTATCTATACTAAATACAGCCATACAGAAAGCAATAGATTCAAATGCCCTTATTGTTTTCGTAAGAGATATCGATGTTGCTTCTGGTAGTGGCGAAGGATTTGAAGTACATAATCAAATTCAAGTACCCCAGTCTGCAATCTTTATTAATAAAGCAGCAACCAATTCATTCTACGGCACTTCTTTACTTGAACTTTTAAAAGAAGAAAACATTAATCATATTGTTATAGGCGGATGTAAAACAGAACATTGCATTGACACTGCTGTTAGGGCAGCAACTGTACAAGGATTTGACGTTACATTAATTAAAAACGGTCATTCAACAACTGATTCTAACGTATTGTCTGCAGAGCAAATTATCTCTCACCATAATAAAATTCTCCATGGTCATTATAATGTTGATCATTTTTCAGTTGTTAGAGATGTCGAGGAAGATCTTTTTCAACCTACTCATGACCAATATCGTGATTAAATTGGCTCAAAAAAGAATCCTTCATTTAAAAGGATTCTTTTTTATCCAAAAATTTGCGCTGCAATACTATATAGTTCACCATTTCTTTTTAATAACCGATTACTATTTTTCATCATAATTGGTGGTGTATTCACCTTTTTAAAACCAGCAATCTCTAATTCTTTCATGAAATCGTTCTTTCCTTCTGGTACATCCATTCTTAATTTTCCATTATGTCCTCTTGCTAAATTATGTACTATTCTCATTGCCATCGCATTATTTTTAGCAACAACTGGTCCTATTATCTTATTTTCTGGTGTTTGTATGCTTAAACCGTAACCTAATACATTTTGTTCCTTGTCCTTTACAACGATACACTGTTCACTTTGCATAATTCTTTTCTTTAAAAACTCTTTTCTATTTGTTCCAAACGCATATTCATCTATTTTTTCTAAATCACCCTCTTCATAATTCATCACATAATCTTCATTTCTTACACAATAATCTTTCGCATTGTATGAGTTACATATGTATTTAGAAACATAACTTACTGCCCTAAATCCTAACTTTTCATATAAAGGTTTCCCTTCATCCGTAGCAATCAGCATAATTGGAGTATGAGCTGATACGCTTTTAACGCACGCTTCCGTTATTATCTTTCCAATCCCTCTCCCCTTATAATCTGGATGTACAATCACCATTCCGATAGACGCTAATTTCTCCCCATATAATATTATTGCCGCGCTAGCAATTAGTTCCTCTTTCTCATTCCAAACACCGTATACAATCCCTGCGTTAAAAATAGTCTCAATTTCTTCTCTGTTATAATCCCACCCAATATAAGAAGATAATGATACAATATTCCCTGTTTTTTCTTCCCTAAGACGCTCCACCCTAATTTCCAATTCAATCATTCTCCCTCTCTTTATCTAGACTCTTAGATTGTTCTTTCTAAATCCGCTTATATACTTTTCCCTTTAACTACCGCATACATATCCTATTTTGACCAGAACTATATGTATGTGATATGACACTATTCACTTAAAAATTAAGTGAAATTAGTAATTAAAACCCTGCTGGTGTAACATTATCTATATACAAAATAGTTCTATCGTTATTTTAAATATCCCTGCTAGTAGTGATGTTCTTTACGTAGAAGCTATTTTAGGGTAGAAAGTATTTATCTTGCGATTAAAACATTACAACTTCAAATCCGCTACCGATCCACCAATTACAGTAACCGTTACAAGTAACGAAAACATCGTCACCTTTGTTCCAGAAAATCCAGATGAAACACTTCCAAATTTAAATTGTTTCTTTGACGGTGAACGCTTCATTCGCATTACTCCTCGAAATGTACGAAATTACCTTTGGACTTGGATTTGGTGGAAGTAATTTAAACAAAAAAGAGATTGTAGTTTGGTTGAAACCAAATTACAATCTCTTTTTCATTACCTATATCCCACTATGTTGTAACTCGTCCAAGAATATACAATTAAACAACATCTCAAGTTATTTTAGTCGTAATAAGTTGGCCAGCTTCATTAATAGTAACTTTCCATTTCACTCCACTAGCAGTCTTCATGATTATACCTTTACTTGCCTCTATTTCAATATCTCCAAACATTCTTCCTCCAGTTGTCGCTAACCAAGCATTCCCATTTTCCATAGAAGATCTTGCAAAGATACGATTAATTCGAAAACGTTTATGATCTTGAGAATAACCACTTAATGTAATTCTAACTTTATATAACTGACTCGCCTTCATATTCGATATAATTGTATCGCCAACATTTAATGGAACATCCAACGCGATAACCCAACTTCCAGTTGCGCTTAATGCATATTCAATTTTAATTTTCTTTGGGCTCTCTCCCCACCCAAAATACATTCCAAAACAATTTAACATTTGTATTGGTTTTTTCGTAAAATCCAGTTCAATTACAACTGGATTACTATCTGGAACGTCAATATAGTTTACACTTTGTTCATCTATTAAATTAAAGCAATTTGCGAGATTCCCCCCGTAAGGCACTTTCCCACTTACTTGCTTAACATTATATTTCTGCTGGGCATTTACTAAAATATCATCTTGATTCCCTATTAAATGAGGTCTATTTAACGTAATCGGTAACTGAATTCGTAGGGATTCTTCATAAGTAGACTTACAAACATTGTATTGTCCTTTATCTACAATAATTGTCGAAAGCAGATTTGAAAAAAGGTAGTTACGATGAGAATTAGAAGAAAATTCAATGACAATTTGTTCACTACTCATCCGGTAAGTATCCCAAATCATACAATCAAATGTATTATACGCACCTGAGCAACGAATTACTTTTTTCGTTTGTTGTCTACATTGCACTTGAATATCATGAAACGTATTTCCTGAACTTTCATTTGGCAAATCACTATTTCCATCTACTTCAATCCCATATACACATCCATCAATAAATATAGATTGAAATACATTGGCGTTAATCCAGCAAGGTGTATTGATATCATCTATATACTCTGTTTTCAAATATATTGCAGTTTGAAAGTTTTTAATTTGAATAAATTTAACTTGAAAGAAACTAATATAGTCCCATGCCTTTTGACAATAAAAATGTATAGCTTTTCCTTTATACGATGGAGTTATATTTATTATATTTATATTTGATATAACAGATTGATTAGGTACTTCGATTTGTTGTGAACCAGAAACATAAATAACAGCAGATTGAAACAATGGATTTATAACTTGAATAGTACCACCAACTATCGAAGCGTTACTTTGTAGCTCAAATGCATTAAAATCCCCATCAATTTGCAACGTTACGGTAGGATCTAACTCTAATCTTACGTTTGATTTAATAACAATCGGCTTTACAATTTTGTACGTATTTACCCCTGTAATTCGAACCGTCGAAATTCGATTCGCTACACAATAATCAATAGCTTGCTGAATTGCTAATGAGCTATCATTTACCGAGTTTGGAACTGCGCCAAAACAATCGATGTGAACGCTACCTTTTGGTGCACAATCTTCTTGGGAAGAAATATATTCTGACAAAATAAATTCACTCCTCATATTACCTTTTTTCATATAATATGTGAGTTCTCTCTTAAAAGTTTCTATAATAAAAAAAACAAACGACCTACCCGGTCATTTGTTTAATTCATATATATTTTTCGTTTCTTCTATCATTTTAGTTAACGAGAAAGACTTCACTGCTTTCTCTCGTGCTTTTAGTCTAATAGCAGTCACCCTTTCTTCATTCCCTTGTAGTTCCTCAAGCGCACTTGCAAATTCAGATTCACAATATTCAGATATCAAAACACCTGATTCTCCATCTATTACCGCTTCATGTATTCCGCCAACATCTATTGAAACAATTGGTGTCCCTGTAGCCATCGCTTCGATTACTACCATTGGAAACACTTCACGAAAAGATAATAAAAGTAAGGCATCCATATTCCCTATAAACTCATGTGGTTCTGAAATATTCCCTAACATCTTTACACTCTGTTGCAACCCATATTTTTCTATTTCTTTCATAATCGATTCTTTCTTTGGTCCATCACCAGCAATATAAAACATAAAATCATTTCTCTTTTTCAACACATTTGCAATTTTGACAAATAGTTGATGGTTTTTCTCTTTGGATAATCTAGCTAATATCCCTATTTTATATGTAGATTCTTTCTTTTTCTGCTGGAATAAAAACTTTTCAATATCGACGCCGTTATAAATTGTATTTATTTTTTCTTCTGCTACATGAATTGAAATTAAATTATTCTTTTCAAACTCACTTACTGTAATAATATTGTTCACATATTTATTCATGAAATAACGAAAAAGGGCTGGCATTTTCTTTTCTAATATCGTTACATTATGTTTCGTATAAACAATTTTTATCTTTTTTTTAATAAACTTTTGAAGTAGAAAAGCATATAATACCATTCGCAAACTATTTGCATGAATAAGTTCTATCTTTCGTTTACAAATTTCGTTTCGTAAATAATAAATATTTCTCAAATGATTCCATCGACTAATTAATATAAAATTTTCTTTTCTAGTAAGAGATTCATATAGTTCTCCATCACCTGCAGCTGTATAAATCTTAAAATCATCATAACGCAAATTACTTTCCAATTTACAGAAATAACTCTCTGCTCCGCCAGTTATCAATTTATCTGTCATCAACAGTATATTCATAATTGCGTCTTCCCAACTACATTGATTTTATTTTTTTTATAAGCATGATAAGCATACTTACTAAAATAGTAAAAAATTTGCACCGAATTCAGTCGTTCTTGTTCCCTTAACAATTTCCAATACCGAAAAGCTGCTCTAATTTTATTTCTAGAAACAGAATTTGTAACAATTCTATATTTTGCTAACACTTGCTGTATCCCTTTTGCTTCATACCCTTCATGTAATAAGTTCAGCCATAACGCTGTATCTTCCGGCTGTATACTAGGCATTTCGACATACGGAATTTTTTTACGATCAATCATCACTGTTAAACACCCGATAATTGTATTTCCTACTAAATAATGATAGTCAACAGATTTTGGTACACTCACTTCGCAATTTAGTTCATTACCATTTTCATCAATTAAACTATACGACGCATATGAAAAAGCTATATTCATTTCTTCCATAAATAACAATTGTGTCTTCAATTTATGCGGCAACCATATATCATCACTATCTAAAAAGGCAATATACCTTCCTCTTGCCTCTTGGATCGCTAAATTCCGAGCTTTAGCAGCACCAACATTTTCTTTTAATGATAATAACCTAATTCGTGAGTCTCCTTCTATTATCTCTTTAATTTTTGCGGCAGATTGGTCGGTTGAACCGTCATCAACGATAATCATTTCCCAGTTTTCATACGATTGATTCTGTACAGATGAAATTGTCTCACCTATAAATCGTATACTATTATAAGAAGGTGTTATTACAGAAACATAAGGCGGCTCGTTATGTGCTGATAGACATTTTACCATCTATCTTTCCCCTTCCTTCATATATTGAAATATACTTCACAACAACTGCTAAAAATAAAAAGAACGCTTCGTTAATAATGAGTGACAATGACATCATCTGAAATAAAAATGCAATCATAGTCAATAGAAGATATGGTTTTTCACGAAACAAAGTATGCTGCGCTAGCTTGAACATTAATATGAATAAAAACGCGCTATATAGAAGAAAACCAATTGTACCCGATTCAGACAAAATTTCTAAAAATGTATTGTGTACATATAATTTTTCATTAAATTGATACTCATAATAATTCGAAAAGTTAAAAGCACCGATTCCGATATATGGATTGGATAAATAATATTTAAAAGCAGCTTCCCATAATGTAAATCTACCACTTCCATTATCATGGGAAAAATCAGAAATTCGTTTATTTAATATGTCATCTAATTGGCCCCCCATTACACTATTCGATAAACTAAAAATAACTACACTAAACAATACTAAACTCATAATTATTTTGATTTTTTTAGCGAAACTAGACATACATATATATACAAAAACGACAAGCACAAGCGCTAATATCCCCCCCCTTGAAAAGGTTAATAAACTCGTCGTAACACATAAAATTAACCCTAGTATGTTAGTGATATTTTGTAAATTCGTCATATAGTACATAAAAAATATTGTATTATAGAAAATAAAAATGTTAGGATCATCTAGCAATCCAATTAACCGTGGATATCCTCTATCAACTAATAACCCGGCAAAAATTTCTCTCTCTTCTCCACCGTATAAACTAAAGTATTGTAAACCGATTATATAGAGTATTAGACTTACTACATTAAATACTACTCCTACATAAGCAATAGATGATTCAAGTACCACTATTTCAGTATTGCCCAATAAATTCCTCATTATAAAATAGCATCCTAAAACAAGTAGCACGCCAAAAATCATACGAATACTAGCATTTAAATACATAGAAAGAATTCCACTCAAACAATAAATGAAATAAAACAGTAAAAATATAACTTCATAAAAATATAACTTTTGAATATGAAAATCTTTAATTGTTAAACAAAAATATATGACTAAAAAAATCATATATATTTTCAATGAAAATCCAATATATAAATTGTATTTACTTAACATAACAAATAATATTAGAAGAATAATCCATCCCATCGATACTTTCATATTATTTTCCATAGGCTATATCCCCTGTTTCGTAATATAATCCTTTTTGCGTATTTTTCTTATAAAAGAAAGAAGAAGTTTTTTTAGCTCATAATCATATAGGAATATGGCAGCTACTACAATTAGTATATTAAGAACAAGCGCAATTAAATGATATGTATGTAATATATATTGCACTCCAATAAAGGTTACACCAAAATAAATTGTATACGGTATTACAATTTGGAATACAATTTTTTTCTTCACTACACTTACCGCTATATATCCCACTAAAGCGACTATTTCAAATAAAACCATAGCGTATGCCGCTCCTATCACTCCACCAAGACTACTAAAGCTATAAAGCATAACTCCACCGATCACCAATGCTACACACTGCACAACAGTCCTCTTATTTTGACATCCACTCGTCGTTAAACCGTCAGCAATAGCAATATTTAAACTTTGTAGCACAATAAGAAATGATAATATTTGGAGTGGTTCTACTGCATTGCGCCATTCTTCATGAAAAAATATAGAAATAAAGTATGGTGCTAAATGATATAAACCGATCGTCATACATATTCCTACAATCGCCATTGATTTAATTTGAAGTAAATTTAATTTCGTATGCTCTTCTATATTATTCTGGTTATAATGCTTAAAGAGCACTGGGAAAAATGCACCTGCAATTACCCCTGGTACTTGATATAAAGCTGCCGGCATCCGGTACGCCACTGCAAAAACACCTACCATACTTAATGGCAATGTATAGTTAAGCAAGATAGGTGCTAATTGTGGCGTACTCATTATTAAAAAACCGCTAATAATAAAGGGAGTTAATTGCCAAAATAACGCTTTATGAATTACGACTTTCATATTCATTTTCGTCTTTCTTCTCATGATATATATACTGAATAAACCACCGATCATATAACCAAAAGCATATAAGCGAGCTGTTACATACACCGGTAACTCTCCGAAAATACAAAAACATGTAATTATAATGACAACTGATGCTGATACAACTTTTATGAGCGCTATATACTTCATACGTTCCGTCAGTTGAAAATAGGCAATTCCTATGTTTTGCCAAGTTAATCCTATTAACATGAAAAACATTACGTTTATCATCATATAAATTAAATTTTTATCCGCATACATATAATGAATAGCAATATAACCGATGATAGAAATAAAAATAAGTAGAATCATCCTTATTTTTATATACGATGATAAAATCTTCTCTAAATCTGCTCCATCCTTTGCCCCTTCTCGAAGAAACGTATTACTAAGTCCTAAGTCTGTAAAGAATAACATAACAAACGTCACTGCTATGGCAACACTAAACATCCCATAATGTTGTGCGTTAAAAAAGTTTGCTAAAACAATTAAACTGACGGCCTGAAGAAGGTTAGCTAAAATCGTACTATAAAATAGATGGATAATATTGTTTAGAATAGATCTACCCATACAAGTTCTCCTTTGCAAGTAACCTACTTACATATGTTGTTTGTTTACATATATATTTATCTTGCACCATTACCGTTCAATACAATTAAAACGGTTTTACATAAAATACGGATGTCCATCCGAAATGTTTTCATTTCAATATACTCCATGTCCAGCCTCAACTTTTCCTTTGGATCAAGATTATACCCTCCATTTATTTGTGCCCATCCTGTTAATCCTGGTTTTACTATTAAACGTTCCTTAAATTCTGGAATATACGCATCAAATTCATTATAAAAAAACTCTCTCTCTGGTCTAGGACCTACAAAAGACATATCTCCTCTTAAAATATTTAAAAGTTGTGGTAATTCATCAATTCTCGTTTTTCTTATAAACAATCCAACTTTTGTAATTCTTGAATCATGTTCTTTTGCCCATTGTGGGCCATTTATTTCAGCATCCTTTACCATTGATCTTAATTTAAATACATTAAACTTCTTCCCGTTTATACCTAAACGTTCTTGAAAGTAAATTGGAGCCCCTGATGTTTCTAAAGTAATCATAATACAAAAGAACAACATAATTGGTATCGTTAATAGTAACAATATGATTGAAAATATAATATCAAACAAGCGTTTTACACTTCGATTCAATATGCTAGGCTTTTCTTGAGCCGGAATCGTATACAACTTGGCTTGATTTGTTTCACGAATCATGGATCGTTACCCCCACATTCAAGAATATAAAATTATACCTATTAATTCACATTCTTTCCTATTTATATCCGCTATTACTTTTTGCACTGTACGTAGTGAATCTTTTCGCTTTTTAACTGCTAAGACCACTCCATCGCATTTCTCTGCAATAATGTGCGTAGCAGGAAGATCAAATACTTCAGAAGAATAAAAGAAAATGTAATCAAAATCTTCTTTCCACTTAGCAATCGCATTATCAAATTCATCCATAGCAACTAAGGGCGTCCCTGTGTGTACTGTTTTTTTTGCAGGAATACAATATAAGTATTTAGATAAATTACTAGAAAAAGATTCATAATTGCAGGGGGAAGAGCTTATTATATCGTTTACTGTTATCATGTGATCACTTTGTAATAATACATGTAATTGAGGGTCAGAAAAATTCACATCAATAAGTAACACCTTTTTCTTCATTTCCGCAAACACTAGACCCATATTTACTATAAGCGAGGCAACAACCCCTCTGTCCTTCGTTGAACTAACTGTGAATAGTTGTTTTCCAGATTTTTTCAGCTCGTGATACACCGTATAAAACTGCTCTTTCATCAGATCATCATGCAAATCGAATGGCAGCTGTTTCTTTGTCCTAAACATCGACATGTTCACCTCGATATATAGATGATTGTTTATCAATCTCTGTAGATTTCTGTTTTCTATTCGGTTTCACATTTACGTGACCAATAACAGAGACTGTTGTTATTTTCTCTAAATCTTGTTCCGTGTATATACGTTCATCAAAATAATCTCGAAATACAGCTAAACCTATCCCAACAAAAAAACTAACAATTAAAGAAATAGGAATGATCAGTTGAAATTTCGGAAACAATTTTTCAGCCTGTTCCTGTAACTCAGGATCCGTCAACACTTTCACACCTTGTACATTTGTGTACTGTTGAAAACTTTGTTGTGATTGCTCTGCCAATGTCTTTACAATGTCTTTCACGACTTTCGGATTGGAATCTTTTACTGTAACAGTTACAATTTGTGAGTTGTCCGTATTCACCACCGAGATTTTTTGTGCTAATTCATAACTTGATTGCTCTAATTTCAAAGTTTTTTTGACTGTTGAAATAATTAATGGGCTTTTTAAAATATCGACATACGATGTTACTAGTTGCTTATTTTCTTGTGTTTTATTTGTTGAATTTTCCTTATTAAACTCATCTAAATTCCCAACAAGAATTTGCGTTGAATATTGATATGACGGCTTTAAAACATACATAGAGATAAGAACTAAAGAAGCGGTTAAACAACACATCGTTAAAATAATCGTTACGAATCTTCTTTTCATTAATTGTTGAAAATCTTTTATACTCATTTCTTGCTTCAATTATTTCACCGCCCTTTTCTGAATAACATCCTGCAAGTCACTCTTTACAGATACCCCTCTCTTCTTTCTATCCACTTGTTTTGTTACATATTTTCCGACTCTGAATGCAAATTTTTCTACATATATATACGAAAGCATTGCAAGTATAAACGAAAATATAAGTGAAAAAATTAAAATAATAGGCAACGGTAATATTTCATGGAGCATGTATATAAGGGAAAACAACGATATAATATGGTATAAATAAAGACTGTAAGAAATCTTCCCCAAATATAACAAGTATTTATTGCGTAGCAAGGACGACAAAGTTGATATTGACAAGCTTAATATGACAAATAGACTTGCACTTATCGCCACTACGTAGTCTCGAAATATGAAATTATTGAGCACTTTCATTTCTCCAATAAGTCCTTCGTACATAAAAAGTAAAATCGCAAATAAAAACCATGCAATTTTCGTGTTTTTAGTACAATTACTATAAAAAACTATTAATTTATTTTTATACTTCGCAATTAGTGCCCCTAGTAAAAACAGCACCGTATAATGCAACGTTAATGCATAGCTTGTTAATGTTAAGCCCGAGCGAAACAAAAATAATATTACGACAGAACATATACTAAAACTAAACAATAATAGTAATGAACACCTCAACGTTTTTCGTAAGCAAATCATCAAAATTAGCGGAAAAATTATTGATATTCGCATTTCATGGACAAGTGACCAAATCACACCGTTATATGCATCTGTATTATATTTCCCAACCAATAAAATATGTTGCGCTATTAAACTTGAAGAACTTTCAATCGTCCACGAGCGATTAAACCATTCACTTAAATAAGAAATACCATATCCACTAATTGTAGCCTGGCATATAATAGCTATAATTATTGCTACAATATAGGGAATGTATATTCTGCATATACGTTTTAAAAGGTATGCCCCATAACTACTATAGGTTTTTTGAATAGATTCATACAAAACAAATCCGCTCAAAACAAAAAAGATAATAACAGATTCATTACCACTACTAAAAATTAGACGAGCAGGCGTTTCTTTTAATAGATACACAACAAATGGTTTATTATCTTCATAACTGTAATTTTGAAATGCTGAAAAAATCATTAAATGATGACCGATCATTACTATTAATGAAGAAATCCCTCTTATAGAATCCAATTCTTCGTATCTCTTCATCTTTTTACATCAACTCCTAATGAAATGATAATAATCATTTCAAAGCGACATCTTTATTCATATTCCTCTCCTTTCTTTTCATTCCAATTTTTCATATTAAAATGATTTTATAGTATAAATTTGAGTGTATTGTAACATTTTTTGTAATATTATGAATAGCGAATCTCAAAAATTGGTATATACCAATTTCAACCTCGAAAAATGAGTAATATTGATAGAAAAACACTATAAAAATATCTTGCATATTTACATAAATTAAAGAGATGAATAGCGTTTTTTCAATATAAAATAAAAAAGATAGCCTGCATAGGCTATCTTTATTATTTTATTTAATTACTAGCACCACTATATGCTACATGTCGTTTCTCAATTCTCTCTTCAATTTCTTTCATATTTTCTTTATTATTTAATAGTGATTGTTTATTTTCAATTAATAATTGTTTAAAAGATTTTCTCACTTTTTTTCTCATTTTCATTGTCCTCCTTGGGGGATGGTTTATATAAAAGATAAAGAATTATCTGTGTGTCCTTATAATAATTGATTGTTGTGAATTCTATTTGAACTTCATATGAAAATTCCGTTTATTTTCTGACAACTTTGTGAACACGAAAAAAAGACTCTCTAAAACTATGTTGAAATTAATTCACTTCATTATAAAAATTACTATTCCCATCAACTTTTATCATTATATCTTGTCGAAACATTTATATATTTAAAATTGAGTTTGACATAATTTTATTTACTATAATACTGTTTACAAAAACAAAAAGAAGGTGTCACCAAGTCAAATTTCGACTTATGCAACATCCCTCTTTCCAAACTATTTATAGCATATTTATTAATATTTCAGGTCTTCCCCAATTCATTTCTTCACAAACAAATCTAAGTTTTTCTTCATCCATTGTGTGTAATCCCTCTTCTAGTAAACATGAAATTGGAACTTCACAGTGAATTTGTGCTAATTGCAACGAAATATTTAAGTTCTCTAAATCACTTTCAATCTTCGTACGCTGCGCTTTTGTTAATGATTCTACATTTTCTAGTACAGCGGATACTGTTCCGTGCTCTTGAATAAGCTTATACGCTGTTTTTTCACCGATACCTTTTACACCTGGATAATTATCACTTGTATCTCCCATGAAAGCTTTTGCATGGACGATTTGCCACGGCTCTACACCTTTTTCTTCCATGATTTTCTCCGGTGTGTAATATTCGTAATTTCCAATTCCTTTACGCAGAAGCATAACTGTAACGTTCTTATCAACAAGTTGAAGTAAATCTGTATCACCAGTTAAAATATAAACTTCAGCTTCATTGCAGTATTGTTTTGCAAGCGTACCGATACAATCATCGGCTTCATAGCCTTTCATACCGATAACTGGAATGGATAATTTCGCAGTCATTTCTTGCACTAAATCAAATTGAGGAATTAATTCTTCTGGTGGCGCTGCACGATTTGCTTTATAATTCGAGAACGATTCTGTTCTAAATGTCGTACTTCCCATATCCCAGCATGTAACGATATGTGTTGGTTCAATCGCTTGCGTAGCTGTTAACAAGTGTTTCATATAACCATGAATCCCATTCGTAGGGGTTCCATCTTGTCGTTTCATAAATTGTCCGTAGACACTTGTTGCGTAAAAAGCACGAAATAATAGTGCCATACCATCAACTAACAATACTTTTTTCATAATTCCTCTCCTATTAAAAAAATAATAACCTCACGTTATCACGTAAGGTTATATAAATAGATTACCATTCTACGTTTTTGCTCAACTTTGTCTATTATACATTGTTTTTGTATATTTAGCACCATTAACACATTAAGACGTTCTACTACAACAAGTATGCAATATGCCTGAATACGTATTTTTTCCAGTAGAAACAACGACAGCCTTTGCACTTCCACTAACGATATGTGAACCTTTAAAACATACATTTTCAAGCTCAAGTGGATTATAATCTTTCATCCGTTTTAATGGAATAAATCGTTTACGTTCAAGGTGATAGCAGCTTTCAAACTTCTCTATACTCGCTTCGTTTCCCGTTAACACAGACTCATTCACTAATAAATCATCTGCATAAATAATACGTACATCAGCTGGCACAGCATCTCCAGCCGAAAGAAAAATCATATCTCCAGGTACAAGTTCTTGCACTGGTATCTCCATCATTTTCAGTTCACTATTTAGCCCTGTACTACTGGAACATTCTACTCTAGATACAGTAATCGTTTCACGTTGTAATTCATCACACACACGTTGTTTTGAAAAACCTGGAATCATGCCACCAAGCTTCATCATTACTTCTGCAAGAATTGCTCTTTTTGAAGTTAGTTCATTTCGGCCATATACTTGAATACGTTTTTGCGCCTCTTTCATTGATAGTCCGTCTCTTGTTGTTTTAAAATATGCAAATACAGATTTTACATCTCTTGTTGCAATTTCAATTAATAAATCTTTATTTTTTTGGAGCATTGCTTGTTCTTTTATTGATTTTTTATTTAGTTTATATGACGTGTTACCCACCGTTTTGTTTGCATATAACATATTATCGTCTCCTCCTTTACAACATAGGAAGAAACGCTTTGTTTCTCAATTTATCCACTTTACTGTGAAAGTGTCTAGCGCTTTATAAACGCTACATTGTGATAAATATAGAGGGAGGAACAAATCGTTTCCTGCCTACATCATATATTTTTGATTTGAAGTATATGGGTAACGGAACCGAGTCAGAATTTGACATGCTCCTCACCTCCTCGTTTAATTTTATAGTTTATACTATGAAATTACTCATAGCTTGGTAACAAAAAAGACCCCTACCCTTAAGAGAGTAGTGGCCATTACATACACAAATAAACGATTTCTAATATAATTAGAAATCTACGGACCTCTCCCTCGCCGAGTTTTAGCACTGTATAGCATAGGTACATTACCAGCTACGTTAAGAAAAACCTTAATTCGATCATTCCTGTTGACCCATTGGCGTCTCTCGACATTTTTGGGCAGTAGCATTTCTCTATACAGGAGCCTCACCTAACAGAGACTTATTTTCATTACATTGAAAATGTTACTCTTATTTAAAATAGATGTCAACAGTAGCCTACAATTTTTTCAAAAGGTATGGCAAACTAACATATATAAAGTGAAACTTTAATCAGTGGGGTTTTGTTCATCCCCCACTGATTATTAGCCCACACCAATCGGGCTTTTACGGGCAGCCCCCCACCTAACTTCTTTGCTTTCGCTGAATTTTGAGGTGGGGGTCTTACTGCCCGGCAAATAGCGGGATAAAAAAAACTTTACGTTTAAACGTAAAGTTTTTA
Organism: Bacillus sp. 22475; assembly: GCF_052044835.1. Taxonomy (NCBI): domain Bacteria; kingdom Bacillati; phylum Bacillota; class Bacilli; order Caryophanales; family Bacillaceae; genus Bacillus; species Bacillus sp. 22475. The sequence goes on along the minus strand of NZ_JBQENW010000001.1, from coordinate 354,870 downwards.
ATAAGTTATACAGCCAGCAATTACAATCCCAATTGAAAGCGATAAAAACATAAGAAAAAGACCGACTGCTTGATTATCTTCTTCAAGACTTTTGTTTATATTAAAGCGCGGTGTAAGCCACTCAGCTAAATAAAAAACGATAATTTGAGCCAAAATCCCAACTGCTCCCCACGAAATCATATCAAGAAGTGAAATTGAATTAGCTGCTGTCGAATATAAAACAATAGCTAACCCAAGTAATCGTCCTCCAAGCACATAGCTTACCGCCTTATTCCCTTGAGCCATTAACTTAAATTCCTTAACTTTCGTTGTCACTTCCATCAAGAACAGACCAATACATAAAAGTCCGAGTGTTACTGCTAAATATAATAAAAAATTAATCATTTTTCCCCCTCCTTTTTATACCTACCGGTAAATAGTACGATTCATTTCCTGTAATCTTTTCTCCCGCGCGAATACCGATACTACTCACTTTTCCAGCAATTAAAAACGAACCAAACACATACGACAGTTTCTCCATCCCTTTTTCTGTTTCCAAGGATACGACTGGAAGTTCTATATACTTTTGAAATATCGGCAGTGACGCTTTATACGTTTGGTGTGCATTTTGAAGCATAATATTTTCGTCTTTATCGCGAATCGTAATTGTATCTCCTTCTCTCCCAAATGAAGGTTTTTGAACGAAAGAACCTTTGCCTAAAAATAAATCTGGTTCTAAATATGTAGGTAACATATATTCTTTAATCCACTGTTGTTCCTCATTTGTATAAAAGGCCTCTTCTTCTGCTAACCCCCAAATAAGACACTGAATTGATTTTGGCTGAAGTAAAAATGCTGACAAAGGATTTATTATAAAAAGCTTTCCGGCTTTTACAAGTTGTAACAGTTCCACACCTACCAAATCCCCTGTTTCAGGATCTTGATCCTCAATTAAATCTTCTATCGGATATGTTTGGCGATATAAAACATCAATCTTCGCCCCATCTTTATCGACTAGAGCATCCTTTGTAATTCTAAGTTCTGACATTGGCACTACTTTATTTTCAACATGGCATAGCTGACTTAAATACATAGTGGTATTCCAATCCTCGATATGTTCATGATGTGCTGTAAAAACAACATTTGGATTATCTAATCCCTTTGTCGCTTCCATTACTGCTTTCGTTACACCAGAAGATAGCAATCGTTCTTGATCCGAGTTTGGATCATCATAGCCTAGATTTTCACATACTTTCCCATTCATTTGAAAACATTCCACAATAAAAGTTGGTGTATCACTATTAAACTCAAGCATTCTGATTTTGTTATCCTCTGTTACAGCAAAATCAAATCGCGAAATTACAGATTCAGGATAAAGCCCTTTCATTCTAATGAAAGATAAACTCGCGGATGGAAAGCCAAGATCTAGAAGCTGTTCGTCACTTAAATTACGCAGCAGTCTAGCAGTCTTAAAAAATATTTTCCCCATTCGTTCAGTCGCTAAGTGTAATTGGTCCAAAGTCTGATTTGTTATAGAAAAAACATGAAACAAACTATACTCACATTCATATAAATCCGACCAAAAATTCGGATATTTTAAATAAAATTCTTTTCGATCCCTTATGTATTGCGACATATTTTAGCCCCCAAATCCTCCCTTTGAACCGCTTCCAATTCCACCTTTAAATTCAGCAGACGATTGATACGATTTAAACGCCGATGAATTTTTAAAAGTGGATTTATTTTGATAGTATCGCCCACCATAGAAATAATGCCCACGATAACCTGAACTACTATCATCACACTGCCATACCCCAAGTTCATCATCCCAATCCCAATCAGAACAACTATTATCATTCGGTTTTGGGGGAAGATCTTGTGCGCAACCAAATAAAGTGCCAGTCATTAAAGACGTTACGACACCACCTACTAGCCATTTCGTTTTTATCACCTTCGCACTCCCCTTTTTAAATTCTATTCCTATTATATAGGATGGCATGATAAAGTAGAAAAAAAAAGGAAGAAGAGGGATTAAATGCGCTTAGAATATCGACTTAATGATGAAACGAAAGGGTATCCTGCTTTATGGAACTACGCCAATATTTCTAATTCTGAAATTATCGCACGCATGACTTGTGAATATTTTATTAAAGAGAAAAATACTTATGTTGTTACTGCAACTTCGGTTGATCCAGACGGAACAGCAGTTATTTATATTCAAAAAGAAGTTTTCGCCAATGACCCTTCAGACCCTACATACTCCCACATCGGTTTTGAAATTAGAGAACTAAGTGAAACGAGTTCAAGCTTAGTAGATAGTCAAAATGTATGGAACTACGAAGAAATTTTACCATCTCTTCATTCAGATATTATATATATTCAGCGAGACGGCATGTCTATGGAATTCTCCTTGGATTCAAGAGAGATTGATGAAGACAGAAAGTGCTACATTTATTACGGAAACTTCACAGGTGAATCAAGATAATATTGATATATCTATGCAACAAAAAAAACTTACGTATAAAACGTAAGGTTTTTATATAGCCCCACATATGCCGTTCTCTCTAGATGTCCATAAACCTGCTCTCACAGGTGGATGCTCTCACAAATGTTTGTAACTTCCTTCTTAAAAAGATGGCATGTTAGCTACATTTAAATATTGAACTTCCATATTAAACTTATTGGTTTAAGACATGCATAAGCTACGTACACCGTAGGAATTTTATATAAGGTTAGTTAAAATAAGACCCCCGCACGTGCCGCTCCTCGTAAATGTCCAAAAACCCGCTACTCGCAGGTGGATGCCCTCACAGTTACCGTACATCTTCCTCCACAAGGAAGGCTTGATGATGGTCGCTAAATATTGAGCTTCCGTATAACTAACATCGGTTTTAGACATAAATAAGTTACGTACACCGCAGGATGTATTATTTACTTGTCGTTATATTATCACATTGTTTCCAATGTGTAAAATACAAAGTTTTTCGAGCAATCTCTTGCTTGTGACCTTATTTTAATACAAATTATTTTTGCATGCAAGTGATTAATCTTCTTCTTTTGCAATTTGATTTTCTGGATAAGAAATCCAATCACTCCAGCTACCTGCATACAATTTAACATTTTGGAATCCAGCCAATTTTAACGCAATGATATTTGGACATGCCGTAACACCAGAACCACAATATACAATGGTTTCCTTATCTTTCGACAGATTTTGGAATCGTTCTTGTTGCTCAGCTTCATTCTTAAATTGTCCTGATTGCAACATTCCATCCTTCCAAAAATAGTTTGCTGCTGTCGGAATATGTCCTGCTTTATGATCCACAAGTTCCTCTACACCAGCATAACGTTTTGGCTCTCTTGAATCAATTAACGTAACATCTGCACCTGCCTGGATATTCTCTCTTACTGTTTCCATCGATACAAGCATATGATCTTGTATGTTTGTTTTAAATGTTTTTCGTATAACAACAGGAATTTCCGTTGTTGTCGGTAGTCCATTCTCTTTCCAAACCGGGAAACCACCATCTAATATATATACTTTCTCATGTCCTACATAGTTACATAACCACCATAAACGAGCAGCATTTGCACCAGCTTGACTGTCATACGCAATTACTGTCGTATGTTCATCAATACCAACCTCCGAAAGCTTGTCCGCAAACTCTTCAATGCTTGGCAACGGATGGCGGCCACCATGTTCTGCTATAGGACTTGATAAATCTAAATTCAAATCAAAATATAACGCATGAAGAATATGTTCTTCTTCATACTTTTCTCTACCCCAATTAGGATTCGCTAAATCAAAACGACAATCGATTACACGGACGTTCTCATCTTCTATATGCTCACGTAACCATTCGACTGTAACTATCATCTTTAACGACCTTCTTTCTCTTGTAAACGACTTACATACTCCATAACCATTTCTTCTGTAACATATTTACGCTGCAAGGTAACACCATTTTTTGCAAGATCATTAATTTGCTTTGTTACAACATTAATGACATCAACCGAAAATTCTTTCCCATTTGACGCAAGAGATACGGCTGCTTCAATAGCTGCTTCACGCTGCGCATCTAATTGTAAACATGCTTTTACACTTTCATTTTGTTTACGAGAATGTGCTGTAATTGCTTTATGTACTTCCATCTTCTCTTCCCCCTAAATAAGTTATACGTTCTAATTCAATTCCATTGCAAGCCGAATCATATCACGGCATACAATGCCATTTTCAATAATCTCTTCTTCATAATGCTTCGAAAAGTAATCAAAATCAATAGAAAAAATACGAAATCCACATTTTTGATATAAAGCAAGTTGTGAAACACTAGAATTGCCTGTACCAATTTCAAGTTTTGACATACCATATCCTTTAGCAGTTTCTACGGCATGCCTTAATAGCTTCTTCCCAATCCCTGTTCCTTGCAAATGCTCTGCAACCGCAATATTCATGATTTCCATCGTCTTCGGCCTTGTTTCCAAAAGAACATACACACCGATGATGCTGCCCCCTTGCTTTGCTACGTATGTTAACCCTCTTTGTACATATATAGCTATTTGCCGTTCACTTGGATCAGCAAGTAGCAATAAAGACTTCGGTATAGCCTCTTTTAAAATACGTTCTATTACAAAAGACATAAAAAATCCCCCCATCTCTATTGTTCTAAACCCTCCTTGTCTACCATAAATAATAGAAAGGAGGGATTCACCATGGACAACAATGAGAAAAAATGCAACGTCATCTCTATTGATGGAAAGAAGAAGAAAAGCGACACGTATTCCTATCCAAAGTTAGTAGTTGAAAATAAAACATACGAATTTTCTTCATTCGTCTTATGCGGTGAAACACCAGATGGCAGACGACTCGTTCTTACTCATATGATTTCTACCGATGAATTTGCTGGATTTGTCAAATCTTTAGATACTGTACTACAAAAGAAAATTGAACGAATCTTTTTCTCATAACGACTATATAACATAAATTTCTTTTTCAATCTCTACTAACTGATTGTGCAATTGTTCTTTACTTTGTTCATATAGAGATACATCGATCGTTTTAGCCAATGCAAACAATATACTTTCATAATAGTTCATCACATCTTGTTGCATCACTTTTTGGAATAAGTTCCACTTCATATCCCATTCTTGCTTATAATGATGGACAAATAAATCTTTTTCATCGGCTACATAGTTTGATACAAGCGGTTCTAATACAGATTTAGCGTCTTCTTGCATAAAAGCTTTGTCATTCTTTTCAAAAAAGCTTTTCTCATTTTTAAAATGTGCCAGTGCTTTTTTGAAATTTTTTATTTCAACTGAAGGGAACGGTTCTTTATGTGTAATATCTTTATATTCATACTCAACTGTTCCATTCATAGAAATTGATTGATTTTCTACTTTACAGTTCACTACAATTTCGTCCTTTGCACGCTTCATTGCTTCATCTATCCATTTTTCAAGACGTAATGATGTCGCACGCATTTCTTGTAATAAATCATGCTGAATAAATGCTACTAATTCCATAACACACTGTTGCAATTGTGTTTTCACATTTCCATCCGTTCGAAGTGACGCCGGATTAATAAATTCAGTAAACACATCGTTATAACGTAGGAATAGACGCTGTTGCACGTAATAAAGCAACTCTTTCACTTCATTTTGCATCGCCTGTTCTTCAGCAAGTACACTATATGATGAAATAATATGAAGTAGTTGATCACGCTCTGCTTCATATTTTTTCGTTTGCTTCTCTTTCTCTTCATTCCCCTGCTTTGCACCATTTATCATGTTTACTAAAAGCTGATCTGCCCCTTGCAACGCACCATATAGAGCATGCACAGAAACAAGCATTAAATCTCTCAACATAAAGGACGTAAATGATTTCTCAAACTTAGTAATTCCAGAGTTTTGTAAAATACCATACTTCTCTTTTTCAACATTCTTTCCTTGTTTCTCTTCAAGCGCACATAAACTTGAAATTGCAAATAAACGCGGATTTCTAATACCGTATTGCAGTAGCTGATCTGCGATATAACCTTTTACCATTTCAAGTTCTTCTTCAGACTCTGCTAAATCGGCCGCATTAATTAAGAAGAACATTTTATCAAGGGCAAAAGTATCCTTTACACGACCAAGCTGAATTAAAAATTCACGATCAGCACGAGAGAATACATGGTTATAATATGTTACAAATAAAATAGCATCTGCGTTTTTAATATACTGGAATGCAACATCCGTATGGCGAGCATTAATAGAATCCGCTCCAGGTGTATCTACAAGCGCTACTCCCTGCCTTGTTAAAGCACAATCATAATAAAGCTCCATATACTCAACGAAGCATGATTTTTCTTCATTCGCTACATAATCAGAGAACTCTTCTAATGTGACTTGTACTTGTTCTCCTAAATAAGTAGAAACTGCATCATACCCTTTTTGTACCGCTCGTAAAAAGCTAAATGTTGTTTTTTGCTTCCCAGTCGGTGAAGAATATTTCATAACTTTATCAATTTGTGCTAACGCCTCATCTAACGTAGTAATCTCATAATGAAACAGCTTATAAACAGCTTTCATATCTTCTAATAGAGCTTGCTTTGATTTGAATTGAACCATTACTGTTCCGTGTGGTTTTTCCTCTGTAACCGGCAAAATTTGATTAATCGTTGCCGTCGTCGGATTTGGTGATACAGGAAGTACCTTCTCACCAAGTAAGGCATTGGCAAATGATGATTTCCCAGCACTAAAAGCTCCGAATAACGCTACTGTAAATTGTTTCGTTTCCACACGATGCCTTTTTTCTATCACCTCTTGCTGTACATGTTTCAGCGCTGGCAATGGCTCTAATATCATTTCAGCTTTCTTCACTTTCTCTAATATACGCTGAATATTTAAAGCTGCCGTTCCTTTTATCTCTTCTTCATGAGCCGCTACGTTATCATTTACCATTTCCTGCTCTTGTAGTGTGAATTTCTCACTAACAATTTGTTTTTCACGTTGCAATATCTCCTCTATTTGCAATCCTTCTGGTGTAGCAACACGCTCGTGCCAAACATTTTGTAAATAACTTTCATATGTCTCTAAATTGTTACTGTATTGTAATTCCGTCTCTTTTGCCGTTTGCAACATCGTATATTTTTCAATCTCTTCTTCCATACGAGCAACTGCTTCCTTCACTTTTTGCTTTAAAACGACTGCACTTTTATCAAAAATTTGCTGTGCTTTTGTAAAATAACGTTTCTTCAGTTCATTCGCTACATCCGCTGTATAAAGAAGTAAGTAATCACCTGTGAAACCTGCACCTTGTTTAATGACTTCAGCTAACATTTCTGGTCCAAAAGCAATTTCTAAAGCATATATGTCTTTCCCAATTTCCTCCGTGAACAATCCTTCTTCTTTTAAGAAGGCTACAATAAATTCTTTCACATGAAAATCAAGTTGCGTTTCAACAGTCTTTTGAAGGGCAGAATAAAACGCCTCTACACGTCTTTGTTTTTCTTGCTCCGTCTTTCCTTTCGCAAATAGCAAACCAACTTTAAACTTTGTTAATTTCGTTTCTAAATATGCATTTGCCAATTCTCTCATTTCAAATGGCATTAAATACGCGTTATCTAATATAGCTTGTAAACCTTTTATAAATTCGTTTCTCACATGAGATTCTTTACTAGCCTCGCGATGTTTAGTTTCCGTTAGCTCTTCTTTCTTTTCAACTATTTCTGAAATCGAAAGCGGTGATGCTAACTCTTCCTCATATGTCAAAAGAGCTTTTTCATTTTCAGAAACAATAAACGAGAAATGTTCTCCCATTAAATATTCTGTTTCTCGCTCCATTCCCTCTCTTACATACTGCTCTTTTTCTTTCATAATAGAAGTAATTAATGTTTCTAAACTTCCAATTTCATTATGTGGATGGTTCATCATTCGTAATGACGTATAATAAACTCCATCTACTTCAATATCCCAGTTAGAGAACGATTGTTTCACACTATCTTTATAATCCTCAAATGATAATTCATTTTCTTTATGTTTATCTATTTGATTTACAACGAGATAAACCGTTTTATTACGTTGTTTCAATTCTTTAACAAATTGCAAATTCACTTCCGATTGGACGTGATTATAATCCATCATATAAAAAATTACGTCTGCTAGATGTAGCGTTGATTCTGTCGCTAGTTGATGGGCATCATCTGTTGAATCAATCCCTGGTGTATCAACTAACATAACACCCTCAGGAATTGGTGCATCATTCCGATAAATATGAACACCAATTACCTCATCGCCATCTTTACAAATTTGCTTTAATTCTTCTGCTGAATATGCACCGTCATATTCGTACTGTTCTCCAGATTTAATCGTTACAACAACACGATCAAATCCCTTTTCAATTTTAACGACGTTAGCGCTTGTCGGAATTGGACTTGTTGGTAACAACTGCGCTTTATATAGATGATTCATCATCGTTGATTTCCCTGCTGAGAAGTGACCGCAGAACGCTATCATAAGCTGCTCTCGTTTATATTTTTGAATCACTTCAAACAACTTTAAGCTATTCTCTGCATCGCCGTGTTTTTGCCACTCTTCATAAAAACAAACAAGTTTTTTCATACCGTTTGTCTGTACTATGTTTGTCATCCCCTTGTTCCCCTTTATCCAAGATGTATATACTTTTCCCCGCTAATTGCGAGCTCATAACCAGTGAGAGTTACACCTACCCATTGATTACAGTTTCACTTTACTATCATACTAAATTTTCAGCATATTCTCATTAAAAATAAAAAATCCCTTTCATTCTTTTTACAAATGAAAGGGATTTTATGTCATATCACTCATTTTGCTGTTCCTACTCCATTTAAAACATACTTTGCAATAACTGCATATACAGCAACTGTACCTGCTACTAATGCATATACCATACTCATGCACCAACCTTTTTTGATAATGATTATCACTTTTGAATACATTTTATCATTAAAGAGAATCATTATCAACACTTTTCATAAAGAAAGCTCCTTATAAGAAGGAGCTTTACTGCCTGTTTTGAAAAAGGTTAAAACTTGTTGTGCACTCTTATTATATCTCATCCTACATAACTTAACAGTTTAAAAAAATGGAAATATCCCCTATCCCCTCCATCTTACATTTTGTATAATAAAAGGGAATTACTTAACAAGGAGGAAAAAAATGACACAAAATCTCACACAAGGCGAGAGGATACACTCCATTGATATTATTAGAGGAATAGCTGTACTAGGTATTTTTCTTGTAAATTGGCCTGTTATCGCCGGGGTTGACTCACGTGATCTTTTAGGAGTTTATGCGGGGCTAGATAGCTATATCCGTCTATTCTACGATATGTTTATTCAAACAAAGTTTTATACTATCTTTTCGTTTTTATTTGGCCTAGGCTTTTATATTTTTATGACTCGTGCTGAAGCGAAAACAGATCGTCCAAAAACTTTATTTGTTCGTCGCTTACTTATTTTATTATTATTTGGTTTCTTACATTACGTTCTTTTATGGGACGGAGATATTTTACATACGTATGCAATCGCTGGATTTTTCTTATTTTTATTTTATAAGAGAGAACCTCGTACCATTTTAATATGGGCAATCGTTTTATTAAGTATTTTTCAGTTTCTTATGCTAATTGCTAGTATTGGTATTGCCTTCATGCCAAAGGAGGAGCTTGGGTTATCCTTACCAATCATGCCACTTGAAGACTGGGTGTCACAAATACAAAATCGTTTCCATGCATTTTATGCTGATGGAATTGGACTAAACGTATTCATGCTCCCAGAAACAGTTGGGCTATTTTTACTTGGTTTATATGCCGGTAAAAAGGATATTTTCCGCCGTACGAAAGAGTTAGATCCAAAGCTTAAAAAATGGCAAATTATTATGTTCATTTTAACATTGCCAATGTGGTTCTTCATGGTCCGTTATTTCTTATCAAAACCATCTTATGAACCAATTTATATGCAGGCCTTTACAATGTTTAGCGGCAAAACATTATTCATATTCTACATTTTCACGCTCATGCGTTTATTACAAAAAGAAAAATGGCAAATATTATTACGTCCATTCCAATACGTTGGACGAATGGCATTAACAAATTACATCTCGCATACAATTGTTACATTACTTGTATTCGGGCTATTGTTTAAAAATGATTATCTTGCTCCACTATGGGTTGGACCACTATTCTGCATTAGTTTCTACACGTTACAAATCTTTATTAGCCGCTGGTGGCTTTCACATTACCAATACGGGCCACTTGAGTACATTTGGCGTCTTGGTACTTACGGAAAAATGATGCCACTTAAAAAGAAAAGCAAGGTCTCATAACGAGACCTTGCTTTTTTAAGCTTCTCTTACTGCACTTTGCATAGACACCGGCTCTTCTTTTACTTTACGCTGCGGCACCATATTAAATACGATATTTAAAAGTACTGCTGACGCACTTCCAAGTACAATTCCGTTATCTGTTAAAATACGAATGTTTTCAGGAAGTTGTGAGAATAATGTAGGAACAACTGTAACCCCAAGCCCAATTCCGACAGAACATGCAACAATTAATAAGTTTTCTTGTTTGCCAAAATCAACACTACTTAACATTTTAATACCATATGCCATTACCATACCGAACATTGCGAGCATAGCACCGCCAAGTACTGATTTCGGAATGATTGTTGTAATAGCTGCGATTTTAGGAATGAATCCAAGAACGATTAACATACCACCGCAAGTATAAATAATAACGCGATTTCTTACTCCAGTTAATTGAACAAGTCCTACGTTTTGAGAGTAAGTTGTATATGGAAACGCGTTGAAAATGCCACCTAACACCATCGCTAATCCTTCTGCTCGATAGCCCTTTGTTAATTCTTTTTCACCGATTTTTTTATTGCAAATATCAGATAATGCAAAGTATACACCCGTTGCTTCTACAATCCCTACACAAGCAACGAGAATCATCGTAATAACTGGTGTTAATTCAAATGTTGGTGTACCAAAGTAAAATGGTTGAATACCATGGAACCAATCAGCCTCTCCAACCGCTTGCAAGCTTACTTTCCCCATAAACGCTGCAACGATTGTACCGAACAATAGACCTAGTAAAATAGAGATTGAACGAATAAATCCATCAAAGAAACGATACATAATGATGATAAATAGTAACACACCAAATGCTAATGCTAAATTTTCAAGACTACCGAAATCCTTACTTCCTACTCCTCCAGCCATATCATTAATTGCTGCTGGAACAAGTGTAACTCCAATTACAGTAACAACAGATCCTGTTACAACAGGTGGAAATAGTTTTACAAGCTTTCCAAATAATTTCGCAAAAATAACAACGAATAACCCAGCAGCAATAATTGCTCCATAAATAGAAGACACACCGTATTGTTTTCCAATCGCAATCATCGGTCCAACGGCTGTAAATGTACAACCGAGTACAACGGGAAGTCCAATACCGAAAAAGCGATTTGATAATGCTTGTAAAATTGTCGCAACGCCGCACATTAATAAATCAATTGAGACTAAATATGTTAATTCTTTTTGATTTAAACCAAGTCCACCGCCCACAATAAGCGGAACGATAATTGCTCCAGCATACATTGCAAGCATATGTTGCATACCAAGCGATACAATTTTAAATGGATGCTGCTTCATCGTTTATTTCACCTCCGCAGTTTCTTGCTGTACAAATGTAACTGTGCCGTTATCAAGTGATGCAATTTCTGCTAGTGATTCAACACGAACGCCTTGTTCACGAAGCTTCTTTCCTCCATCTTGAAATGCTTTTTCAATAACAATTCCAATTCCTGCAATACTTGCTCCTGCTTGCTCTACCAAACTCATTAAACCTAAAGCAGCCTGACCGTTTGCTAAAAAGTCATCGATGATTAGCACGCGATCATTTTCATCAATATGATTTCGAGATAATGAAATTTCATTTGTTTCTTGTTTTGTAAATGAATATACGTTTGCAACGTACATATTATCTTGTAACGTTAACGATTTACGTTTTCTTGCAAAGATTACTTTTACACCAAGCTCTAATGCAGCCATAACAGATGGTGCAATGCCTGAAGATTCAATCGTCACGATTTTTGTAATGTTCTCTTCTTTAAAACGTTTAGCAAATTCTTTTCCGATTTCTTGCATAAGTACTGGATCAATTTGGTGATTTAAAAATGCATCCACCTTTAATACATCACCAGATAAAACCTTTCCTTCATTCAAAATCTTTTCTTGTAATACTTTCATGTTTGTTCCCCCTCTTATGCAATAAAAAAACTCCAAAAGCCGCCACCACTCGTTACAAGTGAGAGACGCGCTTTTGGAGTTTCGCAAAAAAGAATGCCAAACAAGCAATTATATTCGTCCTCACTCATAGTCAAAGTATTTACGGTACTTCGGTAGAAACTTGCAGGCCATATCCCCGCGATTATATGAGTGTAGCTAACTATTTATTTTATAGAAGGATTATAACGCACTTTTTATACTTTGAAAAGCATTTATCGAAAAAACACGTACGAATTTTTAAAAACTACTATTTTCGTTCGAGTTTTGTAAACTCTTTCATTCCCAATTACAACTTCGTTAAAATGATTGGCCCATCTTTTGTAATCGCAAGTGTATGCTCATATTGAGCTGATAATTTCCCATCCATCGTTCGTGCAGTCCACCCATTTAAATCTACTTTCGAATATCGCATACCTACATTGACAATCGGCTCAATCGTAATCACCATTCCTTCTTGTAACTGAGGCCCTTGTCCTTGCTTCCCAAAATGAAAAATTGCTGGTTCTTCATGAATCTCTTTACCGATCCCATGCCCCGTAAAGTCTCTTGCAACAGAAAAACCTTCATTTGTTACATAACTTTCAATTGCATAGCCAATATCTCCTACATGATTACCGATTATCGCCTGGTCAATTCCTTTATACAAAGCATTCTCAGCTACTAGCAACAACTTTTCTGCTTCATCAGAAACTTTTCCAACTCTATACGTCCAAGCAGAATCTGAAAGACCCCCATTTAAGTTTACTACCGTGTCAATTGTTACAATATCACCCTCAGTTAAAGGAACATCGGCCGGAAACGCATGACACATTTCATCGTTTACAGATGCACATATCGCATATGGATACCCATTGTAACCTTTCTGTTCAGATGTGGCACCATACTTTTTTAAATACATTTCAACAAACGTATCAATCTCTTGTGTCGTTATGCCTGGCTTTATCATTTTCGCAATTTCTTTATGACATGAAGCAAGTAATTTTCCAGATTCATGCATCAAATCTATTTCATTTTTCGTTTTAATTGTAATCATACTACCTCTACCTTTCCTTGCTAAACCTACTATTTGCTACTAAACTTCTATCATACACACCCTCTACCAAAATTTCAAAACCCTCAATTACAACAAGTAAAAAAATATGTATCATATATTTCTAAATCAAAATAAAAAAACAGAAGATCCCTCTGTTTTTTAATCACGTTTACATATATAGTTCATTTTCAAAAACTCAAAACAACTACCATTTGTTTTCTGTATAAACGTTCCAACCGCTTCAAATCCCGCCCTTTTATACACTTTTATCGCTCTCTCATTAAATGTCGCTACTGATAGTGTTATATATTTGCATCCGTATTTTTCTTTGCTAAAAGCTAGTCCAGCATTCACGAACTGTAAACCAAATCCATTGCCAGTTATATCAGGTCTCATTCCAAGTCCTATATCAACCGTTCCATTATTTATTTTACAAATAGTAAAAAAACCAACGAGAATGCCATTTTCCTTCACTGAAAATGTATGATTCCCTCTACTCTCATCATGTAAAAATTCAGCTAAATCTTCTTCATCTGCCTCTATATCATAAAAAGAATATTTCCCTTCATAATGCCAGTTATACACAATTTCCTCCGCTTCTTCTTGCTTCATTACTGTATATGTATAATCCATTTTATCATCCCCTTTAATAAAAAGAGCTGCAATTAAGCAGCTCTTTTTTTACAACTCATAAATCTCTTTATATTTCGCTTCTAAATAATCGGCTAAGTAGTTTGCATTTAAGCCTTCACCTGTTACATCTTCTAAAATTTCAAGCGGCTTTTTCGTTTTACCATATTGGTGAATATGTTCTGTTAACCATTCACGAATCGGCGTTATATTTCCTTCTTCTAATAATGCATCAAAATTCGGAATGTCTTTTAACATTCTTTGCTTAAATTGCGCTGCATACATGTAACCAAGCGCATAAGATGGGAAGTATCCAAATGAGCCACCAGCCCAGTGAACATCTTGCAATACACCTTGCGCATCATTTTCCGGACGAATTCCTAAATATGCTTCCATCTTATCATTCCAAGCTGCTGGTAAGTCCTTCACTTGTAATGTACCATCAAATAATTCTTTCTCTAATTCATAACGCACCATAACATGAAGCGGGTATGTAAGCTCATCTGCTTCTATACGAATGAATGACGGCTTCGATTCGTTAATTGCATCATAAAACTCATCGACTGACATATCATCAAATTGACCATCGCTATACTCTTTTAATAAATCATAATTTTTCTTCCAGAATGATTTATTACGGCCGATAAAGTTCTCAAAGAATAATGATTGTGATTCGTGAATACCCATAGATGTACCACTGCAAAGTGGTGTACCTTCAAATTGTTCTGCAATGTTTTGTTCATATACTGCATGACCACATTCATGAATTGTTCCAAATACAGCCATACGGAAATCTTTTTCATCATAGCGTGTCGTAATACGAACATCCCCTCTATTTAATGTAATTTCGAAAGGATGTACTGTTTCATCAAGACGACCTGCTTCAAAGTCATAATTCAATTGCTTTAATAGTTCTAATGTAAAGTTCTTTTGTTTTTCTTTTGAAAATTGTTCCGATAAAGCACTTGTTTTTAATCCTTTTTTAGACTCAGAGATTTCTTTTACAAGCGGCACGATACGCCCACGAAGTTGACCAAATACGTGATCTAAAACTTCTACTGTAATACCTGGCTCATACATGTCTAATAATGTATTGTATTTATATGTTTCATAACCCCAATATGTAATAAATTTCTTTTTAAATTCAACAATTTTTTCTAAGTACGGGCGGAACATTTCGAAATCAGATTTTTCGCGAGCTTCTTCCCACACACTCTCTGCTTTCGCTTCTAATTTCACATAAGCCTCATATTCAGCTTGTGGAATTTTTTTATTTCTATCATATTCTTTCCGACACTCTTCAACCATTTTCTTCGTCGTTTCAGAAAGTTTATCTTCACGTATTAAAGCTTCAAGCTCTGTTAAATAGTTTCCCATCTCATCTGAAGTCGACATAGCAAACACTTCTGACGAAAGCATACCAATTACTTCTGAACGCTGATCTACACCTTTTTTTGGTGCACCTGTTCTTAAATCCCAAAACATTAAACTTAATGCTTCTCCGTAATTTTGTATCTTCTTCACGTATGTTAAAAATTGTTTTTCTACTTCATATGTAGCAACTGTCATCGTATAAAAGCCTCCTTTTTCTACCTCAAACTTAATTCGACACGGAAACATAAATTCCTTTTATAATAGAAAAAAGCTTGGCAAGCGCCAAGCTTTCTCCTTATAATTCTATACCTTCTACTGGCAGTACATTTTTCACAGCTGCAACTACTTTCTCATCTTCTGAATCAGATAAGAAGATTGATATAGCACCTTTATCTTCACTTGTACGAATTAAACGCCCAATTCCTTGACGAAGTCGTAAAATCATATATGGTACATCTACATCCCAGAATGGATCATTTACGTGCTTACGTTTCGCTTCAAACACAGGATCGTTTGGAGGGAATGGTAAAGACCAAATAATAACGTGCGATAATGATGAACCAGGAATATCTAAACCTTCCCATAAATGAACCGCACAAAGTACAGTCTCTTCTTCATTTTGGAAACGAGAAACGAGCTGACTAATTTCCTGATCGCCTTCATATAAGAACGGAACCGACATTTGCTCTTTACTTACATACTCTTTGAACGCTGCAAGCTCTTGCGTTGTACGGAACAATACAAGCGTACGTCCATTTGTTTTTTGAATATTTTCAAGTGTATATTGACACTTTCTTTCCCATTCATTTTCTTTCGTATGCGATAGTAAGTTTACTGTCATTTGCTCTTCATAATCAAACGGTGAAGCAACTGAGAATGACAAGTAATCTTTTACCCCTAGGCTATTAGCTGTGAAAGCGAATGAATCGTTGTTCGATAATGTCGCAGAAGAGAAAATATACGGTATTTTCTTCGAGAACACTTTCTCTTGTAATACTTCTTCAACTGCACGCGGCATAATAACTAACGTGAAGGCACCATCACCTTCTTCACCCCAAGTAATTACATTTTTCTCGTGCATGAACAGACGAAGTGAATGTTCTAATACATCTAAATGCTCATCAACAATATTTAAATCATACGTGTTTACTGTATGCATTTCACTTTCGAATACTAATGCATCTCCAACTTCACCGATTTTTGCATAAAGTCGTTTCGCTTCAGCTGTTACTTTTTCTGTCACAGTAATTTCTAAACGATCAGAACCGGCAATTTCTTTTTTGTTTTCTTGTAACACATCAAAGAATCGCTCTGTTTGCCAAATTGTTTCTTCTACTAAATGTGCAAACTCCTCACGAATATCGTTTTGTAGCAATCTCGTTAAAAGTTGCTCCATCATCGTTTGCTTTAAACGGTATGTTAAAGCTTTTTGAGCTGTATATTCTACAAGATGTCCCTCATCGAATACAACGCAGCTACTTTCTGGTAATAACGGAATTTGCCCTTCACGCTTACGAGCATCGTACGTCCAAATATGATCCATATAGAAATCTTGAGAACAAATAATTAAATCTGCTGCTTTACGATAATGTTCACGAGAAAGAGTTTGTCCACAACGATGACGAGAATCACAAGTAAAGCAATCTTGGAAGTAATCCCAATTTACTTTTGACCATTCTTCGTCATTTAAAAGTGGAAATTCTTTTCTGTCACCATAGTGAGTAAAGTTTTGCATCGTACCATGATCGAATACAAACTGTGGTAACTCGTAATATACGTCTTCAATTACTTCTGGAGCTCGTCCACTCATAACATCTTCAAGTTTACGTAAGCATAAATAATTATCCATTGATTTTGCAAGCCTTACATCAACAGATAGCCCTAATGCTTCAGATAACTTAGCGATGTCCCCTTCTTCTTTTACAAGCTGCTCAATTAACGTTTCATCTGCACAAGCAATAATAGCTGGTTTCCCAGTATAACGCGCGTAACAAATTGCATATAGAAGATATACAATTGTTTTCCCTGTTCCTACACCAGCTTCTGCGAACATAACTTTCTTTTCTTGGAAAGCGCGTTCTAACTGAAACGCCATAAAAATTTGTTCATCACGCTCTTCAAAGCCTTTTTCCGGAAGGATGTCGTAAAACACATCTCCAATCCACTCATTCAACTTATCATAAAAATTATCTTGTTTTCCTACTTCAAATGGTAATCTCTTCTCAGTAAACATCCTTAGCCTCCAACCAAAAAGTTTTTCTATAAAAAAATAATAGCAACTGCTACGCATATGTATGCATTTGCTTTCCCCTGTTGCAATACATAGAAATTCACGAAAAAAAATTTTCCTTTCGAAAAAGGAAAATTTTCTTCTATATTAATGACTTTAAATACCGTTTATCAATCGCTGTTTCATGTGAAAGAGCTGACAAATATTCTTCTTGTGCTTTTTGTATTTCATCTACAATCGCACCTTGACTATCCACTTCTTTTCCGAGCTCATCATACGTACGGTGAATAGCTTTTTGAATCATTGATAATTGGAAATTATCCATATCACTTCCTCCTTTACGCATTACATAATAGCCAGTATATGCGCGCTGGAGGAGTTTTATACTATGAATTACGCGGTGGACGTTTTCCGAAGTATTGGTAGTAATCTGTACGGATAAATCCGTTAAATAGTTTACGCTTCTTCGACGCATCTTTTCCGTAACACTTCTCAAATGCTTCGTAGCTTGTTAATACATACGCTGACCATGTATCTAACGGGCGGAATACTTGTCCCATTTCTTTATACAGTTGTTCAACGAGTGCTTTTTCACTTAAACGTTCTCCGTATGGAGGATTCGTTACAACGTAGCCATAATCCTCTTTTGTTGTGAAATCTTTTACTTGCATTTGTTTAAATGTAATTAAATCGCTTAAGCCTACTTCTTCTGCGTTATCTTGAGCAACTCGAATCATACGATGATCAATATCTGATCCAATGATTTGTAAGCGTTGATCATAGTTCGCTAAATCTTCAGCTTCTTGACGAGCTTCACGCCAGTTTTGTTTACCTACCCAGCCCCACTCGTCAGATGCGAAACCACGGTTAAATCCTGGTGCAATGTTTTGTCCAATTAATGCTGCTTCAATCGGAATTGTACCTGATCCACAGAATGGATCAACAAATGGACGATCTGGCTTCCAGTTTGTTAATTTAATTAAAGACGCAGCTAATGTTTCTTTTAACGGAGCTTCCCCTTGATCCATACGGTATCCACGTTTATGAAGTCCAACACCACTCGCATCAATTGTTAATGTTGCAATATCCTTGAGCATTGCAATCTCGATACGGAATAACGGACCATCTTCTTCAAACCAAGTTGTACGTTTATATGTTGTTTTTAATTTTTCAACGACAGCTTTTTTAACGATACGTTGGCAATCCGAAACACTGAATAATTCAGATTTTAAAGATTTACCGATAACAGGGAATTCGCCATTCTCTGGAATATAATCTCCCCAGTTTAATGCTTTCGTTTTTTCAAATAGCTCATCAAATGTTGTTGCTTTAAATTCGCCAACTTTAATTTTTACACGGTCCGCAGTACGCAACCATAAATTCGTACGACAAATCGCCTTTTCATCTGCTTCAAATGTTACTTTGCTGTTTTCTACTTGACATTCATAACCAAGATCGCGAACTTCTCGGGCAACTAACGCTTCAATACCCATTGCCGCTGTTGCAATTAAAGTAACTTTTCCCATTTGCATTCACCTCTTATGTATATTCAAACAATAATTAATAGCAATTGGTCCTATTAATCATTACATTTTACGAAAAATTTTCTCATTAACCATTTTAACTCATACTTTACAACTTCATACAAATAAAAAGCCCTCCTCTAACAAAGGAGAGCTGAGTTATTTCATAGTTGGTTCATAACGTTCTGTAAGCCATGTTCTGTTCCTTTGTACTACAAACGGCCCACGCCTCGTACTCCGGTGGCAATCATCTATCTACAGGTTATAAAACCTGTCCTTTCCCGTCGTTCATTTCCTTGGAAAAGATTCCCCTACCATTATTTGGGTTTCTCGCTCGTGGGGTTTACCTCGTTCCACTCCTATCATTTCTTCAAGGACTTCGTCACTGTGGCACTTTAAAGGTAGTCAAACCATATCCGAAAGGACTTAGGTTTTTTCCCTGCCGTTAAACCAGCATTACAGCCAGAATACCCTAGCTTATGAATTGGCTAGGCACGAACACTACAGCCATCTCAGGCCGTGCGAGCATGGACTTTCCTCTACAACGTTGGCGTTGCAGCGATTACCCAAACGTTATGACATCCATTAGTATAGTGGAAACAAAAAGATTTTGCAACGTTTTTTTCTATGTAAAACGCTTAAACCTTTTCCCACCTTACATCATTCGTATAACTTACTTCCAAATACAGCTTTTTCTAAGTTAGATAAGCGTTTTAAAATATCCGTATTCGTGTTGTTATAAACCGGTTGTGCAACTGGTGTTTGTACAGGTTGTTGTGGAACTTGCGTTACTGCTAGTTTTTGTTCCTCTAATTCACGCTTTAAACGAGCATTTTGTTGCTTTAATTGCTCAAACTCTTTGTGGAAAGCTTCATAGTCTTTAATGATCATATCAAGAAACTTGTCTACTTCTTCTTGCTGATAACCTCTCATACCTGTTTTAAATTCTTTTTCTAAAATATCTTTCGCTGTTAATTTAATTTTATCCGAAATCATTTTCTTCACCTCAAATTTTTACCAAAACTTTCATTAACTAAATTTTTTCAGAAACAATGCTTTTTGTCAATCATATATACGAGTACTATATTACATATTACTCTGCATTATTCCACTGTTCCTCTTCTATTATATCTTGTAAATCAGAAAAAAGAATGAAATAACTGTGATAATTTTCTATTTCCCCTTTTTTCTTTGCTGCTTCTACAATATATTTGGGACTTCCTGGTTTTTCTTCATCATATACCGCTAAAAGCGCATCACTTTTTTCAATAAAAAATTGATTTTTTAATTTAAATTGTTCTGGGCTTTCATACTTCCTTTTCGTGATACTATCAACATGGTCTGCTTGAGAAAGAATAAATTCGTAATATTCACGATTATCTTCTTTCCAATTTTCTTCTTGTTCTAAAAACGGAGTGAATACCGCTAATTTTAAATCTGGATATTCTACTTGAATTTCAAAAACAACTTCAGCAGCCCATAATTCTACACCTAACTGGCCGCTTATTATAACCCACTCTAAACCATCTTCTACAAAAGTGGTTAATTTACGGTATAATGCCTTTTTTATACACTCCACCCCTGGATGATCATTTTTAAATATTCCAAGTTCAAATGGCTTATATCCTGTTACTGCAATAACTTTCATATCAACACTCCAATTACAAAAAAAGAACTAGCATTTCGCTAGTTCTAACATATCATTTACTTTTTAAACATTCCACCAACGTTTGGTCCAATATTTGGACCGAATGGTGATACGTTTGGTCCAATATTCGGTCCGAATGGTGATACGTTTGGTCCAAACGGAGATACATTTGGTCCTGGACCAAATGGAGATACGTGATGTCCATGATGTCCATGATGTCCATGACCACACGGTCCACATCCGCCACCGAATCCTGGGTCGATTGGGTCCACAACATTTACATTTGAATTTGTTTGTGGGAAGAAGTTTTGGTTTTTAATTTGTTGATGATGTACATGTGTTGTATGTGTTGGGAAAATGTGTGGCACCACCGTTGTTGAAAAAGAGTGTGTTACGCATTGTTTCGTCGGATGAATGACAGGAGCAGTCGTACAAATAGGTCCTGTAGGCTTATGCCCTCCAAAGCAAGGATGACAATGATGCATAGTTTTTTCTCTCCTCTCTCGTTAAAAAAATCTGATTACACTTTACAGTATGAGAAAAGAGAGAAAGCCGTTTGTTATATATACCCATTTATTACAAGGAAATTTGTCTAGTCCTTTATTTCATATACAATACTTTCATAGACAATCCTTCAACATCACTTACCAAAAAAGCCTCCAACTTGCTTTACAATACCTGTCACTTGATTCATCGCATTCATCATTTGTCCAGCTGTATTCATCATTTTATTTACATCATAGTTACCATCTGATGTTTTAAATTGAGAAACAAAACTAGAAAACTGACTTGGCTGTTGTTGCTTTTGCTTACCCTGCGTCGGGTACGGTTGTTTTGGTGGATAAAACATCGCTTGTTGATTAGCATACGGCGATGGTGGTGGCATATAATATTGCGAATTCATATAAGGCTGCTGCTGTTGTGGTTGTTGAGCCTGATTCACATAAGGTTGCTGCTGTTGTGGTTGTTGAGCTTGATTCACATAAGGTTGCTGCTGTTGTGGTTGTTGAGCTTGATTCACATAAGGTTGCTGCTGTTGTGGTTGTTGAGTTTGATTCATAAAGGACACTTCAAACGGTTGATAATAATTTTGATTTCCATAATAAGGCTCGAAAGGATACATATTATACCGTAAATATGTATCCGTATTATATTGGTACATATTTTGCTGTGCATATGGATTCGTTTGCTGATATACGTTAGGTTGTTGAAACATGCATTCTCTCCTCCCTCACATAAGTTTCTACATATATAATATGTACCTATAAAATAATATGTGTAATGGAGTATCTGTCTATTTTTGTCGGAAGTTTAAATTTTTAAAAAATTAAAAAAGAAAACCCTTCCATGCTATGATAATTAAGAAGAAGATTCTCATGGGGGAGGAATCAACATGGTATTAGGGGATTTAAAACAAGCGTTTTCTCAAAAAAAGGGGTATTGCACAGAGAATGCAAATGAATTATTAGACTTTGCGAGACATTGGTATCTCGAAGGAAAAATATGCATTTCAGATTATCGAACATTAATAAAAGAATTAGAAATAAACGGCGCAACAAAACCTACAACAGTGACAGAAGCATAAAAATAACAAGAGGGCTCTCCCTCTTGTTATTTACATTGCTCAACTATATTTTGCAAAGTATACGAAATGGCTTGGTGTGTTTCAAAGAATCGTTTACCTTTACCTTTATTTACAAAGCATTGTAACACATTCGTTTGTAAATTATCGTATACTTGATCAATTTGCTGTACATGTATATATTTTGGCTTTTCTTCTTTAATCCACGTATAAGCTAATTCTTTCCACTTTTTTAATTCCTCATCCACCATATCTACAAACGGTTTCATATCCTTATAAAAGTCGTATTCGGTTAGTTCTCTTTTTTTTACATTCGCTTCATTATTATACTGCATGAGTTTTTCTGAAGACTGTATTAATGCTTCATTCTTCATTTCTTTCCCACCTTATTATGCACTCACTACGATGTTTTGAAATGTCTTTACCCAATTCCCTTTCTCTTCGTGATGCACTAATTTATTTTCCATATGTTCAATATGCATTTCTGTTATTTCTATCTTATTGCATATTTTTTCACTCGCATCCTTTAATGCATGATTCATTCTAATCCCTATATTCATTTCCAGCAAATCGAGAGAACTTAACATTTGATCCATTTTTTTCATTACATCTTCCTTCTGAACCATCGCCATATACAAAACGCCTCCTTCTTTGCTTTTCCTTTGTCATGTAATTTCGCTGAATGATTCACCACTCCTGCCCACATGACAAAACTAGTTGTTATTCGTCAAAGAAATCATTTCGTATGTCATTTATAGAAATGGTAACAATACAAAAAGGAGGTGTATTACAATGGCAAAGAACAAAAATGAAAAAAAGAAAAACCAAAACAAACAACAAAATAAACCCGGGACTGGCAATCCAAAGCTAGATGGTCCAAACTTCCCTGCTACATAAAGCGAGACTTTATTACGAACAGGTAAATTTCAAATCATCCTTAATCTCCTACTAGCATTACGTTTTGAGATTAAAGTCGTAGCAAGCATAGCAGGATTATTTCAAATTAAGAAGTCCCGTCTTCAAAATGGAAGACGGGACTTCTTTTTTATTATATCATGAACTCATCCACCCTTTTAACGAAACGATTTACGATAGATATCCTATAGATTTGTTCCCTCTTTCTTCTATACCATTCTGTTATATTAACTTCTCCTTTAGGTTCTTCAAGTACAAATAGCACATTCATTTTCATATTTGCACAAAACCAATCTCTCATTTTTATTTCTTCATGTGAAACAACAGAATAAACATCTCTAAGTGCTGGCGTACAAGATTTTCTAGTTTCCTTTGAGTAAAATTCATAATCTTCTCTAGACCCAGTATGTGTAGTTTGCAATGCAAACTTATAAAACGAACCATTATAAATTGGATGAAACAATAACCATGCTAATTTTTTTCCTAGTTCTATACGCTGTTGTAACGTTTCAAATTGATAAACCGAAAATCCATACATCCTCCCTTCAATTGTTGGGAAGATAACTGCACTAATATGAAATCTTTCTTGTACTTTAAAAAGTGCAGTATGGAATACATGTTTTTTAAAATATGTGTTCTCAATGACTGGTTTTTGAATTTTATTTTGTTCATTTATAATAAGCGCTGTCATAAGCCTATTCATATCTTTTCTTTCCCAGAAAAGTAACCATTCTTTTTCCATAAAAATTGATACGCTGAAATATTGCAACAAATGAAAGAGAGGTGCACGTCTCTTCTTACTTTCCTCATACAATAATAGCTGAGGAAATGCATCTAAGAAAATAATCCAATTAGCTTGTTCGTACAGAAGAAATAAATGTTTTTTTACCGTTTCAGGTAATACAGTGGCATAATATCTTCCTTCTAAATCAGTCATATTCCATCCCGCATTTCTCGAAACCATACTCGCTAAAAAGGCCCACCTGATTTCACTATTTCTTAAATAATATTCTTGATAAGATTGTGTCCGAGAAATATTGTCCACATTAGCTATTTCTGTTTTCTTTTTAATATTGCGAATGATCGCTTTTTCTTTCTCTGTGCAAAAATTTTTTTCTCGATTTTGTTTAATTTTCATATAATCATTCCATGTAAACATAAATAAGTCATCATACCTTTCATCAAAAAGGTCACATCTTTTTTCATTTTTTGATATAATCACCTTTGTAAGTAATTCTTAGCAAGTTGGGAGTGGACACACTATGACCATTCGTTACCCAAATGGAAAAAGGTATAATCAAGCTTCACAACCTCAAAAAACACCTATAAAAACACATACTTATAGTAATAGAGGTATGTCCCTTGAAGAGGAATTGAATGAAACAAATCAATATTACTTAACCCATAATATTGCATGTGTACATAAAAAGCCTACACCTCTTCAAATTGTAAAAGTAGATTACCCCGCTCGAAGTGCTGCAGTGGTAAAAGAAGCGTATTTTAAACAACCTTCTACGACAGATTACAACGGTGTATACAAAGGGAAATACATCGATTTTGAAGCAAAGGAAACAAAAAATAAAACTAGTTTCCCACTTCAAAACTTCCACCTTCATCAAATAGAACATATGAAGCAAGTGGTTGCTCATAATGGAATTGCATTTGTCATTATTAAATTTACACTTTTTGATGAATTTTATTTATTAGATGCAAAACATATTATTGCATTTTGGAATCGTCAAAATACAGGTGGACGCAAGTCGATTACGAAAGAAGAAATAGAAGAGCATGGATCCTTATTATCATGCGGTTATCACCCTCGGATTGACTATATCCGTGTACTAGACACGGTTTATTTTTCGTGATAGAGTCATCACTAAGGCTCTTTTTTCGACTTTTGGGGGAGAGAATGAAAGGTAGGAGAAAGTATAATGTCAGATAATTATCGTTCTCGTACAGAACGAAATCATGTAAAAAATCAAGAGAAAAAAACACATAAAGAAGAAAAACCAAAGAAAAAAGGCTCCTTTTTCAAGAAATTCCTTATAGGTTGTCTACTTCTTGGTATCGTTGGTCTTGTAGCCGGCGTTTCCGCTTTCTTTGTTATGGTAAAGGACGCTCCAAAATTAGATAAATCCAAACTTGTTAATCCTTTATCAACAAAGTTTCTTGATAAAAACGGAAATTTCTTCTATGAATACGGTGCTGAAAAACGAACGCATGTTACTTATGATCAAATTCCAAAAGTAGTTGAAAATGCATTCCTTGCAACTGAGGATTCGCGTTTCTATGATCATAATGGAATTGACTTTAAACGAACTACAAAAGCAGTTATGGAAAATGTCACTGGTGGTTTCGGTTCCCAAGGTGGTAGTACGATTACACAGCAAGTCGTTAAGAACTATTTTCTAACGATGGATAAAACCGCTAAGAGAAAAGTACAAGAATGGTACTTATCTTATAAATTAGAGCAACAATACTCTAAACATGAGATTTTAGAAATGTACTTAAATAAGATTAATTTAGGTAACCGTTCATATGGTATTGCGACAGCAGCACAAAAATATTATGGTAAAGATTTAAAAGACTTGCAATTACATGAAGCTGCTATGCTCGCTGGTTTACCCCAAGGTCCAAACATTTATGATCCAACCAAAAAGGAAAATGTTGAACGAGCAACAAATCGTCGTAATGTCGTATTGTCATTAATGAATCGACATGGTTATATAACAAAAGAAGAAATGAATAACGCAGTTAAGATCCCAGTAACAGAGGGCCTTCAACCGTCTTCAGAAATAACTGAGATGAAGTATCAAGCATTTTTAGATGCAGTTGTAAAAGAAGTTGAAAAAGAATATCCTGATGTAAATATCGGTTCAGATGGTTTAACGATTCATACAACACTTGATCAAGATGCTCAAGATTATGCTGAAAAAATTATGGATGGCAATCTTATTAAGTATCCAAACGATCAATTCCAAGGATCATTCGTATTTATGGATACACAATCTGGAGAAGTTCGAGCAATTGGTGCTGGACGTAAAGAAAATAAGTCCACTTTCAAAGGTCATAATATGGCAACTGATTTAAAACGCCAAGTTGGTTCAACAATGAAACCAATTTTCGACTACGGTCCAGCGATTGAGAATCTTCAGTGGTCTACTTATCATCAATTAAATGACTCTGAATATACTTATTCTGATGGCACAAAGATTAAAAATGCTACAGGGAGTTTTAAAGGTGACGTTTCACTTCGTGAAGCATTGAAGAAGTCATTAAACATCCCGGCTTTAAAGACAGCTCAAACAGTTGGACTTAATAAATCAAAAGAGTTTGCTGAAGGTTTAGGCATGACATTTGAAAATGGAGTACATGAATCTACTGCAATTGGTAGTAACGATAGTTCTCCATTAGCAGTAGCAGGTGCATATGCAACCTTTGGTAATAGTGGTAACTATAATAAACCACACTTCGTAAAAGAAGTAACCTTCCCGGACGGGAAAAAGAAAAGCTTTAAACCGAAAGAACAACGCGCTATGCAAGACTATACAGCTTACATGGTAACTGACGTTCTTCGTGATGTAGTAAAACCTGGTTCTGGTGGTACAGGACCAACAGCATATGTTTCAGGTGTTGACGTAGCGGGTAAAACTGGAACGCAAAACTTTGATGCAAAAGATTTAAAGAAATACGGCATTCCAGCTGATGCAAACAGGGATAGCTGGTTCGCTGGATATACACCACAATATACGATGGCTGTATGGACGGGTTACGTAAAGAACGGTCCAGAAAACTACATTAGTGATCGTTATACTAAAATTGCACAGCAAATGTTCCAAGTAATGATGAGCAAATTCGCTACAGATAAATCACGCTTTGAACGTCCTTCTTCTGTTCAAGAAATAAACGGAGAATTATACGTAAAAGGTGCGAAAAAAGATGCAATTAAACAAATTAAAGTAGATGCCCCTAGTGGTCTGAATGTCACTTTTGATGGCGCTAGCACAGTTACACTAAACTGGTCTGGACCAGCAGAAGTTGATGCATATGCAGCCAGCTATAAAGCAACTGACGGTTCAAGTGGTAGCCTATCAATAAGTGGTACGACAGCTACTCTTGGTGGTATTAAACCAGGTGTTACTTACAGCTTCTCTGTAGTAGCGAAAAAAGGCACTGGCACAAGCCCAGCAGTTGGTGCATCCTTCACTGCGCCTGGCGGAACTCCAGATGCGAAAAAAGCTGAAGAAGAGGCTAAGAAAAAGGCCGATGAAGAAGCTAAGAAAAAAGCTGATGAGGAATCCCAGAAAAAGGCTAATGAAGATAAAGTAAAACAAGACGAAGCTAAGAAAAAGGCTGAAGAAGAGGCTAAGAAACAACAAGAACAGCAGCAACAACAGCAAGAACAACAACGTAAACAGCAAGAAGAAGCTCAAAAGAAAGCTGATGAGGAAGCTAGAAGGAAAGCTGAAGAAGAAGCTAAGAAAAAAGCTGAAGAAGAAGCTAAGAAGAAAGCTGAAGAAGAGGCCAAGAAAAAAGCTGAAGAAGAAGCTAAGAAACAACAAGAACAGCAACATCAAAATACCGGAGGAGATACACCTCACGCAGACGGTACTGTTATTACAACAGAGTCCTAATAAACAAAAAAGAAGTCCGTTTCTCTTAACGAGAAGCGGACTTCTTTTTTGTTATCATTTTCTTTACATATAGCTTTTCTATTTCGATATACAACTGCGCTAATTGAATATAAGAATGATAATTACTCGGTTTCTTTATTATGAATGAATATCTTTCCATAAAATTAACAGGTTGCACTTTTAATTTATTCGTATTTATTTGCATTTCATTCAAACTATGAACAGGTTGCTCATTTAGCCAATAGACAACCGATAACAAGTGAGCTGCAAAAAGAATCATTGGCCCCTCAGCCTCTTGCTTATTTCTATTTCGAAACAGTATAGCAATGTCTTCATGCTTATTTTTCCATACATTCAATATCGTTGGAATACTGTTTTCAATTTCCTTCCATGGCTCATACCGTCTTTCAATATCAAATATAAAGTAAGTATTTTGTATTATTTCTTCAAAAGACTTGGCTGTATGATACTCAATTGAATTTACGCTTTCTTTAAAAAATGGTAAGCAGTGAAATTCTTTCGGTATTTCTATAACTCGCTCCATCCTTTATTTCACCTTCATTCGCTTCTTTCCTTCACGACATACTTCTAACAGCCTGCACTCCTCACATTGCGGTCGTTGTGCTTTACAATGATAACGTCCAAAGAAAATCATACGATGATGCGTAACCCCCCACTCATCCATCGGTACTTTCTTCATTAACGTTTTTTCTACTTCTAACACAGAATCTTTCCATCTACAAATCGCTAATCGTTTACTCACTCGCTCCACATGTGTATCAACAGCAATTGCAGGAATCCCAAACGCTACGGAAACTACAACATTCGCTGTTTTCCTTCCTACACCGGGTAATTTCGTAAGTTCATCTCGATCGCTCGGTACTTCCCCATTATAGTCATCTAATAACATTCGGCATAATTTTTGAATGTTTTTTGCTTTATTTCTATACAATCCGATAGAGCGTATATCTTGTTGTAATTCTTCTAGAGAAACACTTAAATAATCTTCTGGTGTTTTATATTTTTGAAATAAATTTCTTGTCACTTTATTTACAAGTACATCTGTACATTGTGCAGATAACGCCACCGCGATTACAAGTTCAAATGGATTATCATGAACCAATTCACAATGCGCTTCTGGATACATATCCGCCATTGTGTCTAAACAATAACGGATTTGCGTTTTGTTAAGCATATTTCTCCTCCTATATTACTGCTCCAACCAATTATAAAAAGGCACTTTTCCAGTAAATTTCGTCTCTTGTTTTGTCAGTTGTTGTGCTCTTTGTTGATTCGCTCTAAATTTTTGACCTTGATTTTGAGCCTGATCTACCGTTTTAATTCCATTCTTTTTCCACTCAAATAAAATACGATCAATATATCGAAAATTTAGTTTCCCACTCATTACAGCTTCTCTAAGAGCTGCTTGAATTAAATTTGGATGATGTTGATCTTGGTCCTCCCACATTCCTAACGTTTCACATTCGAACGGCGAAAGTGGTCTTCCAAATTCTTTTTCAAATACTGTATATAAATTTACTTGCAGCTGTTTTTTTTCTTTTTGCTCTTCCTCTATTGATTCATCCATTAAGAAATGTAATATTTTTTCCCATAACGGTTGTAAAGAATAACTTTCGCACATCATTGCTTCTGATCTTTGTCCACCTTCTAGTGATAAAAAACCTTTTTGAATCAACGCTTGAATTACTTCCATACATTTCATTTCCGTTATCGTCATCCGTTCAGAAATCTCTGAAGGAGTCGGAAACGAATTACCTGATTCTAAAAATGTGTGTACATGAAGTACAACCATAAATTCCGTCTCATTTAAACCTAATTTTTTATAATGCATCATAAGCAATTTTGGAATTGCAATGCTTCCCTGCTCAAACCACTGTAGCATCATTTTCTTTTTCATCACCAAACACCTCGCTCTCTAGTATAACACACCTTTAGCTATTTCTTTTTGCCACAATTCGTCAAAAAAACCTCCCCATCAATAGGGAGGTTTTTTATATTACATGAATGAAATATAAAATTAAGCTTGCACTTTACTTTTCATAAATGTATGGATGCGTTCTAATGCTTTCTCTACTTGTTCAAGAGATGTCGCATATGATAAACGAACATTATTTGGAGCACCAAATCCTGTACCTGGTACAAGAGCCACTTTTTCCTCTTCTAATAGAGCCTTTGCCCAATCATCAACTGTTGCATATCCTGATAAAGCTACAGCTTCTTTTACGTTAGGGAATAAGTAAAATGCACCTTGCGGTTTAATACAAGTAAAGCCAGGGATTTGAATTAATTTATCATAAATGATGTTTAATCTCTCTTCAAAGGCTTGACGCATTGTTTCCACAGGTTCTTGTGAGCCTGCATATGCCGCAATTGCGCCGTATTGAGCGATTGAAGTAGGGTTTGACGTACTATGACTCGCTAAGTTCGTCATCGCTTTAATAAGCTGCTTATTTCCTGCTGCATATCCAATACGCCATCCTGTCATAGAATGAGATTTAGATACACCATTAATAATAAGTGTTTGTTCTTTTAATGCATTAGAAAGCTGGGCAATTGAAGTATATTCTACGCCACCATAAATTAATTTTTCATAAATTTCATCAGAAACGATTAAAATATCATGTTCTAAACATACTTCTCCAAGCTGTTGTAATTCTTCTTTGCTATAAATCATTCCTGTTGGATTGCTCGGTGAATTAATAATAACTGCTTTCGTTTTCTCTGTAATTGCCTCACGCAGCTGCTTTGCTGTAATTTTGTACTCATTGTCTTCTAAACCTTCTACATAAACCGGCTTACCGCCAGCAAGCTTTACTTGCTCTGGATAGCTTACCCAGTAAGGAGTTGGAATGATAACTTCATCTCCCTCATCAAGTAATACTTGGAATAATGTATATAATGCATGCTTTGCGCCATTACATACAATAATTTCAGATGGATCATACGCAATACCTTGATCGCGAGTAAATTTCTTCACAATTTCTTGTTTTAACGATTGTAATCCACCTGTTGGTGTATACTTCGTATGCCCTTCTAACATCGCTTTATGTGCAGCATCCATAATATGCTCTGGTGTATTAAAGTCAGGTTCCCCTGCCCCTAATCCAATTACATCATGACCCTCTGCTTTTAATGCTTGTGCCTTTGCTGTAATTTCTAAAGTTGAAGACGGTGTTAAAGCAGCTACTCGCTTTGCTAATTTCATTTGTAGTTCCCCCTACATCTATTTTTCAATGCTATATCGTCTTAAAAATTTTCCATCTTTAAATTCAAGATAGTAATAACTATAACGATTGTCATCATCAATATATGTAACTTCCCATAGTGGTACATCATTTTCAAAGCCTAATTTCACTTTCATAATCTCTTTCGGCTTACTTTTTGATTCCTTACTTTCATTGCCGACTTGTTCTAATGTTCTTTGTATAGCCTCTTTTTCAGAAATACCTTCGCTCTTTTTCCTTACTACAGTATCCCCTTTTTTCTCCGGCACCCAAACGATAAGTTGTTCTCCCTTTTCATCTGTACCTTGCACGACTATATATGCAGATTTTCCGTTGTAATAATCAACAGATTTCACCTTTGTAAGCTTTGCTTTTTCTTTAGCAATTTCTACAAATTTCGACTCTTTTGGAATTTTCTTCCCCATTGCTTTATTATAAACATACGCCCCATATATTCCGCTAGCAACGATAACAATAATGATTGCAAAGATCCACTTTTTCATTGTATCACTACGTTCTGTAAATCGTAAATACAGCTGTTTCTTTATCTTTTTCGTCTAATGCTAGTCCGAACATGAGGTCCTGCTCTTTTAACGTACGATTCAAACTATCAACAATTTTATACAAATCAGACGAATATTTAATACGCGTCGTTGATAGTACTTCGATTTTCTTCTCCATGAAAAAACTCCTCCGTTACACAAAAATTTCTAATTATAGAAGAACGCAATGCGGTTACAATAAGAGTACATTCTTTACAACCCCTGCTTCATCACCCATCTATTATAGCAGGACATGTACAGCAAAAAAAGGTTTCAAGTCGAAAACCAACACATTTTGTATACAAGAAGTAAGAAAAATAAAATTCCTCCTACCCACATTTTTTACGCCTGAAGTTTATAAGTACTTCAGGCGTATTTTTCTTCCATTTTTATTCATTAGATGGTTCTTCTAATTGTACTAATAATTCTTCTAATGGTCCTTCATAAAGAGGTACGTTAGGGATCGATTGTAGAAATCGTTTTCCATAGGAAGAACTCGTCAAACGACGATCTAACACTACTACCGTTCCTGTATCTGTATTCGTTCGAATTAAGCGGCCGAATCCTTGTTTAAAACGTAATATTGCTTGTGGCAGCGCTAATTTAGCGAATACATCCTCACCTTGATTTTTTAGCCACTCACCTTTCGCTTCCATCATCGGCTGATGAGGCGGCGTAAATGGTAGACGGACAATAACAAGACAACTTAAGGCATCTCCTGGAATATCTATCCCTTCCCAGAAACTGCTCGTCCCTAATAAAATTGATTTGTCGAACTCTTGGAACTTTCGAATTAAGCGGCTTCGACTTCTATTATTCACACTTTGTGTGAGTAATAAATAACCCTCTAATTCATCATTATTTTTTAAATTCGCATACGCTTCTTTTAACATTTCATACGAAGTGAATAAAACAAGCATTCTGCCCTTTGTGGCTTTCGCTATCTTTGCAATATGTTCCGATACAGATTCAATATATCGCTCATTACTTACTTGCTTAATAAAAGGTACATCCGTTGAAACCATTAATTTCATTTGTTCATCATAACGAAATGGCGATGGAACCTTTAAAGTATTTGGAGCGAAATCATGTAAACCAAGTTCCTCTTTTATATAATCAAACGTATCGTTAACTGTTAGTGTTGCGGATGTAAAAATAACACTCTTTTTTTCTGTTAAAAATTCATCAGCAAATCTTTCACCAATATGAACAGGCTGTGCATATAGAACTGTTGAATGAATCGTCCCTTTCGTTTCAGTCTCCATCCAAGTTACATACGAATTCTTTTCTAATACGAGTAACTGTAATGATTCTGCCATCTTTCTCAGCAACTCAATTAAATGCATAAATTCACCTGTTACAACATGCATCTCCCATTCTAACTTACTTTGCAATATATTCACTTGCTTCTCAAGAGCAGTTACTACCCTTCTTAATTCATATATAAAACGATTTGTTAATTCAACAATACTATCCCACAACTTACCTTTTTCTAGTTCTGCGTTATACCTATAGATGAGCGGCATATTATTCGTTCCTTGTTCTTGCTTTGTTTGTTTAAATATAAAAGTACGTAACATTTGGAAGAGTTCATCCGCATCAAACTTAAGTTCCTTCAAACTATAACTTATCATACGGAAAGTTGAACGAGATGCTTGCTCTGATTTTTTCATCATTTTATATACTTTGGACAGTACATCTTCTGTTTCTAGCGTCCCAAGACGAGATATAACCAATTGAAAATACATACAAGAGAACTGTTCACCCAATGTTCTACTCGCAGCTTCTTCAATATGGTGAGCTTCATCAAAAATAATATGTTCGCATGAAGCAAACAGCGGTTCTTCACTTGAAAAATCTTGAAATAATAACGCATGATTTGTGATAACGATATCTGCAAATAAAGCTTTATTCTTCGCTCGCTGGTAAAAACAACGACTAAACCAATTACTTTGCATACCGCCTGGACTATACGCATCACTACAAATACGATTCCAAAGTAACTTTCCGCCCTCAGGAATATTTAATTCGTCTCGATCACCCGTTTCAGTTTTCAATAGCCAAACTAAAATCTTCGCCTTCGTAAGTGCCATATCATAATTTTTTTCTTCCTCTTGCAAAGCATACTCAAATTTATGCAAGCAAAGATAATGCTTTCTTCCTTTTAGAAGAGCTGCCTCAAATGAAAATGGCATTATTTTTTGTAATAACGGTATTTCTTTTTCTAATATTTGTTGTTGGAGTTGTACCGTTTGTGTACTTATAATGACAGGTTCTTCTTTTCTCTTTGCAAAATAAAGACTAGGAAGCAAATACGCAAGAGTCTTTCCTGTTCCTGTACCGGCTTCAATTAGTGAAAAACGAGAATCTCTTAACGCCGTATATATCTCTTTCATCATCAGTTGTTGACTTTCTCTTCTTTCAAACTTTGGCATATGTGATTCCAATTTATCCATCGTTTTATTCAAGAAAGCATCAAACTTTGATGAACACGTTTCTCCAAGGTTTAAGGAATAGTTCCGCTTTTTCAGCGCAATATTTCGATGTATTTCATACTCCGCTATATCTTCTTTACCATGCATTACTTTCTTTAAAATATTTTCAGAAAGCACATCAGCTATATCACTTTGGAACACATCGCTTAATTCATAAAGCGATTGCAACGTGACAAGTGGTAACTTTTCAATTTCATTTAAAAATTGTAAAAATAATTCCGCTGTTGCATGAGCATCACTATCCGCACGATGTGGTTGATCATGCTCTAGTTCATGCTTCTTAGCTAAATCACGTAATTTATAACTATCAGCTGTCGGCAAAAGAATTTGAGCCAATTCAACCGTGTCGATTTTAGGACAATGTACTTCTGTATATCCAGCCTGCCTTAATTCTTCATTTAAAAAATTCCAATCAAAGTGAACATTATGCGCAACGAAAGCCGCACCTTGTAATAGCTCAACAATCATCGGGGCTACATCTTGAAATAACGGGGCTTGTTTTACAAGACTTTCATCAATCCCTGTTAATTCTGTAATAAATGGTGGGATCTCTCTCTTTGGGTTAACAAAAGATGAAAAAATCTCCAATATCTCTCCATCTTCTACTACAACAGCTGCAATTTGGGTAATTTTATCCTTCCCATCTTTCCAGGAGTTCCCTGTCGTCTCTAAATCAACAACGACATAACGCTTACTCATATATGTAACACCTCAATTTCTTACCTTTCAAACAACAATAATTTATATAATGTTACTATACCACGTTTTATCTCATCTTAATGAAAAGATGCACAAAAAAGCTATCTCCGCAATGGAGATAGCCTTTCTACTTATAATATCGTACCCGCTTTTTCAGCACCTAACATTTCAATAATTTGATTATTATCGTCTAGTACTGCAATTTTGGGTTCTTGTTTATGAACCTCTTCTTCCGTAACTAGCCCATAACAAATAATAATTACTTTGTCCCCTGGTTGTACAAGCCTTGCCGCAGCACCGTTTAAACAAACAACACCACTACCGCGTTCCCCTTTAATAACGTATGTCTCTAAGCGAGCACCATTATTATTATTTACAATTTGGACTTTTTCGTTTTCTACAATATTTACTGCATCCATTAAATCTTCATCAATTGTAATACTACCTACATAATTTAAATTTGCCTCCGTTACAGTTGCACGATGTAACTTTGCTCTCATCATTGTGCGAAACATAGGTGCTCCCCCTTATTTAACCGTTAATGTTATATTGTCAATTAATCTTACATTTTCAAACTTAACTGCAATAGCTAAAATGATTCGTCCTTCGACTTTCTCTACCATTTTTAATGACGGATATGCATATAAATCCGCATAATCTACAGTGCCTTTCGTATGCGTCTCAATATACTCTTTCACAAGATTTGTAATGATTTCCGGATTACGTTCACCTACCTCAATTCTTTCTTTCGCTATACATAGGCTGCGGTATAAATGAAGAGCCTCTTCACGTTCATCTTGTGATAGGTACACGTTACGAGAACTTTTCGCTAATCCATCTTCTTCCCTTACAATATCAACTGGTACGATTGTAACTGGAAAATTGAAATCAGTTACAAATCCTTCAATTACTGCAACTTGTTGAGCATCTTTCATACCGAAATAAGCACGCGTTGGCAGCGTAATATTAAATAGTTTCATTAGTACAGTTGCAACACCAGCAAAATGACCAGGTCTTTGTTGACCGCATAATACGTCCGTGCGCTTCACAACTTCTACTGTTGTTGTTTGTTCTGCTGGATACATTTCTTCTACACTCGGATAAAATAAATAATCTACACCGTTTTCTTTTGCTACATTTTCATCTCTATTAATATCACGAGGATATCGATCTAAATCTTCATTTGGGCCAAATTGCAGCGGGTTTACAAATACACTTAAAACTACAATTTCATTTTCTTCTCTTGCCTTACGTAATAAGGTAGCATGCCCTTCATGTAAATAACCCATCGTTGGAACAAAACCAATACTCTTTCCACTTGCACGAAGTTCGTTTGTAATTTGCTGCATCTCTTGCACTGTAGTTACGATTTTCATTATTGTTTTCCTCCGTATAACGCTAAGCATTCTTCCTCTTTCATTGTGAACGAATGTTTTTCTTCAGGAAATTGCCTTGTCTTTACTTCAGTAACATATTGTGAAATCCCACGCACAATCTCCTCTTGAACAGATGTATATTGCTTCACAAATTTCGGCACACGATTCACGCCGTATGAGATAAGATCATGATAAACAAGCACTTGCCCATCTACTTTTTGTCCTGCACCAATCCCAATTGTCGGTATTGTTAGTTGCTCTGAAATAAGTTCTGCTAACTGCATTGGTACACATTCTAACACAAGCGCTATTGCACCAGCTTCTTCACATTTCTTTGCATCTTCTATTAATTTCTTTGCACTCTCCGCATCTTTTCCTTGCACTTTATATCCACCCAACACTCCTACAGATTGAGGGGTTAAACCTAAATGCGCTACAACAGGAATTCCTGCGTTCGTCAAATATTGAATCGTTGATATAACTTCTCCAGCACCTTCTACCTTCAGTGCATGCGCCCCGCTCTCTTGAACGATGCGGCGTGCATTTACCATCGTTTCTTGTAATGATACGTGATACGACATAAATGGCATATCAGTTACAATAAACGTCTCTTTCGCTCCGCGGCGCACAGCTTTCGTATGATGAATCATATCCTCTACTGTTACAGGTACTGTTGAATCGTATCCGAGTACAACCATTCCAAGAGAATCTCCAACTAAAATCATATCAACTTCAGCTTCTTCTGCTAATTTAGCAGATGGATAATCATACGCCGTTAGCATTGTAATCGGCTCACCTTGCTCTTTCATCTTCAAAAAATCTGTTTTTGTTTTCAAAAACTACTCCTCCTTTATGCAGGAGAGAGGAGATGGCCGCAATCATATAAAAAACCCCTCTGGCCATAAAAGGGCAGAAGGGTTGTGTGTTAGTCGGCATTATTCATCCCTCTGTCCCAGTCCGTTATTGGATCAAGGCAGAATCCAAGTTATTATTTTTCGTATTACTTCGAATCATGGTGCAGTTCGCTCTGATACTGCCCACATTCGAACTAATTATAGCAAACTACAAAAGGAAATTACTACATTTTTTTGAAAAAATAATTTTTTATTCTTATTACGGTATATGAAATTTAATAAGAGAGTATATATGCTAGAAAGTGAAACTTTAATCAGCCCGATCCCCACCTAACTTCTTTGCTTCCGCTGAATTTTGAGGTGGAGGTCTTATTGCCCGGTAAATAGCGGGATAAAGTTTTTATAGATAATTCAATCCTGAAAAGATACATGTTTTTTCAACGCATGTTAAAAAAGTCCAAGTTAATTTCTTCTGTAATCAATTTAACTGTATAGTATAACTCTTAAACTAATGATGCAGGTTAATTGAGGAAAAGTACTTAACAAAGGAGAATTGCAGATGTCTATGAACAGGTGGTTATTTCGATTCAGCAGTTTGCTTGTAATGATTGTATGGTGGATGTCTTTAGGATCCTTTCATGTATTTGCCTCAGTTAATGTCGTAACACAACCCACCGATGTAACGAACGTGATTGAGGTTGAACTAAATGATGATTACTTTAATCCAAATGTCATCACGATTCCGCTTGAAGGATCAACAACATTACTATTGAAAAATAAAGGTAAAAACGAGCACACCTTTACAGTGAAAAAACTCGGCATTGACGTCGTAGTTGAGTCAGGAAAAGAAAAGAATATTACCGTGAAACCTAAAAATACTGGTACATATGAATTAATATGTCGATACCATCTCCTTAAAGGAATGGAAGGCAAAGTAATTGTCAAATAACATGCCAGGCCAACTAGACGGAAGATATCTTGAAATAAACTTTAAATATGAAAAGGATTTATTATCATGTTACAAATTTAACTCAAAAATATTGAAATAAAAAGAAGTTCCAAAAGAGGAACTTCTTTTACTTAATTTCGATATCTGCAGAATGAATATGATGTACTTTCCCCTCATGATCCTCCAGAAGTAATACACCATCCTCTGTGATTCCTTTTGCTAACCCCGTAATCGTCTCTCTCATCGTTCGAGCGGTAATTTCTTTCCCGATGCTCACAGCGTAACTTTCCCAAAGAATTTTAATAACAGAGAAACCATTTTGTAAATACTCTTCATATAATTTTTCTAGTTGTAAATAGATTTGTTGCATAAGTTCTGCACGAACAATCGGCTTACCTGATTCAATCGCTAATGAAGTAGCAATGTGCTGAATTTCTTCATCAAAATGTTCTTGCTTTTGATTCGCATTAATACCGATGCCCATAATGACAGCATTAATTTTATCAGGATCCGCTTGCATTTCTGTTAATATACCTACAGCCTTTTTACCTTGAATTAAAATATCATTTGGCCATTTTATCCCTACGTTTACACCTGTACATTTTTCAATTGCCTGTGCAACACTAACAGCCGCTAACAAAGTAAGTTGCGGTGCATGATGAACTGGAATCGATGGGCGTAAAATAATACTCATCCAAATTCCTGTTCCTTTTGGTGAATGCCATTTTCTGCTTAAACGACCTCTTCCCGCTGTTTGTTCTTCTGCTACAACGATAGTTCCTTCTTCTGCACCTTCATAAGCAAGTTTTGCTGCAATGTGCTGCGTTGATTCAACAGTTGATTCAAAATACACTGTTCTACCAATTCGCTTCGTTTGTAGCCCTAACTGAATTTCATTAGCAGTCACTTTGTCTGGCTTACTTGCAATTCGGTAACCTAATCGGCGCACAGCTTCAAGTTCATATCCCTCACTCCGGAGATCTTCCATATGTTTCCACACAGCAGTTCTTGAACAACCAAGTTTATCACTAATCGTTTGGCCGGATACAAACTCGCCATCCGCTTCAGAAAAAACTTGTAATAACTGCTTTCTTATAGTAGATTGCATCCTTGCAGCCACTCCCTTATACGCTCTTTCTCATTAACTACGTTTCCTTGTACGATTGCTTCCTCGATCTTCTGAAGCATGTCAGCAACCCACGGACCAGGCTTTTTGTTTGCCCAGTTTAATAAATCATTACCAGTCACATTCATTTCTTGACGACCCTGGATTGGCAATGCATGAAACATTGATTGTACTCGTTTAACAGATGTAGGATCATAGCTTTCAATCATCGCTTCATATACTCTCTCTGCCATTTCAGCGATATAAATTCCCGTTTTATAAAGAAGGACTGTATCCCAATCCTTCTCCTTTCTAGTACGGATTGCCAATAAAACTGCAACAATATCTTTTATTTTTTTATTCGAAAACTTCCATTGACGTAAAAAAACAGATGGATGTTCTTCTCCGATACAATATAAGAAAAATGCCCACGCCTCAATATCCGTTTCGAAAGAATCCCATTTATACTGCGTAGCTTTTAACAGTCTCTCTTCTGACATTTGTAAATATGGCAAATGAGAAAATAGCTTCGTCTCTACTAACTCTTTGAGACCTTTCACACAATATGTACCAGTTAACAATTTCTCAAACTCTACTGTAATGCGCTCAATTGCTATATGTTCTAGCAAATGCCCATACGTTTCAATCGCTTGCTTCGTTTTCGTTTCTAATGAAAAACCTAACGCGCTTACAAACCGAATACCACGCATCATTCGCAGGGCATCTTCTTGAAAACGATCCACAGCATTTCCAACTGTCACAATTTCTCTCTGCTGAATGGCTTCCTGTCCAGCAAATAAATCAACCATTTCGCCTTCTTCTGTCATAGCAATTGCATTCATCGTGAAATCACGACGTTTTAAATCCTCTTCTAATGAACGAACAAATTGAACACTACTAGGTCTTCGAAAATCTTCATATTCGCTTTCTGTTCGAAAAGTAGTTACCTCATAAGGCTCACCATTTTCTAAAACAATTACAGTTCCATGCTCAAGACCAACAGGAACATTTCTTGGGAATATAGCCATCACTTCTTCTGGCAAAGCAGATGTCGCAATATCAATATCTCCAATCGGCCTATCGATAATAAGATCTCGTACGCTCCCACCAACAAAGTAAGCCTCATGTCCTTGTTGTTTTAATGTCTCAATAATAGAACTAGCTTTTTTAAATCTTTCCATTTTTGTCATCCCTTAGTACGTCATAGTAAATCGTTTCATATTGTGAAACAATTTTTTCTGAGCGAAATTGCTCATAAACACTTTCTCTTGCTCGTTCTCCCATATTACGATGAAGTTCCTCGTGCTTTAATAGCTGAGTAGCTTGATTTGCCACTCCTGTTGTATCGCCAACTTCACATAAATATCCTGTTTCCCCGTGTTGAATAACCTCTGGAATACCTCCAACCCGTGTTCCGATACAAGGCACACCACACGCCATTGCTTCTAATAAAACAAGACCAAAACTTTCCTTCTCTGATAGAAGCAACATTAAATCACTCATCGCAAGTAGTTCTGCAACATTATCTTGCTTACCTAGGAATAAAACACGATCTTCAATATGTAAATTCTTCACTATCTGTAAAATCGTACAGAATTCTGGTCCGTCTCCAACAAGAAGCAACTTCGCATCTACTTCTTTAACAATTTTAGCAAATGCCTCAACAACATCCTGCACACGTTTCACTTTACGGAAATTCGAAATATGAATAAGTACTTTTTCACTCTCACTTATACCGTATTCTTTCTTTAACTGAGACATATTACGCTTGAAATATACGCGTTCGTCTATAAAGTTATATACCGTTTGAATTTCTTTACTTGGTTTTACAAGCTCATGCGTTTCGTTAATTAATGAATGCGAGACAGCAGTAACAACATCCGATTGCTCAATACCAAAACGAATTAAATTATTTAACGAAGGGTCGGAACCTAACACAGTAATATCTGTTCCATGCAAGGTTGTAACAATTTTAATACGCTCTCCGATCATTTGTTTTGCTAAATATGCACAAATTGCATGTGGTATTGCGTAATGCACATGTAAAATGTCTAAGTTTTCTCTTTGTGCAACCTCTGCCATTTTACTTGCTAACGCTAAATCGTATGGTGGATATTGAAATACAGAGTACTGGCTTACCGTCACTTCATGAAAATATATGTTTGGATATACTTTATTTAACCGGAATGGTAAACCCGATGTAATAAAATGAATTTCATGCCCTCGTTCCGCCAATTGCTTTCCTAATTCTGTTCCAACAACTC
Source organism: Bacillus sp. 22475 (assembly GCF_052044835.1). Taxonomy (NCBI): domain Bacteria; kingdom Bacillati; phylum Bacillota; class Bacilli; order Caryophanales; family Bacillaceae; genus Bacillus; species Bacillus sp. 22475. The sequence continues at coordinate 313,481 of NZ_JBQENW010000001.1, read as the reverse complement.
CAGAACCACCTACAGAAGGGTAACATGTAATACCTATTTTTAATTTCATTTACATCCCCCTATTAAATCAGCATGTAATAAAACCGGTTTCTTGCTCATAAATCCTTCGGCATACAAGACTCCAACTTCTTTCCCAAACATCTTCTCACGAGCGACCACAGTTTCAACGTACCCTTCTGTTAACGGCGTCTTAACACCATCACTCCCTGTTGAAAACTGACTTTCATACGCTTCTAATGCTTCCACTTTTTGCGATAGGTACTCACTAATATCTATACAAAAATTCGGTTTATGAAAACCATTAATCATATAATTATAAAAAGATTCCACACGATGCGGCGGAAGTTCTGGCATAAATTTACGGATTCCTGCTGAAAAAATAGCCTCTTCCACAAGCTTTGCACAATTTGCATGATCTGGATGACGATCTTCATAATATGGTGCAAAAACTAGTTTTGGTTTATATGTACGAATCACCTTTACAATTTCACGTATATACTCTTCTTTCATATACAAACCACGGTCTGGCATCGCTAAATTCAGTCTCGTTTTTACTCCCATTATACGAGCTGCAGCCTCTGCTTCTTCTTTTCTCAACTCTATCGTTCCATTGGAAGAAAGATCAGCTTCTGTTAAATCACAAATACCTACTTCATACCCTTGCTTCGTATATTTAGCAATGGTACCAGCCATGCCGATTTCAACATCATCGGCATGAGCACCAAACGCTAATATATGTAATCCACTCATAATTGTTCCCCTCATTTTCTTAACTTGCGATAATCTAAATCTCCTCGCTCTAATGCGTGCATTAACATTTCAGCACTTGCCATATTCGTTGCAAGTGGAATCGCATATACATCACATAAACGAAGCAATGCATTCACATCTGGTTCATGCGGCTGTGCTGTTAATGGATCGCGGAAGAAAATCACCATATCTAAATCGTTTTTTGCAATCATTGCACCAATTTCTTGATCTCCACCAAGAGGGCCCGATTGATATCTTGTTACAACTAAGCCAGTCGCTTCCATAATACGAAGCCCTGTCGTTCCTGTTGCAAATAATTCATGTTGTTCAAAAATTGGTTTATATGCGTATGCAAACGAAACCATATCATTTTTCTTTTTGTCATGTGCGATTAAGGCAATTTTCATCCGTTGTCTCCCCTTTAGTCGATAATATTTTCTAAACCGTACACAAGATGATCCAGGTTCATTACTGTCTCAATTGATAGTTTTACACCTGACATAAATGATGCACGATTGAATGAATCATGACGAACTGTTAACATTTGTCCATCTCCACCAAACATTACTTCTTGGTGTGCAATAAGCCCTGGCAAACGTACACTATGAATGTGAATACCATCTACATTTGCACCACGTGCACCTGCTAGTTGCTCTACTTCATTCGGATGACCTTGCTGCTTTGATTCACGATTTTGACGAATTAATTCTACCGTTTTTACAGCTGTACCAGATGGCGCATCTAATTTTTGATCATGATGCAATTCAATTACTTCAACATCTTGGAAATATTTCGCTGCCATTTGTGAGAATTTCATCATAAGAACTGCACCAATTGCAAAGTTTGGAGCGATAATTGTTCCTACTTCTTTTTCTTTTGCATTCTCTGTTAAACGTTTCAATTCTTCTTCTGTAAATCCAGTTGTACCAATAACAGAACGAAGTCCACGCTCAACTGCAAGTGTAACGTGTTGTTTCCCTACTTCTGGTGTTGTTAAATCTAACAATACATCTGCTTCTACTTCATCTAAACAAGTATGTAAATCAGCGTAAATCGGCGTATGTAACGCTGGCATGCCAGGTAAATCAGAAATCTTCTCTCCACCATGCTTATAATCTACTGCTGCTACTAAATTAAAATGTTCCGTTCTTTCCATAAGAAGGACTGCTTCATGCCCCATACGTCCTCTTGGTCCAGCGATAATTACTTTAATTTCTTTCATTATTCTTTCTCTCCCTCATCAATACGTGTCCAGCGATCTTTATCACGTGTATTAAATTTATTCATTACAATGTTATGTGCTGTCTCTAAATCAATATTTAAACTATTTGCCATACAAATCATAACAAATAATACATCTCCAAGCTCTTCTTCAATACTATTTTCTTTTTCAGTCGTTTTCTTCGGTTTCTCACCATAATAATGATTTACCTCTCTTGCAAGCTCCCCCATTTCTTCCGTTAAACGAGCCATCATTGCAAGCGGACTGAAATAACCTTCTTTAAACTGACCAATATATGCATCTACTTCTTTCTGCATATCTTTCATCGTTTTTGCTTCCATACTATTCACCTCTAATCCTTCCTCTTTCATGTTAGCCAATTCATCGCGATTTGACAAATATTATTCCCCGCCAAACACCTATTTGCGACCCTTTTTTGGATAGACTATAATAAAGTGAAACTTTCTTTTGCGCTTTTTGCAAAAGATCAGCCCACACTAATCGAGTTCTTACTATTTTCACTAGCAACTAGAAATTACTTATTATTATGTTTTACCGTTTCAGCGGAGCAATGCAATCATTACATAATTAGGGGGATTTCTATATGACATCAAAATTGAAGATACGAAATATTATTTTTATTTTAATCGGTTCCGCTATATTTTCTTTCGGTATTGTCAATATCAATATTGAAAACCACCTTGCAGAGGGTGGGTTTACCGGTATTACACTATTATTGTATTTTTTATTTAAGTTTGATCCTTCCTACTCAAACTTAATTTTAAATATCCCTATTTTTTTTATTGGTTGGAGGTTACTTGGCAGAACGACATTTTTATATACATTAATCGGCACATTTAGCGTATCTTTATTTCTATGGATTTTCCAGCGTTACGAAGTGCTCAACTTACATTTAAACTTGCAAAATGATATGACACTCGCAGCTTTATTCGCCGGGGCATTTATCGGTATTGGCCTTGGGATAATATTTAAATATGGCGGGACTACTGGCGGTGTAGATATTATCGCACGACTAGCTCACAAATATGTTGGCTGGAGTATGGGTAAAACGATGTTTATGTTCGATGCTGTCGTTATCGTCGTCTCTATTCTTACCTATTTATCATACCGCGAGGGTATGTATACGTTAGTTGCTGTTTTTATCGGGGCTAAAGTCATTGATTTTATGCAAGAAGGAGCCTATGCCGCCAAAGGAGCGACTATTATCTCAGAGAAAAACGATGAAATTGCTGCCAAAATTTTATCTGAAATGGAGCGCGGAGCAACCTTTTTAAAGGCTGTTGGATCGTATACAAAAGTGGAACGTAACGTACTGTATTGCGTTGTTGCTAAAAATGAAATCGTGAAATTAAAGAATATTATTACTTCTGTAGATCCTCATGCATTTGTCGCTGTAAGTGATGTACATGATGTAGTTGGTGAAGGATTTACGTTAGATGAAAATAAAAACCCTTTACATAATTAAATGTAACTAGAAAAGCGCCTTAGCTTTTCTAGTTTTTTATTACAAGTCTTTTAAGCTTCTCCAAATCCTCATAAATAAGCTCCAATAAACTCCGATTATAAAAAATGGAAGCTGGATGAAAAGTTGGAAAAACATGATATTCATTCTCTGACCATGTAAACTCTGCACTTTGCATATCCTTTAATTTTTGAATGGGCTGTTTTAATAATTGCCCGTGTACATCTGTGATTTTTTTATTTTTTCCTGTTAAACGTTGAAGACCGATATTTCCAAGCGTGACGATAAGCCTCGGATTTATTTTCTCTAATTCATAATCTAACAAAGGCGCATGGGCAACTATTTCTCCTTGATTTGGCGTTCTATTATACTTTTTTTGTATGCTTTCACCATTTCGTTCTTTTTTCTCTCGCCATTTATAAGGTCTACTCCGAACAGCGCTCGTAATATATACTTCTTCCCTCGTAACGTGAATACGCTCTAAAAAACCCATTAATTGTTTTCCCGACCTCCCGCTAAACGGAATCCCATTATGAATTTCTGTTTCACCAGGCGCTTCTCCTAACAACATAAATTTGGGATTTTCAGGACCTTGTCCACTTAAAAAACCTTCTAGTTGATAAGGAGCACTACGCTCTTTCACTTGTTTTACTAAATGGTCTGGATATTTCATTTCCCCCACCGCCTTTCCGCATTACTTCTATTATTTCTATTTGTAATACATTATATAATTCAATCCACACAACAAAAAAAGACTATCAAAATTGATAGTCTTTAGTCGTCGCTACGCTGCATACCAGTATACATTAATACGAGACGTAATAATTCAAATACCGCTACAGCTGCAGCTGCTACATATGTTAATGCTGCTGCATTTAATACTTTACGAGCTTGGCCATATTCATCTGTTGATACGATACCTAACGCTTCAATTTGCTGCATTGCACGCTTTGAAGCATCGAACTCAACTGGTAATGTAACAAGTTGGAACACAACACCTGCAGCCATTAAAATAATTCCTAATAACAATAGTTTCGACATTGTCGCAAATATACCAATCATAATAAATACCCATGATATATTCGATCCAAAATTCGCCACAGGAACTAACGAATGACGAATACGCATAAAGTTATAATCTTGCGCATCTTGAATTGCGTGTCCTACTTCATGTGCTGCCACTGCTGTACCAGCAACTGAATGTCCATAATAGTTATCTGTTGATAATCGAACCGTCTTGGCCGTTGGATCATAATGGTCTGATAAATGACCTGGTGTTTCTTCCACAGCTACATTGTATAATCCATTTTCATCTAAAATTTTTCGAGCCACTTCCGCTCCTGTCATACCTGATGTTGAATAAACTTGTGAATACTTGCTATAGGCACTTCGTACTCTTGACTGTGCATACAACGGTATGATCATTATGATCGCGAAGTAAATTAAATAAAACATCATGAACCTCCATTGAAGTTTTAATTATAGTACTTCTCATTCTATTTTCTTCTGCCACTATTGTCAATGAATAAACCTTACAATCCATATCTTTACTTATTACATTATCTATTTTTAGAATGCACATTACTTTTTCTTTTTTCTCTCTCTCCTTTATACTTTCTCCATCCAACATAAGTTAATGTGAATAAAATAAGTCCCCCAGTAATTGTCATAAACCAAATGAGAGAAGGTGCAATTTCATCCTTTTTTACTGTGTGAAATATCTTTTGCAAATCCCCTTTAATAATCCCTAATTGCATTTGGCCACCTTTCGTTTTTAACATAACGTTACGAAATTCATCCAAATAAGATAAATGAACATTTACACGCTGTACCTCGTTTTCTGGCAAAGCAATCATTAAACTTGGATAAATAATATTGAATTCATTTAAAAATGTATTTAATGTTTGTTGAAACTGCCCAGCATCTTCTTTTTCCATCGCTTTTTCCATTTGAGAAAAGGCATCCATTACTTTCCTTTCTCTTTCCATCCAAAGTGGTTGATATTTCGATACTTGTGCATCAACAGCAAGTTGTAATGCCAACACATTATCCATTTTAGCTTGCTTACCTAAACCTTCTTCAGAGAGCGATTGCTGCGCCTTGTCGTAAGCTAAAGAAATAACTCTAACTTGATCTGGTGTTACTTCCTGCTTCTTTTCATTTCCCTTCATTAAAAATTGCTCTGAGAAAAGTTGTAATACTTGTAGCGCTTTTTCATCTTCATTACGCTTCACTAACTGTAACGAGTCGTCTAACAACCCTGTTAGCTCATTCCACTCTTCAGCATATATACGTAACGGAAACATTATAATTAGAAATGCTATCAATCCAATTAATGTTCTCTTCATCCCGGTCCCCCCTATAACTACTAGTACAAAATATGTTAATTGGGACAAGAATAGAACAGAACTGAACCGAAAAATATATTATCGTTTTACAAAGAAAAAATTCTCTTTAAGCAGAGAATTTTTTCTTTGACATCCTTTTCTTTTTTACGAAATATCTATATAAGCTATAACAAAGTATACTACCACCTAAAATGAATAATAAAATAGCACACGCAGCATGCATAAAGAACTCCTCTGGTAGCATTAATATAACTGGATCCGTTTCAATATCAAACATCCAATAATCATTACTGAATAAAAGCTTATGGAATAATACAAAGCTCTTTTCAAAATTAATAGCGATTGGTAACATAAGCGCTATCGGAAAAATGATTGTTAAAATCGATCCGTGCAGTAAAAACTTTTCATTTTTCTTTTTTAATAAATAAATTCCGCCTATCACTGCAATCATAATTGTCGCATACATCACATATTGAATCTTTACTAAAATATTTTTAACATCTACAAAATGAATACGGCCATTTGTAGACATATCTAATGTTGGCAAATGTAATGCTCCGTCATAAAACGGGGATAAATATGTAATAAGCACATCGTAATTTCTTTTAATTTCATCCTTCGTCATATCCGCTAAATCAGGAATATTTAAAAAATCAATTTCAAAATAATACAGCCATTTTCCATACACAATTGCCGTTGTTGCGAGTGCAAAAATAGAAAATGCTATGCTATATGAAACAACTAAAGTAATCAATCGATCCAATATTTTTGTACCACTCTTATTTTTCTCCATGTTCTCCCCCTAAATGTTCTAACCATCATAAAGAAAATTGTTTCCTGTGCTCACGTAAGCAACAATAATATGTGATACATAGTACAGCAACGCTTAACCAAAACGTAAAATAACCAATTTCCTCTACAAACAAATGCATAATTCCATATCGTGGCATTTGCCAAAATAAATAATCAATTGCATCGTTATGCAACGTCCACACACCCGCTACTATAAAATGCCATTTTTTTATACGGTAAAATGGAGCATATAAAACACCTTGCACTGCCATCGCAAAGTGCGAAAGCATTAACATGTAGCCCATAAGGCCAATAGGACCTTTTACGTAAATCATAATCGCATTTACAACAACAGCCCAAATACCATATTTTATTAAAGTAACAATCGCTAGCGCTTCTATTAATCCCCAGTTTCTCTTTGTCAAAAAAGCAATTAAAACAAAGACAAAAAAGAGACTCGCCATAGGACTATCTGGTACAAACGGCCAAAATATAGGTGACGTTTCTTTCAGTTGATTTCCGTACCATATAAACCCGTAAATTGTACCTAATATGTTAACAACCAATAAAAATAATAATACCGAGCGTTGTCTTAACATTGCATACAAGTACACCAATCTGTATGTCCAACACCTTTCAAGCAAAGTAATTCATTCACTAAATCCTACTCTATTATAACAAACTTCATCCAACTAAATAGAAAAGCTGACTACAAATTTTGTAGTCAGCTTTTTATTATTTTTTATTATACTTTGCAACGAATTCCGAAAGCTTCTTCAGTTCCTCATCTGTACCTTTAAATACACCTTTAGGCATGGAACCTTTTCCATCTTTCGCAATTTTAGCAATTTCTTCTGGCTTTAAAGTTAAGTTTTGCAGTGCTGGTGCTGCCGCCCCGCCCTGTAAGTTGTCACCATGACATGTTAAACAAGTATTTTTTTGCATTAATTTATAGCCATCATCATTTTTATCAACTGGCGCGGTTTTTACAATTGCTCCTTGTTTCTTTGCAGCTTCCCAGTCGTGGTGTGCTACAGATTCCCAAGTTAAAAAGATAATCGATGCAATTGCTAAAAGCATAAATCCAGTTGCTACAGGACGCTTCAATGGACGTCTTTCTGGACCTCGATCAAGAAATGGAGCTAACAGTAATGCACCAAACGCAATCCCTGGCATAATAAACGCTCCAATTACAGTAAATGAACCGGAAGCATAAGAATACTTTAATAACTGATACAAGAATAAGAAATACCAATCTGGAAGTGGTATATATCCAGCATCTGTTGGATCCGCCATTCTCTCAAGCGGCGACGGATGCGCCACTGTTAAACATAAATAACCGATTAAAAAAACTGCACCAACCATCCATTCTTTTAACAAGAAGTTCGGCCAAAATGCTTCTGTTTTCCCTGGGTATTCAGAATAGTCTTTTGGAATATTTGGTTTCCGAGCTACCGGTACCCGAGAATCTCCTACAAACTTCATCCCTTTGCCGCGATGCATAATCTCCCTCCTTTAGTTCTTTCCCCTTTAATTTAGCAATTTCTTATAGTGGACCGGAAATACCTTGTTTGCGAATCATGATGAAGTGGAAGGCCATTAAACCTAGAAGTGCTGCTGGTAAGAAGAAGACGTGAATAGCAAAGAAGCGAGTTAATGTTTGAGCGCCAACAATTTCGGAATGACCAGCGAGTAATGTTTTAATATAAGGACCAATGAGCGGTGTTTGCTCTGCAATTTGAATCCCTACTTTTGTAGCAAATAAAGCTTTCATATCCCACGGTAATAAATATCCGGTAAAACCAAGACCTAACATAACAAAGAAAATAAGAACACCAACAATCCAGTTTAACTCACGGGGCTTTTTATACGCACCTTGGAAGAAAACTCTGAGTGTATGTAAAAACATCATTACAATTACGAGACTAGCACCCCAGTGGTGCATACCACGAACAATTTGCCCATAAGCAACTTCATTTTGTAAATAGTAAACTGATTCCCAAGCATTTTTAATATCAGGCACATAATACATCGTCAAAAACATTCCAGATAAAATTTGAATTACAGTAACGAAAAAGGTAAGTCCTCCAAAGCAATAGACGAATGCAGAAAAGTGATGTGCCGGGTTTACATGTTCAGGTACTTCATGATCAGCGATATCACGCCATATCGGTGTAATATCTAATCTTTCATCTACCCAATCATAAATTTTATTTAACATCTACTTTGCACCCCCTCTTGGCTTCGCTTTTCCTAGATACAGCGTTCCATCTTTCACTTTAGACTCGTACACATCCAGCGGAGCAAGGGGTGGCGTACCTTTAATGTTCATCCCATCTTTTGTATAACGCCCCCCGTGACATGGACAAAAGAATTGATTCGGATGTGTTTTGTCCGAATTCCAGTTAACTGTACATCCTAAATGTTTACATACTGGAGAGAACGCAACAATGTCTCCGCTTTCATCTTTATGAACCCAAGCCGATTTTGGTTCTTCAGACTTGTACCAACCATCAACCTGTTTCACTTTAAAATCGAAACGCTTCGGCTCTGTTGTAATATCCTTTACTTGCGCAACAGCAACCATATCTGTTCCGGCTTCTTTTCTTAACACCGGATCAAGCGCAAATCGCGTCATCGGCATTAAAATACCGGCAGCCATAAAGCCTCCTACCCCTGTGAGTGTGTAATTTAAAAATTGTCTTCTTGACACGCGATGTTCTTTCTCGCTCACGAAAATTTCCCCCCTCTATCAGAAATTGTCCCCTCGTGATAAATTATATAAAAAATAAAAACTAGGACACTATCATGATATAATACGCTCATGCACAGGTCAATATCATACTACTCATAATAATAAGAACTTTCTGTTTATTATGAGTTTCCCCACTTCTCTTCCAACATCACCATTATATTTTTTATATGTGCATGAATAACTTCTCTTTTTGCCTGATCACTAAATTGTTCTAATGCTAATGAAGGAAACCAAAATAAATCTCCCTGTAACTCTTGCATATCCTCTTTCCATGAAAAATCACTTGTAACATAAGCAATATGCTTAAAACCTTCGCTTCGTAAATGATTTGTCCATTCTTGCAAACGACCTTTTTCATTCTTTTGACTTTCTACCAAATACGTAAACGCAGGTAGTAAAAGCACTCTTCCTTTATACTCTCTTTCCAATTCCGTGCTCAACAATTCGATAAATTCACCTTGTTCTACAACCATTTTCATTTCTTGTGCTGCCGAAATTGATAAAAGCGGTATTACTCCTGTATCAACATACTCTCTTGCTTGTTCAAACTGTTCCACATCTTTTACACTCCACTTCAAATTCCTTCCCTCCTTCACTTGCAAATGACAGAACTTTCACTTTATATATATTAAACCATACTAAAAGAGGTAAAAAAAGAAAAACTACCCAATATAGGTAGTTTTTCTTGGTGAAAGTCTGAAATTTGTAAAAATTTATTAATCCAAATAAATTCTATAAAGTCTTTAACTCGGCCGTTAATCTATGAAACGCTTCCTTATCTTGCTTATCTAACGCTTCATCAATTTGTTTCAAAAGGCGTTCTCTCCTAAATGAAAATACACTTTCTTCCAAAAGCCTTTCTGCAAGTAAACGATCTTTTTCATTTACTTCAATATGCTTTGGTAGATATGGGTTTTCTTCTAATACAGCTACATAATTCGCATTTTGAAACGATGATTTAAAGTTGAGTTGAATATAAATATCCTCATCTCGATTTAAACGAATATCATGAAACGATTTTTCAGCATCTGTTGTCATAACATTTTGTTTAAAAAAGTGAAACGGTGTGTCTTTCACACAATTCGCTGACATCACTAAGCCACGCGGACAATATTTTGCATGTTCTACGAAGTGGACTTTATGCATCAATTGGTCGTGACTCATTAAATAATTCAGAATCCATACACATTCACGCTGTTTCAGTTGGTAATTATTCAAAAACCATTTTACAAAATCCTTCTTCTCGTTTACAGAAACAGGGGTATTCATAGCAATTAAGTCCCTCCTCTGTCTTTCTCTTTTCTTTTTAGATTCAAGAAGCGGCATTCAGTTTCCTTCCAACTTATGAAAAATCCTCTAAATTATATAACAACTCTTCAATATGAATTTGTGTCGGGTCTAGTTGTAATAACTGGGTAAATACTTCTTTCGCCTCTTTTCGCTTTCCTTCTTCCAATAAGAAATAACCGTATTCTTCTAAGAAGTCTGGATGATTCTTAAAAGAAGTATATGCACTTTCATAGTGTTTTAATGCATCCGAATACATTTCTAATTGTTTTTTTGCATACGCAAGGTCCCAAAGTAGTTGTGTATCTGGTTCTCCACTATCAATAGCACGCTCTACAATTGCAATTAACTCTTCGTACTTTTCTTGTCCTTTTAAGATATACGCATATTTTAATGTTGCGCCTAAATGCCCTGGGTCTAACTCAAGTGCTTTTTGAAGAACTTCCTCTGCTTCTACTATTTTTCCTAATTTCGCCGCAATGTTCGCTAACTCTACATAAAACGGAACTGAAAGCTCATCTACTTTAATTCCTTCATGAAGCGTTTCATAGCTTTCTTGAAGCATTCCTTCTTTTTCATAGCTTTTCGCTAAATACATGTACAGTGATGCGTACTCAGGGTCTAATTCTTTTAGTTCTTGCCAAGCACCGATTGCTCTCTGATATTCTTCACCTTGGTATAATGTGAAGGCATATCCAAATAATGAGTGAATATCTTTTTGTTCCTCTAGGCCTGCTTCATAATAAGAAATCGCCTCTTCCCAGTTTCCAATCGCACTTAACGTTTCTGCAAGACGAAGTGCGATCACAACACCACCCATTACTTTATGTTCAGCTAATAGCGATTCATAATAAGTAATTGCCTTTTGTTCTTCACCTTTACTACTATATAATTCTGCTAACCCAAACGTAATAACAGGTTCATCAGGCATCATTTCTTTCGCCTTTAATAGTTTTTGCTCTGCTACATCATCAAAACCTTGCATTTGGAATAAATCTGCAACAAGTAATAAAGATTGAACATATAAATCGTCATTTTCTGGAATATCATGAAGTACTTCAATCGCTTCATCTTCTTTATCTAGATCAATATATAATTCTGCTAAAAATACAGTGAATTCACTTTCTTCCGGATACAGTAAACGTAAGTCTTCAGTAATCGCTAATGCCTCATCTGTAAATCCAAGTGTATGATAGTAACGAGCGATATCATACTTCTCTTCATCATTTGCAATTTTTAATTGTTCTTTTAATAATTGTAATCCTTTTTCCACTTCACCATTTTCAATATATGAAACAGCTTGTTCAAACTTTTGCATAAACGTCTCCTTTAATTCTAAAAAATATTCTCTTCTGTTCATTTATCATAAGCAACTCACTGTTAGAACGCAACTGTTAGAACGCAACCTTTAGAATGAGCATGCTTCTTCTTATACTTCTTCTTACAGAGTAGGTAATTGTTCAAAAGGTTCGGATATGACACCGATACCTTATCATCATCTTCTATTGTACCGCTTTCTTTTATGACCGTGCAAATAACTTCTCTCACTAATTATCAAGCCATACAAACCGTGATTTACAGAACAACTTAATTATCAGTCTTCAACCTTTATTTTTAATACGATAAAAGAGGCTCCTATAATAGGAGCCTTCACAATCTCTTAAGAATATGTTTCTTCTTTCTGTACTTGCTCATTTACAAGCTCTTTCAGCAACTCTATAATTTCATCATTTTCTTCTTTCAAACCGACAGTAATACGAATACCATCATCGATACCAAATGCAGCACCAGAACGAACGATATATCCTTTTTTCATTAATCGTTCGAAAGCTTCATTACCCGGTATACCAAGTTTTAAGAAAATGAAATTTGTTTGAGATGGATAATAGAATACGTTATATTCTTTACAAAATGCATAATACTGATTTAGACCTTCAGCATTCTTTTTCACACAATCTTGTAAAAAGGCTTGATCTTCTAATGCAGCGAGTGCTACAGATTGCGCTACAGTTGATGTATTGAATGGTAACCTCGCTACTTCTAGCTGTCCGATTAACTTCGCATCCCCAATCGCATATCCGATACGAAAAGCAGCTAAACCATATGCTTTTGAAAACGTGCGTAAAACCATAAGATTTTCATACTTTTCAAGAAGTGGCAATGTTTGCGGATAGTCTTCTGCTTCCGCGTATTCATAATATGCTTCGTCCATAATAACGAGAGCCGACTTAGGAACTGATTCTAAAAATGAAAGTAATTTTTGTTTCTCAACATATGTACCTGTCGGATTATTAGGATTACAAATCCATACAATTTTCGTTTTATCATCTACTTGCTCTAGCATTGCATCTAAATCGTGAATACCGTCTTTAAGTGATACTTCACGAACTTCTGCTCCTTCAATAACAGCATGGTGATGATATTGTGAAAACGTAGGATTCGCCATTACAACGTTTGTTCCTTCATGTAGTAACGCTCGGCTAATCATTTGAATGACTTCATCTAATCCACTACCAAATAGTAGTTGTTCTGCTTTTACACCTAAATGTTCCGCTACTTTTGTCCGAAGTTCAAAGGCATATCCATCTGGATAAAGGGCATATTGGCTCGCTAAAGAAGTTAATGCTTCTGTCACACGCGCTGAGCAACCGAATGGATTTTCGTTCGATGCTAATTTCACAATTTTCGATAATCCATATTCCCTTTTTACTTCTTCAATGTTTTTCCCAGGCACATATGCTCTCAAAGTTAACAATTGCTCTTTCACTCTCATTTTTCTTCCCCCAGTCATTTCATTCAATTTGATTACAATACAGTTATAGCCCCTTACTGTAATCTTTTATCATAACCGTCACTATTACGAGAATACCTCTAAATGAGCACTTCACAACACTTCGCTATCATTTTAAACCATATCTTTTTGAAATGCCTCTAACGCAATATGAACAGTCTCATCTGAAATAGATACGACATTCACTACCCCATATTCCTGCATAAGCACCATATGAATTGCTCCTGCATTTGCTTTCTTATCTTGTTTCATCAATTGAACGAGGCGCTTTACATTCAAATCTCTTGGCATTTTTGGATAGCCGTATTTCAAGAACCACTGCTTCATATCTTCATAAGCAAGATCAACCTTGTACACTTGCTCACTTAAAAATATGGCGAATAACATTCCAACCGCTACGCCGTCACCGTGAGTAATATTCCCATACCCTAGCTCTTTTTCAAGAGCATGTCCTAACGTATGTCCAAAATTCAAATGGGCACGTACACCCTTCTCTGTTTCATCTTGTGACACAACATTTGCCTTTACAGGAATCGCCTTCGTTAATATATGGATTAACTTCTCATCACGAAGATCCGCTAATGTTTGCACTTCTTCTTTTAACCAATGATATAGCTCCACATCACCAATAAGAGCATGCTTTATCACCTCTGCATAACCTGAACGCCACTCTTTTTCAGGAAGAGACTGTAAAAACGGTGTATGATATACAACTGCTTCTGGCTGATGGAATGCACCAATCATATTTTTACCTAACGGATGATTAATCGCTACTTTCCCACCTACTGCGCTATCGTGCGCTAATAAAGTCGTCGGAACCTGCACAAAGCGAATACCCCGCATAAAAGATGCAGCAACAAAACCAGCTAAATCTCCAATCATTCCGCCTCCAAGTGCAAGAATTAAAGAATTTCTATCTAATTTATTTTCAAGAGCTGACGTATGAGCCGCATAGAAATTTTCGAAAGACTTCTCTTTTTCGCCACTTGGTACAACAAACGAAAACACGTCCTGCTCCACTTGTAATGCATCGATAACTGTCTGTAAATGTAGTGATGCAACAGCTTCATCTGAAATGATCATTACGTTAGATACAGCTGGCTGCATATTTTGAACGATCATTGTTAAGTTTGACAACGCTTCTTTACCAACATGTACATCATATTCTTTTGATTTCGTTTGAATATGTATGTTTCCCATTAAAATCCCCTCGCATATTCATTATGTTTCTCAATATTTTCACGAATTAGTTCCATACGATCTAATCCGAATTGTTCTATTAAAGCTGTTGCTAATTCCCAAGCCACAACCGCTTCTGCAACGACACTAGCTGCTGGCACTGCACAACTATCTGAACGTTCAATGCTCGCTGTAAAAGGCTCTTTCGTATCAATATCTACACTTTGAAGAGGTTTATAAAGCGTAGGTATCGGTTTCATCACACCGCGCACAACAATTGGCATTCCAGTCGTCATACCGCCTTCTAATCCACCTGCATTATTTGTTCTTCGTGTATATCCATGCTCCTCATTCCATAGAATTTCATCATGAACTTCACTTCCCGGTCTATGTGCTGCTTCAAAACCAATTCCAATCTCGACACCTTTAAAAGCATTAATACTCATAATTGCAGCTGCTAATTTCGCATCCAGTTTTCGATCATAATGCACGTAGCTACCTACTCCAATTGGCATTCCTTCCACAATTACTTCAACGATTCCACCAATTGAATCACCATTTGCTTTCGCATCATCAATCGCTTTCATCATTTGGTTACCAGCTTCGTCATCTAAGCAACGTACAGGAGATGCTTCTGTAATACTCTTTAATTCTTCAATTGAACTATACGTAACCTCCTTAGCTTGTACACCGCCAATTTCAATTACATGGCCCGCCACTTTAATACCAAGTTCTGCTAACACCTTTTTAGCAACCGCACCAGCAGCAACACGCACCGTCGTTTCGCGCGCTGACGAACGTTCCAGTACATTCCTCATATCTCTATGACCATATTTAATTGCACCATTTAAATCAGCATGCCCAGGCCTTGGTTTTGTCACTTTCCTTTTTATCTCTTTTTCTTCCTGCTCAGTTAAAGGCTCTGCCCCCATAATTTTTGTCCAATGGGCAAAATCACGATTTTCAACAACGAGTGCAATAGGGGAACCTAATGTTTCTCCATGTCTAACACCACTTAAAATTTGCACTTGATCCGTTTCAATTTGCATGCGTCTACCACGCCCATATCCCTTTTGCCTTCTAGCTAACTCTTCGTTTATATCATCCGCTACTAAAGACAATCCTGCTGGAACACCTTCTATAATCGTTGTAAGTTGCGGACCATGAGATTCACCAGCCGTAATATATCGCATACGTTATTCCTCTTTTCGTATATGTATTTATCTCACTATATTAACTTTTATCATTCTAAAAATATTAAAGAAATTATATCATAAATCGACCATTTTCTTATTCTATATTTCCGATAGGCCTAATTTAAATATCAATATATCATAACAGCTCAAACTTCGTAACTAATTGAAAATAAAAAAAGTGCAAGAAGAATACCCCTATTCTCCTTGCACTTTTTACTATTATCACAGTGATTAAAGCGTTTACAAATTATTTCAAAATAATTAGTAAATCCATTCATTCATTAATTTTGAGTAGTCAACTAATTCTTCTTCTTTAAAGAAAATAGCAATCTCGCGCTCTGCGCTTTCTAAAGAATCAGAACCATGGATAATATTTTTCGCAACAGTTACACCGAAATCTCCACGAATTGTTCCAGGAGCTGCTTCATGTGGTCTTGTTTTCCCCATCATGTTACGCGCTGTATCTACTACACCTTCACCTTGCCATACCATTGCGAATACAGGGCCAGATGTAATAAAGTCTACTAACTCACCAAAGAAAGGTTTTTCCTTATGCTCAGCGTAGTGTTGTCCAGCAATTTCCGGAGTGACTTGCATTAATTTTGCACCAACTAATTGAAAGCCTTTTTTCTCAAAACGAGCTACAATTTCCCCAATGAAGGCACGTTGTACACCGTCTGGTTTTACCATTAGAAATGTTTTTTCCATAAAAAATCTCTCCACTTCTGAATTATGTATGTAATTGTATATCCCCACACACATATTATCACCCTTATCACAATTGTGCAATAGTTTTGAAATAGAGAGATTATTTTATTTTTTAGAATAAACATTAAAATTTTCGTTTTCCAATATACTTTGCAACATTTTGTAATGCATACTTCGCTTTTCCACGTGGGAGTGGTTTTATTATTTCTAAAGCTTTATGTAAATAACGTTCACTAAACGCAAATGCTTGATCAATTGCTGGACTATTTTTTACAGCATCAATAATTTCTTGCATTTCACTTGCTGTTGTATTTTCATGTACAGATGTGATTTTCTGACGAAGTACTGGATCTTCCATCGCATATAAAGCAGGGAGCGTTATGTTTCCTTGTAATAAATCTCCACCAGCAGGTTTTCCAAGTTTCTCTTCTGTGGAAACGAAGTCTAAAATGTCATCAATAATTTGATAAGACATTCCTACAAAATACCCATACCAAAATAGACGATTTACTGTATCACGATTAGCACCAGCAGCAATCGCTCCCAATTGACAACTCGCGGCAATTAATAATGCTGTTTTTCGCTTTATTCTTCTTAAATACGTTCTTAAATTTTGGTCATAATTGTATTTATCTTTAATTTGTTCAATTTCACCTTTACAGACTTCTAAAATAGTATGTGATAACGCTTGATGCGCCTCTGGGATTTCGATATTTGTTATACATTCAAGAGACTTAGCGAACAAATAGTCCCCTGTATACATCGCAATACGATCTCCCCATTTCGCATTCACAGTCGCACTGCCGCGTCGTAAAAATGCAGCATCAATAACATCATCGTGAACAAGAGAAGCCATATGAATAAGCTCTAACGCAACAGCAACATGCTTAATCGCATCTAACTTATAATCTCCAAATTTCCCTGCAAGCAACACAAATACAGGACGAATTCGCTTCCCACCAGCTTCAATAAGTTGTAATGCTGCCTCTTCTACTAATGGCTGTTCAGAAGCAACTGTCTTTTTTAATTCTTTTTCTATCACATTAATATCCGATCGTAAAAAAGAGTACATAAGTTGTAACTTCATATTGTTCACCTTAACCTAAAACTTCTTTTTTCTATTTTGATTCTGGTTTAATACCTAAATGCATCGCTGCTACCCCAAAAGTAAATGGTTTCACTTGCACACGTTCAAGTCCAGCTTGCTCAAACATTTGGGCCAATTCTTTCATCCCTGGGAATGCACTAGCAGATTCTTGAAGCCATGAATATTCTTTATAACTTTTCGCAAACATCTTTCCAAATAACGGCATGATATATTTAAAGTATAAAATATACCCTTGTCGAAAACCAATCATTGTTGGTTGAGATGTTTCTAAACAGATTACTTTTCCACCTGGTTTTACTACACGCGTCATTTCTTTTAATACGTGCATATAATCCGGTACGTTACGTAAACCAAACCCAATTGTTACATAATCAAACGTATTATCTTCAAATGGAAGCTCCATTGCATTCCCATGTAGAAGTTCTACTTGTTTTAATTGTAACGCCTCTACCTTTTGCTTACCGACAGATAACATATTTTCACTGAAGTCTAAGCCAACAACCTTTCCTTGCTCACCTACCGCTCCAGCTAGCGCAATTGTCCAATCTGCGGTTCCGCAGCATACATCAAGCGCTTTACTGCCAGATTGTACATCCATAATTCGCATCGTTTCTTTACGCCACGCTTTATGTCTTTGAAAACTAATTACAGAATTCATCACATCGTATTTATCAGAAATCTTTTCAAATACGTCATGTACTCTTTCTTCTTTTGATTGTTGCATGCTCGTACCTTCTTCCAATATAAAATTGCTTATGTCTTCTATTTATCCCTTAACACAGAATTTATTTCATTTATGTCTGTGTGATTTTCTAAAAATTGTTTTTCTTTCTTTCTCAATCCCATCATCCAACCATTAATCACTACTTCTGCTTTATCCCCTAAAGCATCTTGCACCGCTTGAAAAACAGGTGAATGTTGTTTATCAGCATACAATTGAATTTCTTTTTGAAGGCGATTTCCACCTAATACGTATGTGATAAATGGCTTCCAATGTGATAAATGAAAATGATCACATGTTTTTTGAAGGAGCGCAGACTCAATCGTTACTACGCTTTTCATTATGTCATCCGTCGTTTCATGCGCTTTTTGGTATAACATAATTTTGTGTTCATTTATCTCTTTAATTCCTTCAGCAAGTGCACGAATTAAAACAATATCACGATTCATAGACAATAAATAATAATATAGTCCACTATAGTAATCGCCTGCAAGTACTGTTAATTGACGACATTTATGGAATTCAATCTCTTCCTCGCCTGCTTTATTTGATACCCTTTCATGCGTATCAAGCGCAATTTGTACAAGCATAATTGTTACTACGTAATGCTCAATTTGTTCTATATGTAAGTTTGCACTCTTTAAAGCACCATATAACAATGCTATCTTTTCTTCATCAATAAATGGTTCTTCAATATAGTTTATAAAATAAGGATGGCGTAATTTCTCCATCAATTTCTCTTTTATACCCGCATACCCTCCGTAGATGTCACACACAAAAAATCACCCTTGTTTTCTAATTCATAAAACTTATTATAACACATACACTCTATTTTCTATAACCAAAACTTGGCTACACCTACCATTCATGTAAGCAATCTTTCTAATCTCACTCTGTCTAGCTAAAACTATATCATTTATTTACTAAAAAAAAAAAGAAAAGCAGTTTCCCGCTTTTCTTTACTTCGCTTTAATAAACGATAAAATTTCACTGCGCGCTGCAGCATCATTTTCAAGCACACCACGCACTGCTGTCGTTACGGTTTTCGCACCTGGTTTTTTCACACCACGCATCGTCATACACATATGTTCTGCTTCTACTACTACCATTACACCATGAGGCTCTAGTACTTCCATAATAGAGTTCGCTACTGTTGATGTAATACGTTCTTGCAGTTGTGGACGACGTGCAATTGTATCTACAGTACGAGCTAATTTACTTAACCCTGTCACCTTTCCACCTTGCGGAATATATGCAACGTGAGCAACTCCATAGAATGGAACTAAATGATGCTCACACATCGAATAAAATGGTATATCTTTTACTAGTACAAGCTCTTCGTGATCTTCTCCGAATACTTTATGCAAATGCTCTTTCGGATCTTCATGCATACCTGAGAACACTTCTGCGTACATTTTTGCAACACGCTTTGGCGTATCAAGTACTCCCTCACGATTTGGATCATCCCCAATCGCCTCTAAAATAAGGCGTACTGCATGTTCAATTTGTTCTAAATTAACTTTTGCCATCCGCTAGCCCTCCCGAAAACCTAAAAGTGATACGAACACATTCTAGCATATTTATGTTTTTAAAAGCAAAAAGAAGAGTTCCCAAAAAGGAAACTCTTCTTCCCTGTTAATATGTAAGGATTATTTAACCGCATCTTTTAACGCTTTACCAGGTTTGAATGCAGGTACTTTACTTGCAGCGATTTCAATCTCCTCACCTGTTTGTGGGTTACGACCTTTACGAGCCGCACGCTCACGAACTTCGAAGTTACCGAATCCGATCAGTTGTACTTTATCACCTTGTTTTAAAGCTTCTAAGATAGAATCAAAAACAGCGTCTACTGCTTTTGTTGCGTCCTTTTTAGAAAGGGAACTTGCTTCTGCAACAGCATTGATTAAATCTGTCTTGTTCATGCCATTCACCTCCTCCCAAAGATAAGACTGTATAATGATCATAAAATGAGTCTTACTTTCATTTGTAGGCAATTTTTACAAATTCTATACTACAAAGATGTAGATAAATCATTATCAACGCCTATATTATACGATTCTCCTTTATAATTCAATATTTTTAAGGAAATTGTTACTCTGAAAATGTGAAAATCTGATGAAACTTGACAATTTACAACAATGTATTAGATAATGACTGTTTATTTTTCTATTTTATAATCGAAAAAACAAAAAATCCCTCTACAGTGAGAGGGATTTTTCTTATAGTATAATCGCAATTAATCCGCCAGATCCTTCATTAATAATTCTTTCTAGCGTTTCTTTTAATTTATATCTAGCATTTTCTGGCATTAAAGATAATTTCGCCTGAATTCCTTCTCGAACAATCGAGCTAAGCGAACGTCCAAATATATCAGAATTCCAAATTGATAACGGATCATCTTCAAAATCTTGCATTAAATAACGAACTAATTCTTCACTTTGCTTTTCAGTACCAATGATCGGCTCAAACGTTGACTCTACATCTACTTTAATCATATGAATAGATGGCGCTACCGCTTTTAACTTCACACCAAACCTTGAACCGTGACGAATAATTTCTGGCTCATCTAAGCTCATATCCGCTAGCGCAGGGGCTGCTACACCATATCCTGTTTGCTTAACCATACGCAATGCATCTGCCACTTGGTCGTATTCTATTTTCGCATGAGATAAATCGAGCATAAGCTTCAATAAATGATCTTTCCCTCGAATTTCTACTCCTACTACTTCTTTTAAAATCTGATCATATAATTCATCTGGCGCATATAAATCAATCTCCGCCACACCTTGCCCCATATCAATGCCAGCTAGGCTCGCTCGATCAATAAATTCATATTGACTAAACTGCCAAACAACGCGATCCACATCACGAAGACGTTTTATATCCTTCACAGTTTCTTGAACTGCTTCTTGATAACTTTGACGCAACCAATGCCCTTCATTTAGCACCATTACCCAGCTCGGAAGGTTCACATTCACTTCTAATACAGGGAATTCAAATAGCGCTTCACGAAGTACATTATATACATCTGTTTCTCTTAAACTCTCCACACTCATTGCAATAACCGGGATATCATATTCTTCTGATAAACTTTGGCGTAATTGCTCTGTATCTGGATGATACGGCTGTACCGTATTAATTATCATAATGAAAGGTTTTCCTACTTCTTTCAACTCATTTACAACGCGTTCTTCTGCCTCTATATAATCTCTTCTTGGAATTTCACCAATTGTTCCATCTGTTGTAATTACAACACCAATTGTTGAATGTTCTTGAATTACTTTACGCGTGCCGATTTCTGCAGCTTCATGGAATGGAATAGGTTCTTCATACCAAGGGGTATTAATCATGCGCGGGCCATTCTCATCTTCATAGCCCTTCGCTCCTGGAACCGTATATCCAACACAATCTACTAATCGAATGTTCACTTCAAGTCCTTCATCTACTTCGATAGAAACCGCTTGGTTTGGAACAAACTTCGGTTCCGTCGTCATAATTGTACGACCAGCAGCACTTTGAGGCAATTCATCCTGCGCTCTTTGACGGTCAGACTCATTCTCAATATTTGGAATAACTACAAGTTCCATAAATTTTTTAATGAATGTTGATTTCCCTGTTCGAACAGCTCCTACAACTCCAAAATAAATATCACCGCCTGTTCGTTCTGCAATATCTTTAAAAATATCTACCTTTTCCAAGTGATTCCCTCCCTCAAAATTTTTGGGAATAATTCCGCGTTTATAGTCAACTAATACCTTCTCTAACGTTGCCTATAATATCTGATATAATATAATGGTATTCTAGAAGTTCGGACAATATATCATATAATTTTGTCCAATTTCATATGACTATTAAAAAATATCTTTTGTTTGCATCGTAAGTTGTATAACATAAAAAACCTTTCTTCTAGAACTTATTCACTAAAAGAAAGGTTCATGACTTATGATTTTAAAAAAATTGGTTCTCCGTTCTTTACTGTGTACGGTAAAGAATAAGCTGGTACAAACGGGGAACCTTTCGAAAGTATATTTCGAATATCTTCTCCCTCCGTAAACTGCCCTTCATTTTTTTTCAAAGCGTCATATAAGTCGATTCTATAATCAACAAAAACTTCTCCTTTTTCATTAATTACAAAAGGAAGCCCTTTACCAGAATATGGACTTGTCACTTGTGGTACATCTTTATATCCTAGTTTTTTGAAATCCAATTCATATACACCATCTGAAATTACTTTTTTAAAAGGCGGATATTGATGTTCATCACGATACATCCTAAGTTTTAAAGATAATTCCTGAATTTGTTCAGCCATCCTAACATCAATTAACTTTACTGTTGGATTTGTTTCAACGTCTATTAATACGTATTGATATACTCCTCCACTTTCATATGCATTCCCTGGCGCTTCTTGTATGTAACGCGGAGCAATCTGTTGAAAATCGATTGGATACTTTTGATAAATAGGTGTACTCATATCCCTCGTCTTAATTGGCAATATCCCATCATTTTGCTCCTTAAATGTCACAACAGCTTTTTGAACAACCTGTAGCTGATCTTCATAAGGAACCGCATTTTGCTTCATATTTTCTTTCGGATACAGACAACCCGTTAAAAGGCTCATACAACAAAATATTAAAATAATATGGACTTTTTTCACTAGCATCACCTTTTCATACTAATATAACTTGCTCCGTATGTAGTATTTTCGAGACCATTCCATTTACTGCTGTACAGGTCCACTAAATACAACAAGAAAAATAACAATTCCTGACACAACCATAAGGGTGTACGCTACTAACGCTGTAATCCCTTTCAAAAATTTATTCTTTATTTTATGTCTACTTAATAAAATAAAACTTACTGCAAAAAACATAAATCCAATTGCCCCTAAAGCCAACCACATTTTCATAAGCCCTTCTGACATATACACACCCCTTTTTATCAATCTATTTTTATACTATTTTAACAAATTAAAATCTTTAAACAAATACAAAAAGAACATTTTACTACAAATCGCGAATATGTAACTTTAATCAATAGGTTTTTCAGCATCTTCCACCAATCTAGATAAAAATAAAACCGAAGCGATTGTATCTCTCGCTTCGGTTGACCAAATATGCCCAAAAACAGCTCTATTCCCATTCTTTCATGGCTATCATATGCAATCTACAAACTCTTTGTTTCTCATAATTTATTTTTTAAACATTTTGCTTAACGAGCCAAAATCTGCTGGCATATTATTATTAATAATCGCTTTTACAATTTGATCCTCTTGCTCTTTCGGCACTTCACGTCCCGCCATAAGAGCCACTTGATGAATCAATTGACGAAGTACAGTTTCATCACGTAAATTCGCATTTTGCACGGATGATGCTAATTTAAAAATATCCTCTTTATTTACTTTCGCTTCCTTCTCAATATTATTAAAAATGTTATTATCCATTCTTTTCACCCTCTCCTCAAGTTACTCTTCATCCTATGCAAAAATAAATAAATGGTGAAAAGACCCATAAAATAAAAAAGCGACAGAAGTACAAATGTACTTCTGTCGCTTTTCTTTACAGTAAGTCAGGTATAGCTTCCACTTCATGTTTTCGAACACGTCCCATTAATGAGCCTACCGCATCTTTTACGTTATTCCCATTGAACAGCACGTCATATAAAGCAGCTGTAATCGGCATTTCAACTTCCATTTTCTCTGCCAATTCATGAGCAGCTTTCGTTGTTCTTACACCTTCCACAACCATACCCATGCTTTCTAACACTTCTTCTAAAGAATGTCCTTTTCCAAGCATATTTCCAGCGCGCCAATTTCGGCTATGAACACTTGTACAAGTTACAATTAAGTCTCCCATACCAGTTAGACCAGCAAACGTTAACGGATTCCCGCCCATTTTTCTTCCTAAACGAGCAATCTCTGTTAAACCACGTGTCATCAATGCCGCTTTTGCATTATCACCTAATCCAAGACCATCAGTTATACCAGCAGCTAATGCGATAATATTTTTTAACGCACCACCAAGTTCAACTCCAACGATATCTGGATTTGTGTATACACGGAAATAACTATTCATGAATAAATCTTGTACTTCCTCAGCCGCTTCCATACGCTTTGCTGCAGACGTAACTGTTGTCGCTTGTCGTAAACCAACTTCTTCAGCATGACTCGGTCCAGACAATACAACAACATCTTTAATTAAGTTCTCTGGAATTTCTTCCTCGATTACTTCCGAAATACGTTTTGACGTACCAGGTTCAATCCCTTTACTCGCATGAATCCAAGTAATCGGTTCTGTAACAATTTCTTTCATCTCTTGTAATACATCTCTGTACGCTTTCGTCGGTACTACTAGCAGTACTGTATTTACATCTACTAATGCTTCTTCTAAAGAAGAGTAGGCTACGATTGTGCTTGGCAATGTAATGCCTGGGAGATATCGACTATTCTCATGTTTCGTATTCATTTCATCCATAAGTTCTGAGCGATTTCCCCAAATACGTACATCATGTCCATTGTCAGCTAATACCATCGCTAACGCTGTTCCCCAGCTACCTGCTCCTACTACTGTGATTTTTGTCATAAAATCACATCCTCTCCATTAGTCTCTTGCTCGAGCAATAATGTGAATCGGCGTTCCTACAAAACCGAACGCTTCACGTAAACGATTCTTTAAGAAGCGCTCATATGAAAAGTGCATTAATTCTGTATCGTTTACAAACACAACAAATGTCGGTGGTTTTACCGCAACCTGTGTTGCATAGAAGATTTTCAGACGGCTACCATTATGAGTCGGTGTTGGATTCATTGCTACCGCATCCATAATTACATCGTTTAATACGTTTGTTTGTACACGGATACTATGGCTTTCATTTACCTCATTGATAACCGGTAATAACGTTTGTGTACGTTTTTTCGTTTTTGCAGATAAGAATACAATTGGTGCATAATCCAAGAATTGGAAATGAGCACGAATGTTTTCTTCAAATGCTTTCATTGTTTTTTCATCTTTTTTCACTGCATCCCATTTGTTTACAACGATAATAACAGCTCGTCCTGAATCATGAGCATATCCAGCGATTTTTTTATCTTGCTCAATAATTCCTTCTTCTCCGTCTAAAACAACTAAAACAACGTCAGAACGTTCAATCGCTCTAAGTGCACGAAGTACACTATACTTTTCTGTACTTTCATATACTTTTCCTTTTTTACGCATACCAGCTGTATCGATGATTACATAATCTTGATCATCTTTACTATATGGTGTATCGACAGCATCACGCGTCGTTCCTGCGATATTACTTACAATTACACGTTCTTGACCAAGAAGTGCATTTACAAGCGATGATTTCCCTACGTTTGGACGTCCAATTAAAGAGAAACGGATTGTTTCATCGTCATACACTTCTTCTTCAATCTTTGGAAAATGATTTGCAGCTTCATCTAACAAATCACCAAGTCCTAAACCGTGTGTACCTGAAATCGGGAATGGCTCGCCAAATCCTAATGAATAAAAATCATAAATATCACTACGCATTTCTGGATTATCAACTTTATTTACCGCAAGCACAATTGGTTTTTTAGAACGATACAAAATTTTAGCAACTTCTTCATCCGCTGCAGTTACACCATCGCGACCATTCGTCATAAAAATGATAACATCTGCTTCATCAATCGCAACTTCCGCCTGTTGACGAATTTGTGTCAAGAACGGCTCGTCTCCAATATCAATTCCACCTGTATCAATAATGTTAAACTCATGATTTAACCATTCTCCCGCACTATAAATACGGTCTCGAGTTATACCTGGGATATCTTCTACGATTGAAACTCTTTCTCCAACTATTCTATTGAAAATAGTAGATTTTCCTACGTTCGGGCGGCCTACTATTGCTATTACTGGTTTCGGCATATACTTTCATCCTTTCAACTTGCTTCTGTTTATTATGTAAAAAACCCTTCTTTGTGCAAGAAGGGATTTGCATTCCAGAATATTTCTCAACGTATCAAAACACCTCACATTATAACACACGTTCCTAATGTTTCACAATAATATATACATTCTCTTGTAAGCGATGCGCAATACCATCTAAAATTGCCTCTAAATTATTTGCAACAAATTCTAGTTCCTCCATCGACTCACAAACAAATAAAGGAGCACCACCTGCAAATTTTTCTGGCGCTGTTGTAATAACTGCCAGGATAACGCTTTCTAACATCATCTCTTATCTCCCCTTCCTTTCGGGGCTTCCGATGACATATGGACAGCACTTTCTAACGTTGGTACATTTCCTATGACACTTATCGCTTTCTCTGCATCTTGATCTTGCGGTAAGACAAAAATCCCAACCCTGCCATCCTCTAAATCACGCTTTGCTAACGGTACAAGCGCTGGTGTACCAGAATCTCTATAAATCCCTAACGCCACCGAAACATCGTGTAAAATAGCTTGCCGTTGCCCTAAATTTGAGATTGTCACCATCGCATCAATTGATTTCGGTTTTAATATAAACCCCATGCCATATTTCATAATCTCTTCTTGCCTCACCGGCAATCCAATATTCATAATATAAATATTATCGATATAAAGCCCTGCTCCTTCAAAACGCAGCGGAACATGCTCAATATCTACAAGGTCATGGAGTCTTCTACCAGACATTAATTTTTTCGCAATAAAAAATGCGATTATAGCCATAATTACTCCAGCAATCCATGAACGGAACCCTATATACGCAAACGTCGTTGCAAACGACGTTAACATCGCCAAATAGTTGCGACTTTCAAAAACCAATGCAATCCCTTCAATGTACGTATTCCCACGCGGTACGAGCTCATATCCATCTAATTGTTGAAGTGTATTTCTTTCCATATTACGTACATCACGAAATTGTGTCGCTGCTAACGTAAGAAATGTAATGGCAGAAAAATCTTTTTTCAAAATAGATGGGATTGCAATCGCTCCTAAAGCTGCTGCAATTAACCCCATTGCAATATGAATAATCTTTCCATGTAGCCTCGTCGGATATTGCCGTGTATCCGTCCGAAGCATTAACACCCTTGTAACTGTCCCCGCTATTACGCCGCATAAAATGGCTGGTGTATATTCAGTCATGTATTACCCTCGCCTTTCTTTTACGTGTTTTTCTCTTAAACTGTTCCATGTATACTGATGCTTTTGCAATCCAAAACAATACTGCCATGAATAATGTAGAAACGGCGACGATATCAAAAAATGCTAAACTACCGTAATCATATGGAAAATTCAATTTCCGAAAAATAAATGTCACTAGCAACTCTCCTTGTAACATCCCTACATATAGGGAACATAATCGTAATATGCGATCCCCATGCAATAACACCGATGCATACACAAGAGCACTACTTAGCAGAAACACTCTATCCACCACAATCCAAATCGGATCATATATCTCTAACAGATGAAAACTTGTA
Organism: Bacillus sp. 22475; assembly: GCF_052044835.1. Lineage (NCBI taxonomy): Bacteria > Bacillati > Bacillota > Bacilli > Caryophanales > Bacillaceae > Bacillus > Bacillus sp. 22475. The sequence continues at coordinate 285,696 of NZ_JBQENW010000001.1, read as the reverse complement.
TATAACATCGCAATAATAAGTGCCGAAAGTAAGCTATATAATTTTTTCCAAACAGAATACAGCGCGATCCCTATAAAAGAAATAATACAAAGTAAAAGAGCATTTACTGATACCATGAATGAGGCGATCGTTACATGTAACGGAGAGCAAATTATAAAAATCAATATACAAGCGCCTAACTTCCAACGAATATGGTCCTTTTTCATAAAAAAGGTTACGACAACCCACCCTATCCAAGCTATAAAATAAAAAGTACTTCCATCCATCTACTTCACCTCCTATGTTTTCCATTATGGGAATTTTTTATGAAAGTTAATCCACTTTATTTACGCATAGTTTTTTCTTATAACAGCAACACTTTTAACAAGGAGGTGTTATTCATTATGGGTAAAGATCGCCAAGAACGAAAACTACGAGAATCACGCCGCGTTGAATCTGATCGTGATCAATCACTACAATATCCAGGTGCAACTGGACTTGATACACCAGAGCAGGCTCGAAAACAAAACCAGCACTAATGAATACAAAAAGACGGTTTCGATATTGTACGAAACCGTCTTTTACATAATCATTTTAATGATTTTTATTTATATCGAAATAATATTTTGTGTACTATATCCTCCTATCACTTCTTTTTACCTCCACCTATTTCCTTTAGAAAATACCAATTCCATTTTATATTACGAGAAAGAAAACAAAACAAAAAAATCAACCGAACGGTTGATTTTTTATCTCCTACTATAATGCGCAGTATCAATACCACGCTGCATTAACCAATGATATGTTTCACCTTTTACAACAAGAGGTACAGATTGCAACTCTTCTATCGTCTTCGCACCAAGAGCTGTCATAATAAATTTCAAATCTGTATGTAGAAGCTCAATTTCATCCACTAATTTCTCGATACCATCTTGCATTAAAATACGTAAAAAGTAACCAGCAAACGCAGTTGTATTCGCCCCTAATGCGATTGCTTTCGCTACGTCAAGCGCTGTCTGTATACCCCCTGATGCAATAAAAGAGAGGTTATTATTTGTAGAGGTTGCTTCAATAATCGAGGTTGCTGTTTGTATGCCCCAGTTATTAAAATAAGAAAGCATTCGCTGTCTTCTTTCATTTTCAACAGCAGCAAAATTCGTACCACCTTGCCCACCAATATCAATTGCCGTTACACCTACGTTCGCTAACTGTTGCATTGTTTCCTTGTTCATCCCAAATCCAACTTCTTTTACAATGACAGGAACTTTACTATTTAAAACAATTTTCTCTATGCGCTGAAGTACACCAGTAAAGTCACGGTCTCCTTCTGGCATCGTTAACTCTTGTATGACATTTAAATGAATTTGCAATGCATTCGCTTCAATCATATCAACGGCACGCTCTGCCTGCTCGATAGTTGCCTCACTACCTAAATTAGCAAAGAAAATACCATTCGGGTTTACCTTTCTAATCACCTTATAAGAAGCAGCCTCACTTTCATCTTTTAACGCCGCCATTTGCGACCCTACAGCCATAGCAATGTTATGATGTTTCGCTACATATGCTAATTGCTCATTAATATGTAACGTTTTCTCTCCTCCACCACCAGTCATCGCATTGATAAAAATCGGCGAACTTAGTGAAAGTTCGCCGATTTTTGTTTCACATGTTATTGTGTCATAATTTGAATTTGGCAAGCTTTGATGCACAAAATCAATATCATGAAAGCCATGCGTACGAGACTGACCAGTAGAAAGAGCGTATTCAATATGATCTAATTTGCGTTTTGCCCTTACCACTTGTACCCCTCATTATTTCTTTAATTTTTTCAGTTGTTCACCAATAATATCACTTAATTGGAAAGTAGCAGAATCAGCATTTGGCTCATACTGACTATAATCTTCAATTACATTATTTTCCTCAAGGGCTTCTTTTATACTTAAAGAAATACGTTTCTCTGCTACGTGAACTTCAAGTACTTTCACTTTTACTTCTTGTCCCATTTCCAATACTTCATTTGGGTTTTTCACGTGACGATTTGCAATTTGAGATACGTGTACAAGTCCTTCAACGCCAGGTAAAATCTCAACGAATGCACCAAATGTAACAAGGCGTTTTACTACTCCCTCACGAATATCTCCAGCTTTTATTTCGCCAGCAACGTTTTCCCAAGGTCCTGGTTGAGCCGCTTTAATTGATAAAGAAATACGTTGTGTATCAGCATCAACAGATAACACCTTTACCTTTACCTTTTGACCTTGCTCTAATACTTCAGAAGGTTGCTCTACACGTTCGTGTGAAATTTGTGAAATGTGAACTAAACCGTCCACGCCACCAACGTTAACGAAAGCACCAAAGTCAGTTAATCGTTGCACTGTTCCTTCAACAACGTCACCTTCTTTTAATGAAGAAATTGCTTCTTTTTTCTTAGAATCTAGTTCTAATTCTACTACCGCTTTATGCGAAAGGATTACACGATTTTTTTCACGGTCTAATTCAACAATTTTCACCGCTAATGTTTTACCTTTATAGTCAGTAAAGTCTTCTACATAATGTACTTCTACAAGTGAAGCTGGAATAAAACCGCGAACACCAAGGTCCACAACTAATCCGCCATTCACAATATCTTTTACAGTAACATCAAATACATGACCAGAAGTAAATTTCTCTTGTAATTCTACCCATGCTTTTTCTGCATCAACAGCACGTTTAGATAAGACAAGATCATCTTCTTCTAATTTAATAATTTTCAACTCTAGTATTTGATCTAATTCTACAACATCGCTTGCTTTTTCAATATGAACGTTAGCTAATTCACTAATTGGAATTACGCCATCTGTTTTGTATCCAACATTTACAAGCACTTGTTTCTCTTCAACTTTCGTTACAGAACCTGTAACAACGTCACCAACTTGTAATTCTTTTGAATCCATAACTTCTTCATTCATTTTCTCTACCATGGAAATACCTCCCTACAGAATTGACAAAGCATTTTTTTATGTATATACGAAATGAAAACAAAGTTTTCATTTGCATGTTTAAGAATCTCTCATCACATACTCTTTTTCAATACCATTCACAAGAAAATATATTAAACCTATATAAATAGTATACAGCAAAACCAGCTTGAAAAAAGTATGTTTTGAAATATAATAGCGAATATATTCTGACAGTTTTATTCCTCTTTAACTAACTTCTTACAAATTAGCTCATTTGTCAAGGAAAGAGACTCACAATTCACGTATCCTTTACATTTCTATTTCAACAAAAAAAGAAAGAGGATTATCCCCTTTCTTTATTTCGCAAACACTCCTGAAACAATACTCATAATTTTTTGGACAACTTCTTCAATTGATAAAGAAGTCGTATCTAATTCCAATGCATCATCAGCCTTTTTTAGTGGAGAAACTTCGCGTTCTGAATCTAATTTATCACGCTGAGCAATTTCTTCTTTTAGCTGCTCTAAATTAGAATCGAAACCTTTATTTAAATTTTCTAAATGCCTTCTTTCCGCTCTTTCTTCAACAGAAGCAAGCATAAAGATTTTCACTTCAGCATCCGGTAATACATGTGTACCAATATCACGGCCGTCCATTACAACGCCGCCTTTTTTCGCTAACTCTTGCTGACGACGTACCATTTCTTCACGAACAAGGCGATGCTTCGCTACAATAGATACTCGATTCGTCACATCAGGTGTACGGATTACTTCAGAAACATCTTGTCCATTCAAAAATACAAGCTGCGTATTTTCTCCTTGCTGAAATTCAATATTTACATTCTTTACAACTTCCATTAACTGTTCTTCATTTTCAATATCTACTTTTTGTTCAAGGGCTGCATACGTAAGCGTACGGTACATCGCGCCTGTATCAATATAAACGTAAGAAAGTTCCTTCGCAACAACTTTTGCCACTGTACTTTTCCCAGCAGCTGCTGGACCATCTATAGCAATTGAAATTCGTTTATCCATTGTAACACCTCATTTTTTCACTTATAAAACAAAACGAAAAGCAGGTGTTCACCCTGCTTCTTCTCATTTGCTTCACGTCATTAAATCCTCAATTATTGTAGCATAATCCTTCATAGAAGAAAATGAAAACTACCTATTCACCTGCAAGATTTCTGCTTTATTTTTTACCATGACACCTTCGTAATAAACAATTTTAGATAAATATTTCACTGATGACTTATGTATAAATAACAATTGTACAACAGAAAGACAAATGAATTGTATTATTAATATACGAATAAAAATTCTCTCCATCTTTTTCAACATAATTGCCCCCTCCTATACTATATTTGCACATTTCGTTTCGTGATTTTATACATCGTACATATAGCAGTTAATTTTATTGTCATTTTCGAGGCATACTTTTATACATTTCCATTGTCGAATTTACTCAAAACATGTTATGTTCTAAATGTATTTTTTTACTTGAAAGGGGTATAAGCATTGAAAAGAATCCTAGTTTTACACACAGGTGGAACAATTGCAATGGAAGAAGATAAAGAAACTGGGGTCGTACAACCAGGTGAAAAAAATCCTCTTTTAAAATTCATTCCTGATTTAGAAGGCGATGTTGATTTAATCGTTGAAGATGTGTTCCATCTACCATCTCCTCATATGACACCGAGCGAAATGTTACAATTACAAGTCATCATTGATGAAAGAGTAAAACAAGACAACATTCATGGCGTAGTCATTACGCATGGTACGGATACATTAGAAGAAACAGCTTATTTCTTAGATTTAACAGTACAAGCAACCATTCCGATCGTTGTGACAGGTGCAATGCGCTCTAGCAATGAGTTAGGTGCTGATGGTCTATATAACTTCTTATCAGCTGTAAAAGTTGCTAGTTGTGATGAAGCTGCAGAAAAAGGTGTTTTAGTCGTATTAAACGACGAAATTCATTGCGCTACAAATGTAACGAAAACACATACAAGTAATGTCGCAACATTCCAAAGCCCACAATATGGACCAATTGGAATGGTAACAAAACGCGGTGTTGTCTTCCATCACGCTTTAGTACATCACGAAACATATACGATAAACAAAGTGTCTAAAAATGTAGTTGTTCTAAAAGCATATGCCGGCATGGATGATACATTGTTAGCAGCAATCGAAAATCTTCCTGTAGACGGCATTGTTATCGAAGCGCTTGGACAAGGTAATCTACCTCCAAGAACACTTCCTAGTCTAGAACGATTATTAAATAAAGGTATTCCTGTCGTATTAGTTTCTCGCTGTTTCAACGGTATCGTTCAAGACGTATATTCGTATGAAGGTGGCGGTAAACACTTAAAAGATATGGGCATTGTATTCACATACGGCTTAAATGCACAAAAAGCACGCATTAAATTACTTGTCGCATTAGAGAATACAAATTCTCATGAATCCATTCAAAATATGTTTATGCACGAATAAAAAGGAGCTGTCGAGGTTTTCCCGACAGCTCCTTTTTATTTTTCTCTTGATGCAATAGTTTGTGCAATCGCATCTCCATGAAATCTACCGTTCTCGATAAATATTTCATTTGCATTATTTCCAGCAGCTATGACACCTGCAATGAAAATATTTTCAGCATTCGTTTCCATTCTATCCTCTGTATAAATTGGACGTCCTGTTTCTTCATCAATCTTAACACCCATCTTTGTTAAGAAGCTATGATCAGGATGATAACCAGTCATCGCAAATACAAAATCATTTTGGATTGTAAAATCTTCACCATCAACTGTAAACGTTAATGTATGCTCAGTAATTTCTTTCACATGAGCCCCGAAATGCATTTGAATTGTGTCGTTTCGTACTAACGCCTCAAATTCCGGCAAAATCCAAGGCTTTATGCTTGGTGAATACTCACTTCCACGATACAGTACCGTTACACGCGCACCAGCTTTAACAAGTTCTAACGCGGCATCTACACTCGAGTTTTTCCCACCTATAACTACTACATCTCGATCAAAATAAGGATGCCCCTCTTTAAAATAGTGAGCTACTTTCTTCAATTCCTCGCCTGGAACATTCATATAATTTGGATTATCATAATATCCAGTTGCTACAACAATATATTTCGCTATATATATTTCTTTACTTCCGTCACGCTTTGTCGTCTCAACCTGAAAAACTTCTCCATCGTTTTGAACTTTCTCCACTCGCTCAAAAGCATTTACACGTACAGATTTACGTTTTACTACTTCCCGATAATACGCAAGCGCTTGATTTCGAACTGGCTTACGATTTTCTGTAATAAAAGCTACATCACCAATTTCTAATTTTTCACTAGAAGAGAAAAATGTTTGATGAGTTGGATAATTATAAATGGCATTTACAATGTTTCCTTTTTCAATTACTAACGGATTTATCCCTACCTTCTGCAACGAAATCGCTGCCGCTAATCCGCACGGACCGCCTCCGATTATAATAACTGTTTCTTTCTGCATACTCGTCCACTCCTAGTCTTCTACCAATACACTATTTATAAAAACAAGAAAAAACCTACTTACAGCAGTAGGCACCTATCTTTATTGTATTCATTTTTCATATATTTGTCATCTAAACGAAACGTACATCCGATAGACATCTGCTAAAAACTGCTGAAATTTAATACCTTGTTTCCCTAATACATTCTCAGGGTCAATCTTTCTAGCTGGATCAAGCGTTTTATGTGACACGATATCTTTTTTCGGATTTAAGCCAAAATTTTGGCATAAATACGCATGATACCATGTAAAACGATTATATGCTTCCCAAAAGTTAACATCACCGCCATAACAAAGTTCCACTCCAATGGCCGCCTTATTCGCGTCATAGCCGTATAAGTCATTATCCGTCGGCACACCATATCGAACATGATATGCAACTTCATTTATAGGAATAATCTCCAATATTGTTTTATCATCTATAAATGTATGCGCCGAAGCTTTCGGTTGTAATTCATTAAAGTAATCTCGATTTCCTATCGCATTGCTTCCAGGATTCCCCGTATCATGGCTTACAATAAATCTCACTTTAGTTAGAGGAATCCCCGGTCGTGAACTTCCATATCCTATATAGTTGCGCTCTATAGGAAACATCGCCATTGCTACCAACTCCCGCTCTAGAAGATTACCTTACTTCCTTATATATGTATTCGGTAGCAATGTCCTTATCGCATATTTCTTACGCGAAGAGAAAATCGAAAATATTTGAAGTGAACACCATAAACAACAAGATACTTACAGCCACTCCATAAAAACCGTAAAACCAAACACAATCTTCTTTCGTATCTAAACCGAAAAATTTGTTTACCGATTGTAATAATGTGCCACGCTTGCTTTGTTTGTTTCGTAATACTTCCACTCGCTCTACAACATCTGCTGGCATCATAAATCTTTGGTCTACTGTCATTTTCATCATTTATCTCTCCTTAAAATCATTTCCGTTTTGTTTATCTAAGGAGAGTATAGCACGTTTGTTCGTATAGAACAAGCGTTCTTTTTGTTTTTATTTTATTTTTCAGCAAGCCAAGTAAAAATTGAGATTACAACGGCAATAATCGGCCCTACTACAACCACACCAAATATCAAAAACAGTAGCCCTTCCCCGAACATCCGGACAGTACTTATTTTTCGAGCTTTCACCGTTCTTGCAAGTTCTCCCTCTAACCTCTTAACCTTTTCTTCTAATTGTTCTACTCGTTCCAGCATTTCATTCTTCATATACAACACCTCATTTAATACTTCAACAAAAAAACGTGATTCCCTCGAAAGGAAATCACGTTTTCTCAAGATATAATATTTTATACCCAACCTCTGAAGCGGCTTGCTTCAGCCATTTTACGAACACCAATCATGTACGCCGCTAAGCGCATATTCACTTTACGAACTTGTGCTGTTTCATAAATAGAATCAAATGATTTTACCATTACTTTTTCTAAACGTTGTTCTACTTCTTCTTCAGTCCAGTAGTAACCTTGGTTATTTTGTACCCACTCAAAGTAAGATACCGTTACACCACCAGCACTTGCTAATACGTCTGGAACAAGTAAAATTCCGCGATCTGTTAAAATTTTAGTCGCTTCTAATGTTGTTGGACCATTTGCAGCTTCAACAACGATTTTCGCTTTAATATCATTAGCATTTTCTTCTGTAATTTGGTTCTCAATTGCAGCTGGAACTAAAATATCGCAATCAAGCTCTAACAATTCTTTGTTTGAAATTGTATTGTTAAATAGCTTTGTTACTGTACCGAAGCTATCACGACGGTCTAATAAATAATCAATATCTAATCCGTTTGGATCATGTAAAGCGCCGTAAGCATCTGAGATTGCAATAACTTTCGCACCTGCATCATGCATAAATTTAGCTAAGAAGCTACCAGCATTACCGAACCCTTGAACAACAACGCGTGCACCCTTAATATCAATGCCACGTTTTTTCGCAGCTTCGCGAATACAAATTGTTACACCTTTCGCAGTTGCTGTTTCACGTCCATGTGATCCACCTAATACAAGCGGTTTACCTGTAATAAATCCTGGTGAATTAAATTCATCAATACGGCTATACTCATCCATCATCCATGCCATAATTTGAGAGTTTGTGAATACATCTGGAGCTGGAATATCTTTCGTCGGACCTACGATTTGGCTAATTGCTCGTACATAACCGCGGCTTAATCTTTCTAACTCACGGAATGACATTTCACGTGGATCACAGATAATTCCACCCTTACCTCCACCATATGGTAAATCAACAATACCACATTTTAAACTCATCCAGATTGAAAGTGCTTTCACTTCATTTTCTGTTACATTCGGATGGAAGCGAATTCCACCTTTCGTTGGACCAACAGCATCATTATGTTGTGCACGATATCCTGTAAATATTTTAACAGTCCCGTCATCCATACGAACTGGTATTTTCACTGTCATCATACGAATTGGTTCTTTTAATAATTCATATACTTCGTTTGGATAACCCAATTTTTCTAACGCTTCACTAATAACAATTTGTGTTGAATTCAATAGTTCAAAATGTTGTTCCCTTTGTTGTTGTGTTTTTGTTTGAGTTCCCTTTTCGGCTACCATAGTAAGTAAACCCCCTGTAATTTCACTTGTTTAGTAAACCTTCATTGCCTAGTATACACCCTTAAATTTGGAATGCAATAGAAAACGCTAACAAATATATACAAACTATTTTCTGTTGCAAGCGTTTTCACTATTATTATAGTCCTTTTATTACTTTTAGAAAAGTAAAATACTTAAATATTTAAATATTTTTTATTTTCCTCAGCGACGCTCCCATAAAACTGCATATTTTATTTTCAAAAAGTATGTTCGCGTATTTACTATCATCCCTTCCCTTATCCAAATAAAAACAAAACCTCAGCTATGTTGTATTAGCTGAGGTTTTGTTTTTTCACAAAGTAATTGTGTATTTGTTCTATCGCGTTAAAATCCATTAATTCTTTACCGTACTCCATGATGCGATAAATAGTTGCTGTAGACGGATTGCCGTATTCCGCTAAAATAGCTATAAAATCCGCCTTTAACAATTGAATTTGTTCCTCTTCTTCCACCCAAAGATAGAAGCGCTCATCCCACGTATATAGCTTTCCGCCAGTTACACCAAGGTTATATAAGCGATTCGACAGGTTAATTATGTCATCTAGCATAGCAAACTCATATAATATATGTTCACTTTCATCTAGAGTCACTTGCATTTCAATAAACTCGTCACGGAACTCATCATCCGTATCCATTTCTTGATTTTCTTTCGTTACAATTACAACCATCCCTTGTGCTTGTAGAGAAAACACTTCAACTGCAATCGGACCATCTGCTTCAAATCCTAATTCCTTATTTGCTTCTTGCATCATATCACGAAATAATTGCTGTACTTTCGGCGCATTTCTCCATAAATCTTCTTTCGTTAATCCTCGTTCAGATAAATCATCAAATGTTAGAAAAATTTTTATCTTATTGTAATTTAATCGTTCCAGCCTCATCTCATACCCTCCCTACGTAACCAATGCATCTAATTTTTATTATATGAAATAGAAAATAGATGGTTCTTTTCGAACAACTATTCCGACATTTTTAACCATTCATCCCATTCTTCTTTCGTATCACCAATTAAGATTGTTTCAATGTCCAACTGGTTTAGAACGCCTAGCTTTCCGATAAATCCAACAGAAAGAGATTCCCTTTTTTCTTGTAATACATTTATAAAGTTCATCGTCTTTTTCATTTCTAGTTCGTCAGCAAAAGATACAAATACATATTTCGGCTGTATTTCCTCTACCGCTGACAACATACCATCTTCAGCTAAGCTTGTCCTAATATATATCGCCTCATATCCTTTTAAGCGTAAATAAGTTGAAAAAATAAATCCTTTCAATGCATTCTTTTCTAACACAATAACTTTGTGTAAAGAAGAAAACATTGAGGCATTGTGATACACCATCCCTAGACGCGTTTGTAAAAATGATAGTGCATATTGAAATTGCACCATTGAAATCTCATTATTATTTTTTGACGTTAATAATTTGTCTGTCACTCGAAGAACGATACTGGCAACAACCTTTTCTGTTGAATATATACTAAAAGCTTCGTTTAATAATGCAGCAATTGTAATTTCATCAAATTTTAACAAAGCTTGTAGCAAATCGTCCACTAAAACAACTTCTTTATCGAAATGTATCTCTTTTTGAACTGTACTCTGCAAACGATTCTCTTCTAATAACTGAACTGCTTGTCCAATCATCATACCGGAAGAAACTTTTTCCATTAACCATTTTAAAATTTGAATATGCTCTTCTGTATATAAACGATGCCCAGCTTGATTCCGCTTTGGGGCAATAATTTGATATCGTCTTTCCCATGCGCGAAGCGTACTCGGCTGAACTCCAATTATATTTGAAACAGCTTTTATATTATATTTTCCACTAAGAGTTGGCATCATTTCCCTCCGCACAATGTAATAATATGTGTTTGAGCAGGCGCTCGGAAACGAAGTGGTATCAATGTTGTTCCGTACCCATTACTAACAAAGAGAATCGTATTCAAATGGTTATATACGCCACCTTTTAAATATTTTTTAGATGGGAATAATCGGATTTGTCCTCCATGCGTATGTCCACTTAATACAAGTGAAATCCGTTCATTTCCAGACATCTTTTTTATTATATCAGGGTTGTGACTAACTAAGATACGAAAACCATCTTCTTTACAATCCGCCAATGCCAAATCTAAACGATCACGGTGCAATCCAACATCATCTATACCGAGCAAACAAATTTTCTCGCCTAATTCAGACTCAAATACCACTCTTGTATTATCTAAAACTTTTACGTTATTTTCTAATAATAAAGCATCTAATTCATGATATTCTATCTCATAATCATTGTTTCCCCACACAAAATATACAGGAGCTATCTCTCTTAACTTTTGAATATTGGCAGAGATTTTTGATAAAGAGACTCCTTTCTCTGCTAAATCTCCTCCGATAATTACGAGATCTACTTTTCCTTTTACTTGTTCAATTAACAAATTCGAAATGACTCTTCTATGAATATCAGAAATAAAAAACACATTTACTTTTTGAAAACTTTTCGGAAATTCTTTAAATACTAAAGTATGTTCCAACACTGTATTACGCATCGCTTCTTTATACATCACAAGAAGTAATAAAATCCCCATTCCTATGAGAGTACTGAATAATATAATCCATATCATATTTTTTACTCCCCTCATCATAAAGATAACCCTAGGCTTTTATAACAAACTGCGTTCGCCTAATTCACTAGCTCTCTTGCTTTGTGGACTTATCTTTTATCGGAATTTTTAATTCTTGACCTGCACTCACTTCATCTTCTTGCAAGTTATTATACTTTTTAATTACTTCAACCCCATTTTCATCTGAAAAATATTGCTTCGCTATACTTTCTAAAGTTTCTCCCTCTTTCACAGTATGCGTTATCGCTTTTTCAGACTGTTTCTGCGACTCAGATTTAGCTGAATCAAAGAAGATTACTTCAAACGCACTTTTCCCGGCATTATTACTATCGCCCTTCACCTGAATATATTTATCCGTATACCACAAAATACTAATCGGCAGCAGAATGAATAGAAATGTTAAAACCCGGACGAAAATATGATTTATTTTAAACTTTTGTTTTTTCTCTTTATTTCTATGAATTTCACTACGCGGCGGTAAACTTTCTTTTTCTTCTACTCGCTCAACTTCTAATTCCTCTTCAAAATCAGGAATTCGTTTCCTCATGTTGTTCACCACCACCTTCCATTTATTTTCTTAATTGGAGTCCCATTATAAAATCAACAAGAAAGTGTGCAAAGATTGTTATAAACAAATTCCCTGTCCATTCAAATACATAACCAAAGACAAAACTAATGAAACAGACGAAACAAAACAAAAATGGCTTTGTTATATAACGAATATGTAACACTGCAAATACGAAACTCGCAATTACAATTCCAAAATGAGTCTGCACTACACCTCTAAATAAAAATTCTTCTGCAAAACCGATTACGAACGTAATAATGAGTAAATGCAGAACCGACATTCCTCGAAACATCTTATCGTTAATACCACCATCATCAAACCAAGACTCTGGAAACACTCGCATTGCAACATAATCTAATAACACAATACCAATCGCTAACAAACCACCTATAATAAGTATAGATACTGGTTCCCATCTCCATAAATTAAACACTTCTTTTACATCTTGAAATAATATATATGCTAGTAAACAGCCAATACCGATAATAATTAACTGTGTTATATATAGATTCAGCCTTATTTCCTGCGGACTCATATCTTCAACATTATGCCTTTGAATGTTCATCATTCCCCCATCTTTTCTAGGCCGAAAAGCTTTTGTAACTCTGTTTCCCAATTATAGTCGAAATCCGATTGTTGCGCTCGTCTTTTTTTATAATCTTCTTTTGTAATACCACAATAATCACAGCAATTATTTAACTCTTTCTCTTTCCTATAACCGAACTGTTGCAGCACATATTCACGTCTACATCCTTTAACTCGTATCCATGACTTCATATTTTCTAGCTCACTATATTTATTACGCAACCTTATTTCTACTTCAGCTATTAATCGGTTCATAATTTCATCTGACAAACCCTCTAATAATAATCTTCGTTGTTGTATAATTCCAACCTGTTCGAGATGATAACGAACGAAACGCCAATATTGCTCATTAAATCTTGCTGCATTATAACAAATTTCTTCTACATCTTCTATTGGTAATTCTTTCGTTTGAAACATTCTTTCTTGTAGTAAAGAAAATAAAAATTGTATTTGCGACTTACTTGGCAATTCATCCTCAATGATTGAAATTGGTAAATCATGATCCAAAGGACTACACAATAAAATAGCTATACTCGGTTCGCCATCTCTTCCAGCTCTTCCGATTTCTTGTAAGTAAGAAGCTATATTAGTTGGATAATGAAAATGAATAATATATTGCGTATTCGCCTTATTTACCCCCATACCAAATGCACTTGTACATATTACAAGCTGCAATTGATCGTTCATAAACTGTTGTTGAATTAACATACGCTCTTCATGTTCCATACCACCATGATAAAAAGCTACACCAGTAACACCTTTTCCTCTCAAGTATTCCGTTAACCTTTCTGTCCACGCTCTACTTGAACAATATACAATTCCCGGCCCTTGTAAATACATCACCTGCTCCAAAAGCGCCTCTTTCTTTTCTTCTATCGTCTCTACAAATTGCACCTCCATTGCAATATTAGGACGGTCAATAGAGTATACATGTTCCGCGGCACCCTTTAAATTTAAACTGTCTGCGATATCTTGTAGTACCCCTTTTGTCGCTGTGGCTGTCAATGCTAATACTGTAGGAGAACCAATATTTTCAATAACTACATTTAGTTTCTTATAGTCCGGTCTAAAATCATAACCCCATTGAGAAATACAATGAGCCTCATCAACAACAAATAATGAAATATGAATTTTCTTCAATTCCCTAATTAATAACTCCGACTGTAACATCTCTGGTGAAACAAAAATAAATTTATATGAAGATAATTTTTTCATCGCTTCTCTTTTTTCATTTAATGTCCGAAAACTATTAAATGCTATCACTCGGTTTTTCACAACATACTTTAATTGTGTCACTTGATCTTCCATTAAAGATAATAACGGTGATACAACAAGCACTGTTCCTTCTCGCATAAGCCCTGGAAACTGATAGCACATAGATTTCCCTCTTCCAGTCGGAAGCATTGCTATCACATCTTTTCCTTCTAATAAATCTGTAATAACTCCTTTTTGACCTGGACGAAATTCAGAATATCCAAACCACTTATATAAATATTCTTCAAGTTTCATTTACACCCTCCATCCGCGCTAATACAAGACGAACTTCAAAATAAGAGATATCTTCTCCAACCGCTTGTTTCAAAACACGTAACTTCCGCGTTTGTAATGCTTCAATTACTTTTATTACTTTGTCTATCTTTTCTTTTTCCATAAACATTTCAATAGAAAAATCTTTTTCTCGCAAAGCAATTTCAACAAAATGATCTTCTATCGTTGCAACCTTTAAATTCCGAATCGTCGCTATTTCTTCTAAAGAACGCCCTTGTCTCCAAAAATTATATGTTTTTTTCGTGGATAAACTAAATAATTCAGCTCTCTCATTTGGATAAGATATAATTTCAGCTAATAGTGGAAATTCATTTTCTTTATCACGAACTTCTTGTATAAAGAAATGCATTGTACCCCAAAATAAAAAATACACCCTGAATATATCTTGTTTCGTAATTTCTGCTAATTGTTGCAATGTACAACCAATACGTTCATAGCCCGTTAGTCGATATGTTACAATCGTCGCTTCTATCGCATTACTCTTTTCCAAAAGATTATGTACTTCCGTCCATAGTTTCCTCGCCAACTCACTTCTTTTATATGGCCTTCCTGTTAGAAAACGTTTTACCCACATCATTATTTCTGTATCTTGTTGAATTGGGATAAACTTCGTATTATTCTGTTGTAAATTTGATATGGTTTGAATAATCAATGATAATCTTTTCCAAAATGTTTCACCTAATTCACCATAATGTAAACCATGCAAATGCGCTGGAAAAGCATAAACTTCCTCCCATTTATGTAACTGCATTTTACCCGTAGGTGTTAACACATATGTATTTTCATGTATTTCTTGAATAAAATCCGCTTGCAACAACTTTACAACTTCACCATCATAGTCATTTCTATTTAATGATTTATATATTCCGAATAAAAAAGAAATCCGGAACATATTTCCATCTTGTAAAGTTTGCGAAGAACGTTTGCCCTTTAGTAAATAATAAATAGAAGAAACGGTTCTTTCACCATTCAATTGTTTTAAACAATGCAACAAAGTATATTGTATTTGCATGACCGCTTCCACCTTCCAATCTTAACTTCATTCTCTTCAGTACAATTACACTATCTACTGTCGCTCATTAAACTTATCATATAAGAACTATATACTTGTATATATTCTATTGTATCAAACGAAATCACATTTACGTATTTTGAAAATCTTATGAAATAATTCAAAAATAAGTTGACACTCTAATTGATAAGCATTATCATTATAATTTTATGTTGAAAAGTTTCACAAACCGTTTTACAATAAGGTTATAATTTTTATGGCGAGCTTTTCACATACATATTATCAGGAGGAAAAAAAGATGGCAAAATATACAATCGTTGATAAAGATACTTGTATTGCATGTGGTGCTTGTGGCGCTGCTGCACCAGACATTTATGACTATGATGATGAAGGTATTGCATTTGTAACATTAGACGATAACCAAGGTATCGTTGAAATTCCAGATGTATTAATTGAAGATATGATGGATGCATTCGAAGGCTGTCCAACTGACTCAATTAAAGTTGCTGACGAATCATTCGACGGAGACGCTTTAAAATTCGAATAGTCTTTTATTAACTACAAAAAACGCCCCTCATATTGATGAGGGGCGTTTTTTGTATCTAAATTTTATTTTCCTTAATAAAAAACCATTAGTAGTTCCACACTACTAATGGTTTTAATATATATTATGCATTTTTCATTTTTGCAAACACCCATACTTTCAGGCGTGAGAATAATGCTACAAATACAATTGTTACAACAATTCCTTTAATTAAATTAAATGGTAAGATTGCCGTTACAACCGTTGTTCTGATAGCTTCGCTAGACATAGCCGGTGAATTTAAAAACCAAGTGTAAGCCGGGAATATGATGATGTAGTTTAATACACTCATAATAAGTGCCATTGTAATTGTCCCTAGCATTAATCCTGTCGTTAAACTCTTCACAGTACGATACTTTCTAAATAAGAAAGCTGCTGGTCCAATAAATAAACATCCTGCAATAAAGTTTGCAATTTCTCCAACTGGTACTCCTGTTAAACTTCCTTGAATCCCGTAATGTAAAATGTTCTTTATCGCCTCTACAATCACTCCTGCTACTGGTCCAAAGATAATTGCTGCAATTAGAGCTGGTACATCACTAAAATCAATTTTCA
Source organism: Bacillus sp. 22475 (assembly GCF_052044835.1). Taxonomy (NCBI): domain Bacteria; kingdom Bacillati; phylum Bacillota; class Bacilli; order Caryophanales; family Bacillaceae; genus Bacillus; species Bacillus sp. 22475. The sequence continues at coordinate 269,146 of NZ_JBQENW010000001.1, read as the reverse complement.
AAAATGGCGGAAGCCCTGGGAACGGGAAATCCAACATCATTAGTAAATATGCAATACTACTTAGCATCGCTACACTCACCATCTGCACTACACTGTTTTTTTGTTTCATCTTTCTCTCTCCTTTTCCATCGATCATCTCATGGAAAGTGGAAAGGTTCTGCTATGCCTATTTTTTCATAGAACGAAAAAACCCTTTGTGTTTTACACAAAGGGAGAATTTTAGGCACATCAAACAGACGTTCAAATCCATATCTTTTTTGAACGCTTGAACCTCCATCTTCTCCCATCCAGACTATACTGTCGGCTTTGGAATCACACCAAATCCTGCCTTAACGGCTCGCGGGCTTAGAACAAAATCATAAATAGTTCATCACCGCCGGTCGGGATTTTCACCCTGCCCCGAAGATAGACCGATATTCTATTTTCCCCTTCATTATACAACAACCTCATAACATTGTGAACTAAAAAATTGTAACTTATTTAAAATTAGTTATTTATTTTTCGTAACAACAAATGAATTGCGAAATATTTTACAATACAATCCATATTTTTTATTATTCGGCATTTCTCTTTTGAATTACCTAGTCATATATAATTAAAAGTGATAAGATATTGAATTGTTAAGATAAGAACATTTTCTGAGTTATGGAGGAAATGTCATGAAAAAAGAAAAGAGACATTCTATTCGAGAAGCAATGAAAAAAAACTTAAGAAAAGAATACTTTTACTTAAAAAAAGAATTACTTTTCTACTGCCCAATTGATTTAGGCACATTCTCAAACGAGACATACTATGCTACTTTCGATGAAGATGGCATCAGTATTTATCAGTATGATAAGAAAACAGAAAGTAAATTAAAATTGTGCGAGCGTCATCCGTGGAAGAGTTGGAGTAAAGTGAAGATTGATCACTATTTGACAACTTCTCAATTTATTTTTCAGGGTGAGCGAAATTGGATCTTATCTCTTTTTCAAAAAGGAAAAGAAGCTCAAAAAATTATTGAAGAGCATACATCTTTACAAACAGAAGTTGTTTCCCGCTCTTTCTTAAAAAAACTTCCTGGTTTTCGTTCTAATACACCACTGAATAAATACATCGGTAGCATTTGTTACACTGCACTTATTGCATTTTTATTAAAATGGATGATTCCATTTCAAGCACCACAAATCGCCCTGTATTCTATTTCGATTGGTTGTATGCTTCTTGGCCTACTTTGTTTGACAATCGGTTTAATTGAACCGACTATCGTACTGTTTCGAACAAAAGAGAAAACAAGAACAAAAGTTTTTTACTTATATAGCTATTTAGCTATTTCTGGATTTATATGTGTCTTTATTTTTTGGTAAAAGAAACCGTCCCAAAATAAATTTCGGGACGGTTTTCTTTTAAATATAGATACTCTAATTCACTCAATACTTCTAGGAGAAGCGTCCATATAATTTCATTTACATTGAACCTTATTTAAGAATATTCAAAGTTTAATTTTTGAGACGTTGCCTTTACTTAACATATAATTGTTGATTAGGATAAATTAGCTCTTGCTGCAATCCATTTTTTTCTTTAATTTCCTTAAGTGTCATACTAAATTTCCGTGCAATACTAACTAAAGTATCCCCTTTTTGTACAACATATAATGATGAAGAAACAACTTCATTTCTTTGTTCACTTAAAACAAGCAATGGGTTCATCGCATTCTTTTTCGCCATCGTCCATCTTCCTTGATGAAGTTCTAGATGTAAGTGTGCACCTCGCGATTCTCCCGTGTTCCCTACTTCTCCAATTTTTTCTCCTTTTGAAATATAATCCCCTTGAACTACATATCTCTTATTTAAATGTGCATACACAGCCTCATATTCTCCATGTTTAATAAATATAACGTTTCCATAACTACTTGAATAATAAGACTTTGTTACCTTCCCTTCTTGAATAGCTGACACAGGCGTGCCGATCGGTGCCGCTATATCTATACCGTAGTGTTTTCCGTGTCTTGTCCCAAAATAATCACTTATCTGTCCTTCAACAGGCCATGCCCATTGATTTCCCTCTGCGTACACATGTAATTGAGATAAAAACAGTACTGTCAATAACATGACGCCGTATTTTAAAGCTTTCATATACATCCTCCGTTTTCTAATTACCACCATACCTTCTCTATTTTGGTATATTACAGAAAAAAGTATACAAAAAAAGAAAGTGAATCACTCCACTTCCTTCTCTTTCTTATCACGAAAAACGATTGCACTGCGATTATACTCTACATCTTTTACTTGTAATCGAGCGTTTATTACTCTAGCTACTGCAAATAAATAGTCAGATAATCTATTTACATACTTTAGAACAACTTCATTTATTTTTCCTTCTTTTTGTAAGGATACGATACATCGTTCTGCTCGCCTTACAACTGTACGTGCAATATGAATAGCAGCTGCCGACTCGCTTCCACCTGGTAAAATAAAGCGCTCTAGCGGCGGTGCTTCTTCTATATACGAATCAATCCTACTTTCTAAGTTTTCGACCATTTCAATTTTTACTTTATAAGGTATCTTCTCGCCTACTATCGCCAAGTCTCCCCCGCAATCAAATAGTTCATGTTGAATCGTTTCAAGTTCATTGTAAATATCTCCGAAAGGCCCGCCTTGTAGTTTAGTCATTGCATATCCGATATGAGAATTCGCCTCGTCTATTGTTCCATACGCTTCCACACGGATATCATCTTTATCAACCCTACCGCCTATTACACTTGTCGTTCCTTTATCTCCTGTTTTTGTATATAATTTCATTTCTTCACAGCACCTCTCTTGTTATTCTTTATTCGAGCAACATAGAAAAAAGTTCTACCATTCTTTATTTAATTGAGTTTACAAAAAAATAAAAAACAGCAGAACTTTATTCATTATCAACTTTAAAAACGTATATCTAAATTATACGATTCGGTAAATAGACAGAGAATTTAGTTCCTTCTCCAACAACACTTGATACAGAAATTTTACCATCATGGCCTTGAACAATATTTTTCGCAATCGCAAGCCCGAGTCCTGTTCCACCTTTTTTCCCACGTGTTCTTGCTTTATCAGCTTTATAGAAACGATCAAATAAAAATGGAATATCTTCTTCTGGAATACCAACGCCCGAATCTTGTACTTCAAAAATGAGACCATTATTTTTCGTATCAATTACAAGTGTTACATGTCCGCCTGCGTTCGTATGACGTATTGCGTTATCAATTAAATTCGTCAATACTTGTTCCATACGATCTGCATCAAACGGGTATTGTTCAATTGGATTTTTGAAATCAACTGTTAGTTCAACTTCTTTATCCTTTGCGATCCCTTGGAATTTACGACCAATTTTTTCAACAAACGGATGTATGTCCACTTCACCTATATGTAACTCTACATTACCACTTTCCATGCGTGCTAAATCTAATAATTCATTTACAAGTTTACCTAAACGAACAGATTCATCATAAATGATTTGAACAAACTCATTAATTTCTTCTTTCGTTTGCACAATATCATCTAAAATTGCTTCACTATACCCTTGCAGCATGACCATCGGTGTACGAAGTTCATGCGATACATTCGCAATAAAGTCTTGACGCATCTTTTCAAGACGACGTTCTTCCGTCATATCTCGCAGTACTGCTACAGCCCCGCGAATTTTCGTTTGATTGTAGAGCGGCGTCATAAGAACTACATAGTTCCCTTTTTGTAAATTAATTTCAACAACTTGTTGTTGTTCGCTTTCTACAACGAGATGGAATAGTTCAACAAGTTCAGAAGGCAGTTTTTTACTGAGCTCTATCTCTTTTTCTTCTTGCCAAACTTGTAAGAAATGTTCAGCCGGCGGATTGATTACTACAACTTCACCTTCTTGATTTAATGTAATAACCCCATCTGCCATACTACTCAAAATACTTGCTAACTGTTCTTTCTCTTGCTGCAGGGCATTCATATTAAACTTCAACTGTTTCCCCATTTGATTTAAGGCCGTTGCAAGCTCACCAATCTCGTCCTGAGATACCATAGGAGCTTTCGCATCAAACTTCCCACGCGACACTTCAAAAGCAACCTCACGCATTTTACGAAGTGGTGCTGTAATTCGAGTAGATAAGAAGAATGCAAAGAAAGTTGTTAATATAATCGCAATCCCTGCTGATAAGAATATAAAATCAGTCGTTCTTTCCATACCTTGTATCGGCACTTGTAAAGATTCGTACACAAACACTGCACTTTGATTTTTTGATTGCACTGGTTTTCCGACAATCATAATATCATTTTCAGTATTTTTATTCTTTCTACTATTAGAGGCTTTTCTAATGTTATTCTTAATTTCTTTTTTGTCTGTAAACACAGCCGCTAATTCTTTATCTTCTTTTAAGTCATCCATTGTAAGAGTGACTAAGCCTTCTTGTTTCGGTGAAGAAGAGATTTCTTTACCATCTTCTACAATAATAATCCTTGAAAGTGGATCAGAGAATTTGTAAGCGATATTCTCAATCGTTTTTACATCGGCACCTTCTTCAATTAACTCTGAAACACTTGTTGCGACTTTTTGAAGCCTAGCTTCACTCATATCAACATAATACGTTCTAAAAAACTGTGAAAGTAAAATCGCAACAAATCCAAGAACAAACGAAACGAGAAGTAATATGGTCATCCATAACTTCCCTACTACACTTCTCCAAAGCATCAGTCGTTCACAACCTCAAATTTGTAACCTACACCCCAAACAGTAACAATCATTTTCGCTGCATCTGGTGATTTTTTGCTTAACTTCTCACGTAAACGCTTTACATGTGTATCAACTGTACGTAAATCTCCGAAGAATTCATATTGCCATACTTCTTTTAACAGTTGCTCACGATCGAATACTTTATCAGGAGCTTTCGCTAAAAATAATAGTAACTCATATTCTTTCGGCGTTAAGTTTACTTCATTACCATCTGCAGTAACACGGTGTGCATCGTTGTCAATTGTTAAGTGCGGGAATACAGTAACATCTTTTGTCGTTGTATCTTGTGTAAAGAATGTTGTTGGTACAGCACGACGTAATACCGCTTTCACACGTAGCACGACCTCACGTGGACTAAATGGCTTTACAATATAATCATCTGTTCCAACTTCAAATCCTTGTACTCTATTTACTTCTTCACCTTTTGCTGTCAGCATAATAATTGGTGTCGCTTTCTTCTCACGAACCCCTTTACATACTTCAATGCCATCTTTACCAGGCATCATAAGATCTAATAAGATTAAATCGTAATCATTTTGTAACGCCATTTCTAAAGCTGTATCACCATTATCTGCTTCTTCAATTGTGTATTGTTCTCTTTCTAAGTACATTTTCAATAAACGACGAATACGATCCTCATCATCTACAATTAAAATTCTTGATTCATTTTCCATATCTACCCGCTGCGTACTCTCACTTCAGCGGTTCACACCTACCCTTCTTTACTATTATGTTGCGCTATTCTCGTTTATTTAAGCAATCTTCTAAATGTTTCACTTCCCATGTTATGCTTCACAAGAATAATAAATTTTGTTCAATTTTTTTCCAAAACTATGTATTTTTTTTGAACAGTATATAATGTCCTCGACATCATTTTACAAAATCAACCGCTACTTTGTCATGTTTTTCTCAAAAAAGAAGAAAAGTTGACAAAAATAAAATAGGAAAGTGACATGCACTCTCCTATTTTATTTCTCTATGCATATGAATGTAAACCGGCAATAATTAAGTTTACTACAATAAAGTTAAACATAATAATTGCAAAACCAATTACTGCAAGCCAAGCTGATTTCTCTCCATGCCACCCTTTAGATAATCGTAAATGTAGTACTGCAGCATAAAAGAGCCACGTTATAAGTGCCCAAACCTCTTTCGGATCCCAGCCCCAAAAACGCGTCCACGCTATTTGAGCCCAAATCATTGCAAAAATTAACGCTCCTAATGTGAAAACTGGGAATCCAATTGCAATAGATCGATATCCGATTTCATCTAGTAAATCACTATTCGTATTCTTTACTAACGGCTGAAGTGCTGCCGATACTCGCTTCCGTAAAACAAGTCTTAATACAATATAAAGTAATGTTCCAACTAACACTGACCAAATAACAGTATTTAATTTCTTCGCATTTACAATCGCTGGAACTTCAACTGCCGGTTCTAATTTATTTTCTGTCAGTAACTTCCCTTCATGCGGTCCAACTAAAGCCGGAAGATTGTACTTCATTTCCAGTTGCTGTTCATTTTTATCAACCCATTGAAACTTCGCTTCATATTTCATACTAGAAAATACCGTTGTTACTCCAATAAATCCAACTGTACAAACAAGTGTAAATACTACCGTCTCTAGCCAAAATGTCCGTTTACTTCTCGTTGATTGATCTACATTTTTTAATAAATACATAACGCCCGTAATAAAACTAATCGCTAAAATTGCTTGTCCTGCTGCTGCAGTCGTCACGTGAATATGTAACCAATTACTTTTTAAAGATGGAATAAGCGGAGATATTTCCCTCGGAAACATACTTGCATAGGCAATTAATAAAAGCGCAACTGGTAATGCAAATAGTCCAATTATACTTACACGGTACATAAAATACATTACAATAAATGCTCCTACAAGCATCATGCCGAAAAATGTACCGAATTCAAAAAAGTTACTAACTGGTGCATGCCCTGATGCGATCCACCTTGTAACAAAATATACTGTTTGTGCTATAAACCCTAAAATTGTAATTGTTATTCCTACATTTGCCCATTTATGACCCTTTTCTTTAATGGCTCCACCAAAAAATAGAGTCGCAATTAAATATAAAATAAATGCGGTAAAGAGAAAGTTACTACTTATTTGCACCATATCGTTTCCCCACCTTAACTAATTTTTTTATCGATTACTTTATCATTTGGCTGTGGAATTGCTGTACCTTCTATTACTCTTTCAATATCTTTCTTTAAACCGAACCAATTTTTATTCGTATGCCCTGCAATCCACCATTCATCATTAACACGTTGTATCCAAATACGGCGATGATTCCAATACATACCTTGAATGACACCAACCATAAATATAAACCCTCCAATACCGAGAATCCAAAGCGTTAAATCTTTTCTTACAGTAAGTGCTGTTGCATTTTGCATTTCAACACCTGCAAACGACATTTTATATTTGTTGTTTCCATCAGGTTCTATATTTTGCTGAATACCAACAAAACTCACTTCACCATCTGGTGTTTCAGGTGTAAACATTTTAAATACAAATGCAGGATTGTTCGGTAATTTCGTTTTTGTATTTGGTTTTCCATTCTCATCAAAATAAAAATCAGGAAAATAGCTTAATAGTTCTAGAGAATAACCATTTCCTAAATCATATTTTTCCTTAGGATTCGTTAAATCTACTTTAATCGGTCCCCATTTTTGATTATTTTCTTTATTTTGCAAGTTGAAGGACATACTTTTAAATTCACTTTCTTTATAATCCACTTGATACACTGCAAATTGATCAAATTTCAGTGGTTCATTTACTCGAATTTCCGCTTCTTTTACTTTTTCCAACTTTGGTTTTTGCCCTGCTATATTTTCGCCCACAGCTTTATATAATACAGCATTCGTTTGGAAGTTTTTCGCAATCATTTTATCGCCTACACGATCAATCGCTTCCTCAAAAACTTCCTTGTCCTTACTTTTATCATAAACTTCTTTTATAAATTTCTCGTTTTTTAAGTAGTATTGTCCATCCGTCCCTGGTATTTCTTTCGTTTCACCATCACGTAACCAAAGTGCTTCGTCTACGTACATACTCGGTAAAAAACGAAGCATCGCACCGAATAAAAAGATAATAAGACCGATATGATTTACATATGGACCCCAACGCGAGAAGCGTCCCTTTTCTGCTAAAACGTTTCCGTCTTCCACTTTCACGTTATAGTTTCTTTTCTTTAAATTCTTTTGCACTCTTTCCAGGTCACCATCTTTCGGTGTACCAGTCCCATATAATCTCTGTCTCTTTAAAAAGCTAGGATGTCTTTTTACGCCTTGCTTTTTTAAAGCTTTATAAAGTGGAATAACGCGGTCTAAACTACATATCACAAGTGAAATACCGATAGAAGCAATCAAAATCATATACCACCATGAACCGTATAAATTATTAAATCCTAATTGATAGTATAATTGTCCTAAAAATCCGTATTCTTGTTTATAATATTCAGCTGGTGCAATCCCTGGAGTTATGTACATTTCTTGCGGAAAAATAGTTCCTATCGCTGATGCAGCTAAAGTTATTACGATTAGCCATACACCCACTTTTACAGAAGAAAAAAAGCTCCAAATTTTATCGACTATCGTTTTTGTTTGCGTGAGAGATCTCCGTGCACTCCCCTCATAGCGCATATCCAATAGTTTTGCATTTTCATTGCTTTCAAATGGTTTCCCGCAAGCTTCACAAAAAACGGTTCCTATCGGATTAACATGTCCACATTCACATTTAATTTCTTTCAACACTCTCACCGCCCTGTCTCTATATGTACTATTGTATATTCTAACCTCGAGTTACCGCAATACTCAGAATTTTTAAACCAGAGGCACTATAGACACGCACCTCTTATGTAAAGGCTTTCTTTATTACGGAGTAATTTTCTTTAAATACTCCTCCAATTGTTCTATCGTTTGTTCACCTTTAATCTCTTGAATCACCTTACCATCCTTATCAATCAAGAAGCTTGTTGGTAACGGTATTACTCCATACGTTTTTATAATTTCTCCGCCTTTATCAATTGCGACTGGGAACTTAAGATCGTATTGCTTCACAAAATTCTTAACAGCAATATCCGTTTCATCTGCATCTAACGCAATAATTTCAACGCCTTTTTCTTTATACTTTGGATATAGTTCATTCATATAAGGCATTTCTTTTTCACACGGTTTACACCAAGTTCCCCAAAAGTTTAAAAATACACCTTTTCCCTTTAAATCTTTTAATTCAATTTTCTTTCCTTCTAAATCTGTCACAACAAAGTTAGGTGCTTCTTTTCCGATTTGCATTTTCTCTTCTTTAGTGAAATATCCTTGATAAAGTGTAAATCCTACAGCACCGCATAAAATGAGTAGAATAATAATGCGAAATAATAAGCGATTTTTCTTCATATTACCTCTCCTCTCCTCGGTAAATGTTATGTATTATCTTCTGTAAATGTTGTATTGAATAAATCACCAGCAGAGCACTCCACTGGTGAATTTTTAACTCTATAGCTTATCTTGGCTTTGTAGAAGCAAGCGCGCGTAATTGTTTCACCTCATGTGGTGTCAATTCTCTCGCATCACCAGGTCGCAGGCTTCCTACTTCTAAGAAAGCATAACGTTCACGTTTTAATTTCACTACTTTACAGTCTAACGCTTCAAACATACGACGTACTTGACGGTTACGTCCTTCATGAATTGTTAATTGTACAATAGCCATTTCTTTACGCTTGTCCCAAGAAATAATTTTCACATGTGCTGGTGCTGTTTTACCGTCTTCTAGTGCAACACCGCGTTCTAACATGCGAATTTTCTCACCTGTTAATGGACCTTTTATTTTTGCAACATACGTTTTTTCAACTTTATATTTAGGATGCATTAATATATTTGCGAAGTCCCCGTCGTTTGTCATTAATAATACTCCTGACGTATCATAATCTAGACGTCCGATTGGGAATAAACGTTGTGTAATTTCAGGGAAAAAGTCTGTTACAACACTTCTACCTTTATCATCTGATACACTTGAAATTACACCAGTTGGTTTATATAGTAAAAAATAAACAGGTTCTTCTTTTTCAAGAGGGATGTTATTTACTTCTACTTTATCTTGAGGAGTTACTTTTGTTCCTAACTCTTTCACTATTTTTCCGTTAACTTTCACTTTTCCTTGCTGAATTAATTCCTCAGCCTTTCTTCTCGATGCAATACCTGCTTGCGCAATCACTTTTTGTAATCGTTCCATTTCTTTTTTTCACCTCGAATTTATCTTACCTTACATTAGAAAGACTTGGCAACCGCATACGCTTTACGGTTATTCGCTCCATCTCCCTTAAACAACATAGCGATGATATTAAACATATAAAGGTCAAATCATGTTTTTATCCTTTATTATTGTCCATATTTTTCATATTTCTCACAATAAAAGTTCATCATTTTGTCAAAAATACTGCATAAAAAAACCACTATTAAGCTACACCTTAATAGTGGTCGTATACGTATTATACGCGAAATAGCATAAAAAATGAATAGCTTTACTGAAACAATAGGGAAACAAAGACAATCGAGCAAATAATTCCGATTAAATCTGCAAAAAGACCTACTTTTAATGCATCTCCCATTTTTCTAATACCAACAGCTCCGAAGTATACTGTTAAAATATAAAAAGTCGTATCTGTACTCCCTTGCATCGTAGAAGCTAATCTCCCAATGAATGAGTCTGGCCCATATGTGGCAATTAAATCAGTCGTAATACTTAGACCAGCAGAACCTGAAATAGGACGTATTAGTGCTAATGGAACGATTTCTGCTGGAACGTGAATTAAATCTAGCATTGGCTTCATTACTGATATCATTGCATCTAGCGCACCTGACGATCGGAATATAGAAATAGACACAAGCATTCCAACCATAAACGGTAAAATGGAAATTGCAATTTGAATCCCTTCTTTTCCTCCCTCAACGAACGATTCATACGTCGGCACTTTCTTTATCGTGCCATATAAAAGGATAAAACCAATTACACAAGGGATTACCCATAAGGAAATTGTATTTACAATACTCATTTTTTCCGCCCCTTTCTACTCCTTCTTCGGTAAAAATAGCGGTCAATCCAAATTGCTCCAATCATAGAAAGTACTTGTGCAATAAATGTTACCCCAACAATTTCAGTAGGATTGGCTGATTCATACGTCATTCGAATTGAAATGACTGTCGTAGGAATTAATGTAATAGCTGATGTATTTAATGCTAGAAACGTCACCATAGAACGGCTCGCCGAATCCTTTCCTCCATTTAACTCTTTTAGTTGTTCCATCGCTTTAATACCAAGAGGGGTTGCTGCATTACCTAGACCAAAAAAGTTTGCCATCATATTTGATAGAATAAATCCCATGGACGGATGATCCTTTGGTATTTCTGGAAACAACCTTTTTACTATCGGCATAAAAAGTGTAACTAATTTTTTTAACAATCCGGCTTCCTCTGCAATTTTCATTAAACCGAGCCAAAATACTAAAACACTAATAAGTCCTATACAAATCGTTACCGCATCTTTTGCTCCGTCAAATACAGCTTTATTCACTTCTTCCATCGTTCCATTTATCATGGCGTATACAATCCCAATGACAGCCATCGCTACCCATACGAGATTAACCATCGTTCCCAACACCTATCATGTAAGAAAAAATTTCTTTCACATTATTCCAGTAAAGTCCCGTTGTAGCTACTAACTTCCGTTTACTATAAAATAAATTCCGTTCTCCAACTTTTTCATTACCAACATAAATGTCTGTCTTCCCAACCTTTACTCCATCCGTAAGTTTTGTACTTTTATCTAGTTCAACTTTTAATACTACGTTCTTTTTTTCTTCTTCAGTTAACGGTACCGAAAAACTATTTTTCGTATAAACATGGTTGGCATACTTCTTTTCATTTATCTCAGCAATTGCTCCTTGTCCTAAAACTTTCGTTTGTTTGAAACGTTCAAAACCTTTATCAAACAAATTCATATGATCATCCCAATCACTAGAGGCACTCAAAGTTACGACAATTAAATCTAGTCCATCTTTTGATGCCGTTGTAACAAGCGTTCGCCCAGCTTTCTTCGTAAAGCCTGTTTTTCCTCCTGTTGCAAATTCATAATAAGACGTTACCAGCTTATGTTTATTTTTCCACGGGTAATCCCAAGAATCTGATTTATATGTTTTGGTTCCAAAGATTTTCTTAAATGTCTCGTTTCCCATTGCATATTTCGTTAATAATGCCATATCGTAAGCCGACGAATAATGTGATCCATCTCCATCTAAGCCATGAGGGTTTGAGAAGTGCGTATCTTTCATTCCAATTTCTTTCGCTTTTTGATTCATTAAATATACGAATCCATCTATACTCCCACCCACACTTTCAGCAATTACTTGCGCTGCGTCATTACCAGATCTAAGCATGAGTCCGTATACTAAATCTTCTAACTTCACTTTTTGTCCAGGCTTTAAATAGATTGCCGACCCTTCCACCCTCACCGCTTCATTACTAACTGATACCATTTCTTTCATCTTCCCTGATTCAGCAGCTAATAAGGCGGTCATAATTTTTGTTATACTAGCAATTTTTTGAGGCTCATGTTCTGCTTTTCCGTATAATACACGACCAGACTGTTGCTCCATTAATACAGCATTTCGAGCACTGACATTGCTGTTCATCTTTGCATATGTAGGAATCGGCATAACGCTTGCGTACATAATAAGAAGCGTAATGATTACACAAATTCGTCTCATATTTCCCCCCACGTCCTTTTGGCACTTTTTGTACAAGTGTATGCTTGGCCTTTTAAAATATGAACGAAATCTTCCTTCTGCTTCCATTAAAAAAGACGCAGAGAATTTGCGTCTAATATGGTGTCCATTCAATTTGTTTCGCAGTTTCAAACCTTTTTTCTACATCAGGCCAATTTACAACATTCCACCAGTTTTTAATATATTCATCTTTTCGATTTTGGTATTGTAAATAATACGCATGTTCCCAGACATCTAGTACAAGGAGTGGTATCGTATCCCATTGTGTAAATAATTGATGAAGTGTACTTTGCAAAATTTCTAACCTTCCAGACCGGGGCACCCAAACGAGAATTGCCCAGCCTGAACCTTCTACTTTAGATGCTGCTTCTGTAAAATGTTTTTGGAAACGTAAAAAGCTCCCAAAATCTTGTTCAATTTGTTGTGAAAAAGCTCCTCTTGGACTTCCACCACCGTCTTTTTTCATGTTATTCCAAAATATCGTGTGTAAGTAATGACCTGACCCATGAAAAGCCGCTTCCCTTTCCCAATGCTTAATTAAATCAAATTTATTTGTTTTTCTCGCTTCTTCCATCATCTTCTCTGCTTTATTTAACCCTTCCACGTAACTCCGATGATGTTTATCATGATGTAACATCATAATTTCTTTAGAAATATACGGTTCTAATGCATTATACGGATAAGGTAATGGCGGGAGTGTATGTCCTCCAATTGGGACAGCTCGTTCACTATCCCCTCTTTCATATAATTCATATTCCTCTTCTTCTTGCATAAATACTTCCTGCAAGTGATGCTGAATATGTTCTACATCATCACTTATTTCATACATAAACTCTGCATCTGTTTCATACTCATGCTCTTTCATACGCTCTAATAACGTCTGAATTTTATAAGCAAGCATATGGACATCATACACTTCCATTGCGCGGCTATCTAATACGTGAAGAACACTTTCACACCAATTTTCTACTTCATGAAAGTAATCTGTAAATACACCTTGCTGATTCATGTTGCACCTCCCTAATGCTATCCACTTAACTATATTCAATGAAAATCCCTTATATAACTGTACAAAAGGAAAAGAAGCTAAGTCACCTTAGCTTCTTTTCCTCAATCAATATTTGTGTAACATCTTTGTCTGATAATCCGTCTCATAATATTCTAGTTCTTCACGCATCAATTGAAATTTACCTTCTAAACTCTTCATCACTTGCTCTAAAGATGCAGGTGGTGTTTGTTGAAAAACGATAGAATTTTTCCCTGTATATGCAGACCGACTATTTTCATACCAATGATCACTCTTCGGTGAAAAAAACTCTGCAATTACTTGATGGTAAATCTTATATAAAATTTTTTCAGCTGCTGTTTTTCGAAATGGCTGACTATTCAACAAAACAAAACATGCATCCTGTCCTTCTTCGCAAAAAACGAGAAGTCGTCTCATTGATGCTAATAACCCTTTATAATATCGCTCATTCCCTGCTGGTGTTTCCTCTAATAAAGAAGGTAACGTATGATAATTTACATAATTGGTTATTAAATGAATAGCATCTTCTAAAAATATAGAAACTTGTTCTGTTTGATTTTCAACCATCAAATTAGACATTTTTTCTCTCTCCTTTGCCATTTCACGCTATTTCTACTCTTTTATTTTTATGTAATTCAGCCAATATTTCTTGTACTTTCGACACCGTTCCCTCATCAAAATATTGTTGAAATTCTTCCATATTATTTAAATACAAACGTTTTTGCACACGAAGCTCCTTATCTTTCACTAAACAACATATCGCTACAATATCGCGCAAATATATGTTTTGTTCTTCTACTTTATACACTGGATTTCCTTCAAAAGGAGTAATTTCTTGTAAAACTTCTTCAAAATATCGAACGTATAAAACCGAAAAAGTTCTCTCTTTACCATTTAGTATATATGTCACTTCAGATCTGTTAAAAAAATCTTCTGATGTATTAGGTTTCGCTTTTTCTAACTCATATCCTACATAACCTTTTATAATCATATACTCCCCTCCCCCTTCTTTCATCTTATTCTAACTTAATTTTCTGATAAACAAAATATTCTTTTAAATATACCTATATAAAAAATAGCTCCCCTATACAGGAATTTACCTTTTTATTTTTCTTGAAGTTTGTCATAATAATATTATTGTCTCAGTTTTCTTACACAAGGAGAGTTGTATTTATGTCGTTTTCATGGAAACGTTTCTTACAAATCGGGAAAATTATCTTCCCATTTGTTGTATTAACAATTGTATTCTTTCAAGCAAAAAAAGAATTAGCGGGCATTTCTTTTTTAGAAGCGATTGATACAATTAAAAACATTCCAACTGGAGGAGTCTTTTTAGCAATTACACTTGGTGCATTCGCTGTATCAACAATGTTCTTTTATGACTATGTTATGCTTCGTTACTTAAAAGCTGATATTCCTGTCCAAAAGATTTTCCGTATCTCGTGGATTGCTAATACTTTAAATGGATTTATCGGGTTTGGTGGTCTCGTTGGAGCCGGCGTACGCACAATGCTTTATCGTCCATATATAAAAGAAAATGGAAAACTTATTAAAAGTATCGCTTGGATGACAACTGCCTTTATTAATGGATTAGCCATTCTTTCATTTCTTGGTCTTATCGGAATATTAGACACGAGATTTATTTTGCATGAAAAACCATGGCTATGGCCTGTTCTTATCTTCTTCGCTCTTTTCGTCCCTATATATATCGGATTTTCTAAATTAAAAAATAGAAAAGCGACGCAAACAGAGGAACAAGAAGAAGAGGAGAAAAACCCAACTGTTTTATACTCATTAGTTTCATTAGTCGAATGGGTATCTGCTGGTATTGTTATGTACGTCATATTACTATTATTTGGCATTGAAATCGAATTCCAAAAGTTTTTAGGCGTATATGTCATTGCTGCTTTAGCTGGTGTCGTTAGTCTTGTTCCTGGTGGCCTTGGATCATTTGATCTTGTCTTCTTAACTGGGCTTGGGCAATACGGCATCGATACAGGTGTTTTACTCCCTGCTATGTTATTATATCGTCTCGTCTATTACATCTTACCATTCTGCCTTGGTCTCATTTTTGCAGCTTTTGAAATGACAGGAGTAGCCATTAAAAAGTTTGAAGATAAACCTTTTATTGCGCCTGCATTAGAGACAACTGGTGTTATATGGACCTTGCAGCGTGACTTTCTAGGAAAGTTAGGTTCTTGGGCATCTGCTGCTTTAACAGTATTTGCTGGCTTAATGGTTATTTTATCAACCATTCTACCGACAAGTATAAATCGGGCACACGCCTTACATATTCTAGCTCCAAAACACCTTATTCAATTTTCTTTTAGCTTATCGCTAACATTCGGTATTCTCCTACTCATTCTTTCACGGGGGATATATTACGGAACAAAACGTTCTTATTATATGACGATTGTTTCTTTAATTGGAGCGGCTATTTTTAATACACTAAAAGGAATTGATGTTGAAGAAACGTTTATTTTATTAATCGTACTCGCTGTATTGTATATGCTTCGTAAAAGGTTTGTACGTGAGAAAATGGAAGTCTCACTTTCCGATATCGTAAAAGTTTTTATATTCCTACTTGTAACGTTATATTTATATAAAAACTTAGGTATTTTATTTGCAGGTGCAAAGGAAGCTTTCAAACCTGATTTTGTCGTTCGTAATATTACACAAGTGAAACGAAGTGCATTAGCAGCTGCCTTTTTTGTTCCTACTTTTTTACTAATTGGTTCACTCATTGCAAATCGTTATCGAAATGAATTTCCCGGGCAACCAGCTAATGATAAAAGATTACAAAACTTCTTAGATGAACATGGTGGAAATGTACTTAGTCATTTAGGTTTTTTAGGAGATAAACAGTTCTTTTTCAGTAGTGATGGAAAAGCACTCATTCTCTTCTCAATAACTGGAAAACGACTTATTGTACTAGGTGATCCAATTGGTGACCCTTCCTCCTATCGTACTGTATTGCAAGAGTTTTTAGCTGAGGCTGATCGATTTGGATACATTTGTGTATTCTACCAAATTGAAAGTAAATGGATGAGTTTATATCACGATTTTGGTTATAACTTCTTTAAGCTCGGTGAAGAAGCTGTTGTTGATTTAAATACCTTTACAATAACAGGAAAGAAACGTGCTGGCATGCGAGCTACTTTCAACCGTTTTGAAAGAGAAGGCTATACATTCTCTATTCATGAGCCACCTTTCTCCGACGAATTATATGAAGAGTTAAGAAAAGTTTCAGATGCATGGCTTGGTGGAAAAAAAGAGAAAGGTTTTTCACTCGGATACTTCGATCGTGAATATATTAGTCGCGCTCCTATCGCAACATTATCTGATGCGGATGGAAAAATTATTGCATTCACAACATTCATGCCCGTATATCAAAACGGATCATTATCTGTCGATTTAATGCGATATTATCCAGATGCGCCTAGCGGCATTATGGACGCAATTTTCATCCACTTATTCCAATGGGCAAAAGAAAATGAGTACCACTCCTTTAATATTGGTATGGCACCACTTTCAAATGTTGGTTTATCCACACAGTCTTTCTGGTCTGAACGAGTGGCTGCTGCAATCTTTAATAACGTTCGTTATACGTATAGTTTCAGCGGATTACGACATTTTAAAGAAAAATATAAACCAGCATGGAGCGGTAAATATTTAGCATTTAGGAAGAATCATTCTTTACCAATTACAATGCTCTCTGTAACAAAATTAATAGGAAAAAGAAAAAACAGCTAAATTCTTAGCTGTTTTTTCTTTTTTGAACTTGTACAATAAATTCTTTTTCATACTTCTTACCATTTATATAGAAATTCCCCCACATTTTATACGTGCCCTCGGCAGGAAATGTAATCCGGTATTGTAATTGCTCATCCGTATCTACAGGCATAGCGTATAAAAAGTTCTCCTTCGTTTCATCCACGATATAGAGTGACTCTACTTCTCCTCTCTCTGAATGTAATTTCAATTTTTCACCCTTTTTCGCTTGAAACTGAAATGTTAACGTAACTGGTTCATTCGGATGTAATGCGCCAAATAAAAGAGAAACTTCATACTCTCCTATTTTTTTTGTAAGTACACTGTCGATTGGAAATTTCACTTTTTTCTTATTGTTCTCCTCTTTCGTTCTACCAAAATCTTTCCTAGCGAATGACTCTACGGACTTATTTTTATCTTCGTATAAAAATATTGTATATTCTTCGTCTTTCGCTATTTTGGAAGATAACTTATATGACCCGTTCCCTGCAAATGTAGGTTTAATTTGTTGTATGTTTTTTAACTGTCCATCTACAATCACAGCCCGCATTTGATCATTTATACCACGAATTTCATTATTTTTTTTGTTTAACAACTGAAATACAATATCTACTTTCTCATTTCCCTTTCCATTTGAAACATCCCACTTTACTTCCTGAACATCTCCTACAGTCTCTTCGTTTTCTTGATATTTTTTTATGTAAAATCCTCCTGCCACAATAAGTACTAACGCAATAAGTCCAATGACAAGATTTTTCAAAACATCACCTACCATTTTTATTGTCTCTATTCATACAAAACTTCTTAAGATATATATTCTAGATTATGATTTATGAAATCCTCCTATTTTGCACATATTACAAATAATAAAAAGATTTTAATTGAAAGGATTCGTAGTGTATAATGCAAATGATATTGATTTCTATCAATACATTATAAGGAGGACTTTTCATGAGTGTACATATCGAAGCAAAACAAGGCGAAATCGCTGAATCTATTCTATTACCTGGTGATCCATTACGTGCAAAATATATCGCTGAAACATTTCTAGAGGACGTTACTTGCTATAATAACGTACGTGGTATGTTAGGTTTCACTGGAACTTATAAAGGAAAACGTGTATCTGTTCAAGGTACAGGTATGGGTGTTCCTTCTATTTCTATTTATGTAAACGAATTAATCCAAAGCTACGGAGTTAAAAATTTAATTCGCGTTGGAACTTGCGGTGCAATTCAAAAAGATGTAAAAGTTCGTGATGTTATTATCGCAATGACGGCTTGTACTGATTCTAATATGAACCGTTTAACATTCCCAGGATTTGATTTTGCACCAGCTGCAAACTTTGATCTTTTAAAGAAAGCTTACGATGCTGGAACTGAAAAAGGATTACACGTTCGTGTCGGTAACGTTTTAACAGCAGATGTGTTTTATCGTGAAAGCATGGACATGGTTAAAAAACTTGGAGATTACGGTGTATTAGCAGTAGAAATGGAAACAACTGCGCTTTACACATTAGCAGCGAAATACGGTGTAAATGCATTATCTGTATTAACAGTTAGCGATCACATCTTCACTGGCGAAGAAACAACATCTGAAGAGCGTCAAACTACATTTAACGAAATGATTGAAATCGCTTTAGATGCAGCAATTCAACAATAATACACTAAAGAACTTGTCATACGTCTGGCAAGTTCTTTTTATGTGACTTTTTATAAATAACTATTTTATAAAGAGACAGATTTCTCCCCTCTACTTTCTTGTAACGTTTGTTATAATAAAGTGAAACTTTAATCAGTGGGGGGGGTTTTCCATCCCCACTGATTATTAGTTGAACCAATCAGGATTTTACGGGCAGTTGATCTCCCGCCTAACTCCCTTGTATTCGCCGAATTTTGAAATGGGAGTCTTATTGCCCGTTAAAGCGGGATAAAGAAATCATTTACAGTATTTCTCATAAGAGGTGACGCAGTGAAAAACAGAAGTATCGTCTTTAAACTATTTTTATTAACATCCACTTTATTTACAATCATATTCCTACTTTTTTTCCTAGGACAATCTCTATTTTTAGAGAAATTTTATATTAATAAGAAAGTAAAAACAGTCCAAACTGCTTTTGAAAAATTCGTAGATAATTATGATAAAAGTGATAAAAGTTATGAGAAGGTTAGAAAACTAAAACAAGAATTTCATGATAAAACAAATGCCGATATGCAGTTTTTGGATTCTAACGGTATTATTAAAAGTGATAACAATTACTATATCGATGTATTCAATCCCAACAATAATAAACAGTATTCCATTCCACTCAATAATCTTTTAACACCAGAAGAATATAATAAATTCGAAAATTTAGGTTTAAAAAAAGATGTAATAATCAATGTTGATGGAGTCGTACAAGAGAATAATATAATCACACCACAAAAATTAGGAACGAATTATAATCAATGGCAAAACGAACATTTCTATTCGGATTTTCAATCAATTAATGGAAATCCTTCTAAGAATAGACTTGCGAGCCGATACAAATCTACAACTCGAATCGTCTTTACAGGTGTTATAACTAAGTTACAGCTTCCATCAAAAGCTGAGGTTCGTCTTGCAAATGATATTGAAACATTACAAGCCGTTCAATATTTTGCAGATATTATTAGAGAGGGCACTTCTAACTCGAACCAATTAAGTACTTTCATATTAGATGGCGGAGAAAATATAAAAAATAGTATCTTTGTAAAACCGATTATAGAAAATGGAAGGATTACAGAATACGCTTTTGCGATAGCATCTTTGCAGCCTGTTAATGAAGCGATGCTCGTTTTAAAAGATTATTATGTCTATGCCTTAATCATCGTGTTTCTCGTTATTATTTTGTTATCCTTCTACTACTCAAAAATCATTGTAAAACCATTAATTAAAATGAATCGTGTTACGAAAAAAATGGCTAATTTTGATTTTAGTGAGAAATTACCAGTTACAGCTGACGATGAAATTGGCGGACTTTCTGGCAGTATCAATACATTATCTGTAAATTTAAAAGATCGAATTGATCGATTAAATGTTGCTAATACAAAGTTACAACAAGATATTGAACGTGAACGTCAATTAGAGAAAACAAGAAAAGAATTCATTTCTGGCGTGTCACACGAATTAAAAACACCACTGAGTGTAATTAGAAGTTTTGCAGAAGGAATTAAAGATGGCGTTAGTAAGGATACTTCGTATTATACTGATGTTATATTAGAAGAAACAGAAAATATGAACAGGCTGATTGTTGAAATGTTAGAATTAGCAAAGTTAGAATCTGGTACTTACAAACTAGATATGACGACGTTCTCAATCGGTGAATTAACGCAACAAGTCTATACAAAATTATTATTTAGCATGGAAGAAAAACATTTACAAGTGAATGTCGATGCAGACCCTTCTATACTTGTTAAAGCAAATCGCAGTCGCATTGAGCAAGTAGTTGTGAACTTACTAAGTAATGCAATCCGTTATACGCCAGATGGAGAAAAAATACAAGTCTCTATTATAGAAGCAGAAGATACCGTAAAAGTCGAAATCGAAAATACAGGAAACCCTATCCCTGAAGAAAGTCTTGAAAAAATTTGGGATCGCTTCTATCGTATAGATGCATCACGTAGCCGTCACACTGGAGGTACCGGTCTCGGATTATCTATTGTAAAAAACATTTTAGACCTCCATCATGCCGAATACGGTGTGTATAATACGACTAATAGTGTTGTATTCTATTTCAATTTACAAAAAGTAAAAGAAGTCAAATAATTTGTCTTAATTTCACTAGGAGTTCACATGAAATTCACACTCTCCCTTTATAGTAAGAAACAAGTTAATCCTTTCCTTTACACATATAAAAGAGGAGAGTGCGTGAAATGAAACAAGCAGGACAACCTATTCAAAATGAAAAACAATTAGAAACTATCAAAAATATACTTTTACAATCTTCGAAACGTGATGGCTTATTATTCGTATTAGCTGTAAATTCTGGCTTAAAAGTAAGTGAAATCTTACAATTAAAAGTTAGTGATGTAATCGATGAAAATGAAAATGTTCGCCATTCCATTTTATTTTACAATGAAAAAGTGAAGAAACATAAATGGTTTGCTGTAAATGAAGACTTACAGCACGCAATCGAAGACTACATGAAAGAACGTAAAACTTGGAAACGTAATGAACCATTGTTAAAATCTCAAAAAGGAACAAAATCTATTACGAGACAACATGCATGGTACATTTTAAACAAAGCTGCAAAAGAAGTTGGATTAGAAGGGATTAGCTCACATACACTTCGAAAAACTTGGGGTTATTGTGCATACAAATCAGGTGTTGATATTGCATTTTTACAACACTTCTTTGATCACAGTACTCCATCGAAAACTTTAAAGTATATCGGTATTGCTTAATAACTCTTATACATAAAAAAGGTTACCATTTGAAAATTTGGTAACCTTTTTTATATTTCATATTCTCTTTTCTTGTCTCTCCTATACTGTAGTGGTACTCTAATAATAAGGGGGAGAAATTATGAACACACTTACAATTGAATTACCAAAAGAAACGGCTGAAAAACTTGATTTATTAAAACAAGCTTATGAAAAGAAAACAGGTGCTTCTATCTCTGAGAGCACTCTCGTTCAAACACTTATCTCAAAAGAATTTATCCAGGCGATAACTCCTTTTGATTTACAACAATTCGTCAACGGAAAAGAACAGCATTAATGCTGTTCTTTTTTTATCTCTATTTAAAATATACAAAGTTTTTTATATATTTTTAGAAAAACCATTGACAATGATAATGATAACCATTATCATTTATTATGAAGCCAACAATTGATGAATCAACCAAACGCTCAGTAACATTGTTACCCCTCTTTTTCATATAGAAAGGCACTGTACATTCCCCCTGTTTGTACAGTGCCTTTCTTGTTTATTATCATTCAAAAAAATTTAATTGCTCCGGCTTCGGCTCACCATATGTAATGTTCATCATTTTCATAAGCTGTTTCGCATTATCTGCTGCATCCCCACCTGAATTGTTGTTAAACAGTACGTATATATCCTTTGTTTTCTTTTTTAATTGCTCTAGTCGTTCAACCCATTCTTCCAGTTCTTTATTGTTGTAGCGATATAAACAGCGAACCGCTCTCCAATTTTCCCCTTTATCAAGCCAACCATGAACATTTCGACCGTGAAAACGTATTAATGCCATGTCTGAATTCGTAACCTCTAATACGAGTGGCACAGAACCTATCCCAGCCTGTGGTTCATCACAAATTGTATGAACCCATTTCTCCTGTTCTAGAAACTGTAACGTCTTATCTCTCATTTCTGGATAAAACCATGTTTGATTTCGAAATTCTATTGCACATGGTAAACCTTCCATTTTTTCTTTCGTATATCGAAGAAAATCTACATTTTTCTTTTTGCAATCAAACCATGGTGGATATTGAAATAAAATTGTTTTTAATTTATCAGCTTCTAATAAAGGAAGAATAGACTGCTTATACACATCAAACATCTCATCGAACGTAGAAAAAGGAATTTCACCTTTCATATGCCCTGTCATTCCTTGATACGCTTTTACGACAAAAGAAAAATCTTTCGGCGTTTCCATTGCCCATTTTATATAATTTCGTGCAGGTTGCATCGCGTAAAATGAACTATCCACTTCCACAATAGGAAAATACTCGCTATATGTTCGTAATTTATTTCTATTTTCATAGGAATCTATGTATAAAGAATTATGATCTCCCCATCCTGTCACTCCAATGAACAGCACATATATCCCTCCCTTTTTAACTTCATCTTCTATTCACTTTCCAAACACTTTGCATCATGTAGCCCTTTCTTTAAGAGTATCCTTATAAAAATATGATATACTATATGGAAGAATTTTTAAAATGAGGGGTTATTTATTTATGCTTCCAAACGATGCTACTGTATCTCATGAAAAACGAATTGAAGAACTAGAAAATAAAGTACGTTTTTATGAAGAACTTGTGAATCAATTACCACATCATTTCACATACAAAAATCCACATATTGGTTTACGAATAAAGAAAACCAGAACAACTCATTCCATTCAAGAAATACCAAAAGAAAATAAAGAAGCTAATTTTCAACTTACTTGTGATTCATTATTTTTATTTGAACAACTTGAAAAACACTTTGTTCATATTTTTGATGCCTTTTCACATCATGTAACCTTTGTCGATAGTAAAGGGAATATTACTTTATGTAATCAAGTTGCCGCAGATGATTTCGGTGTAATACGCAATGATATTATTGGAAAACCAATTCAACAATTACTAAACTTGCCGGAAGAAAAAATTAAAGCAATTGAAACATTAAGAACGGGAACAGAGATATATAATGAAGAAGTTTTAGACAAAAATTACGGTATTATAAATAACCGAATTATTCGTGATTATAACGGTGAGATTTTTAGAGTTATTAGTGTCTTTCATTATTTAAATACAGAACGTGATGCAGAGAAGTTTTCGTTAGCAGGGCGAATCGCAGCTGGAATTGCACACGAAGTACGAAATCCTCTTACAACAGTACGAGGATACTTACAATTTTTACAAGAAAGCGTTTCTACATCAAATCAAGAGTTATTTAAAAACTTGCTTATCCCTGAATTAGATCGTGCAAATAATATTATTACAAAATTTTTAGCTGTTTCAAAAACACGGGAATTTACAAGAGAACCGTTTCCGATCAATACATTTTTACGTGACTATATTCAACAGTTACTAGCTAGTGAAGTCTCCTTGCATAACATTTCAATTGATTATAACTTCTCTAATGAATTAGATGATATTTTAGTCAATATTGATCGACATGAACTTGTTCAAGTGTTTTTAAACCTATTTCAAAATGCTGTCGATGCTCAAGGCGAAAAACCTCTTTCTATTCAAATCACTAGTTATCGACTAGATAACTTCGTTCGGATTACTTTCACAGATAATGGAATTGGTATTCCTTCAGCTATTCAAGAATATATCTTTGATCCATTCTTCTCAACGAAGGATTCGGGAACAGGACTAGGCTTGTCAGTAACAAAAAAAATCATCCAAAATCATAACGGTACGCTCAAAATGACTAGTACTCCAGACGGTACAACCTTCACTATTTCTATTCCGATTTTACCTAAAACAAATCGTGAAGCAATTAACCTATAAAGTGACAAGACTGTTTTGTGAACTCCCCTTAATTGTTAGACATACTCTAACAATTAAGGGGAGTTTTTATACTACGCCCGTCTCTTTAAAACATATAGATTTTTCTCTATCTCTTAATGGTTTTTATCAGATAGGTAAACTTCTTAATTTTTTTAGAAATGGTAGTTTGTCCATCACAAATTTAGCTTAAATTTCATTTCAATATATAGTAACGACTATTTATTCTATGAAAGAAAGGAATGAAAAGATGAACAACAAAAATAAAGGGAAAGTATTTTATGGTAATGATTGTTGCGAAGTAAGAGCTTGTAGTTATATCAACATCTCTAAGTCCGAACTTAAAGAATTTGTTAGACTTCTTCAAGCTCTCGGCCAAGTTATTCAAGCTGTCTTTCAAAACCATTCCCAAGTTAATATCAATAACTTAATTGATGTCCTAAATAACCTACAAAAATTCCTCAATTGCTTAGATTTGTCTCCTGCACAAAAACAAATCGGAAATTCTATTATTGCTAACCTATTAACTATTTTAAAAACAAAACCTTTCTCATGCGGAGCATTATACGTTGAACTACAAAGCCTGCTTAATTATTTATTGTATATCGCTAAGTTATTCAAAATCGATTGCTGTGCTATCGATAAACTCGTTAAGCTCATTTCAGAAATTCAAGCTATCTTAGTTCAATATGGATCTGGTTGCCTAGGTGGAGGTGCTACTGGTGCAACAGGGGCTACGGGGGCTACTGGACCTCAAGGGCCAGCGGGCGCTCAAGGACCTCAAGGTGCTCAGGGACCAGCGGGGGCTCAAGGTGCTACTGGGCCTCAAGGTGCGCAAGGTATTCAAGGTCCAGCAGGCGCTACTGGCGCTACCGGTGCTCAAGGTGCGCAAGGTCCAGCGGGCGCTACTGGTGCTCAAGGCGCTCAAGGTCCAGCAGGCGCTACTGGTGCGCAAGGTGCGCAAGGCGTTCAAGGTCCAGCAGGTGCTACTGGCGCAACAGGACCAGCGGGTACTCCAATTCCTGTAACTACAGCTGTCTTAGGTAACACAAATGCACAAACAGTATCACCAGGAAGCAATATACAATTCAATGAAACATTCGAATTAACAAACCTCTCCTTTAACGGGTCTGATACTCTAACTGTTTTAGAAACTGGCGTATACGATATTAACTTCTCCGCATCTACAACCTTCCCAGGCTCTTCACCATTTGGTTTTGGTCTTTCATTTAACGGCCAACCACCTAGTCGTAATTTTTCAACTAACGTTATCGGTAGTGCGGTTTCTTTCTCAACGATTATTACTTTAACAGCTGGTACAACAATCTCTGTACAACCTACAGCAAATACTATCTCTATTCCAAACACAGGTGAAACAACTGCAGTACTAACTGTCTTCCGAATTTACTAATTTTCGCCAAATAATCATATTTATAGTGATATGTTTAATTGACTGTGTATTAAATCTCTCTTTATATAAAAAGGAGCACTTATTTGGGAGGATAAGTGCTCCTTCTTTACGTTTCTTTACCTCAAATTTACTCTATCTTAATCCTCATTTTGTATGATAAATAATGAAGTCAAAGATATGAAAGAGGGATGAAAAATGAGAGTTATGTCACTGATACGCATTTGGATTGCTCTTATGGTATGCATTATTTTATGTGTAGGATTTTTTTTAACTCTAAAATACTCCACTATTTCAAACGCAGAGAGAAAAACAGTTCCATACAAACTTTTGTATACGAAACAAAACGACATCCCTTATTCCAATTCCACAAATAATGAAAAAAAAGTTATAAAAGGAATGCTTATTACGAAAGCTTCTAATTACGAAACTCTACTTCAAATTGCTGAAACGATTAAAGATCAGTATACAAATAAAGGAATTGATGAAATCACGCTGTCTATCCATAATGAAAATAATGGTAGTTATGAAGAAGAATTACCTTACGAACCGATTAGTAAAGGAACAATAATCGTCACATACGATTCTCAATCCTTTGGCAGTACGAACATTACTCTTAATGAATAGTAGCATTTATCTCACTCATTATGAGCTCACTTTATTTTTCACACGAGAAAGAGGCGAATAATGAAATTCGCCTCTTTTTTTACCATAATGATGGAATCCACTCTTTCACTTTATCAAACCACTCTTGCTGTTCTTTTTTCCTTTGTTGCTCTTCTTCTTGCCTTTTCTTTTCTTCTTCTTTTCTTCGCTTTTCTTCTTCAATTGTTTGCAATTGTTTTTTATAGTCCGCCTCAGATATTAACGACAATTGGAACGCTTTTTGGGCTGGGTTTGCATTTGCTTTTTTCATGATATCCCGGAACATCGTCGTTGTAATTTGGCTACCACCCGGAACATAATGCTCGCTATCTGTTTTGTCATATCCTACCCAAATCGCACCTACTAAATCTGGTGTGTATCCTACAAACCACGAGTCCTTTGCCCCTACGCTCGGGCCATTTACAAGTTGAGTCGTCCCTGTCTTTCCTGCTGTATCAACATTATTAACTTTCGCTTTTCCACCTGTTCCCTTTTCTACAACACCTTTTAATAAATACGTCATCTTTTGAGAGATTTTCTCACTCGTCACTCGTGTCTCTTTCTTATACCATTTCCCTATTATTTCCCCTTCAGCATTTTGAACTTCTCTAATTGCATGAGCCTCTACTTGAACCCCATCATTAGCAAATGTACTATATGCTTGGGCCATTACAAATGGTGATGTCCCTACATGCATCCCACCTAAAGCAATTGGATACGTACGGTCTTCTGGTACTAATGGAATACCAAATCGCTCTAAAGATTTCAATCCTTTATCTAATCCTATTTGTTCTAATAGCCACACAGCAGAAACATTATACGATTTTGCTACCGCTTCATACATTGTCACATTACCATGAAAAGCCTGATCACTATTTTTAGGTTCATATTCTTTAATATGAAATGGTTCATCCTTTAATATATCGTATACCTCATACCCTTGTTCTAAAGCGGGTACATATACAGCTAGAGGCTTTAATGTTGAACCTGGCTGTCTTTTTAATTGCGTAGCATGATTAAATTGTAAAAACTGATATGGTCCTCTCCCCCCAACTAAAGCTGGAACACCGCCTGTTTTGGGATTTATAAGGACTACACCCGTTTGCATAAGTTGATCTGAGCCACTATCTTTGAAATAACTATCATTATTCACAACATCTTCTACAGCTTGTTGTTTTTTCGGATCCAGCTCAGTATAAATACGATAACCACCTGCTAAAATTTCATTTTGTGTTAATTCATACTTATCCATCGCTTCCCTAACTATATAGTCCACATATTGGGAGTATTTACCTTTATATTTATCATCAACCCCACGTTTTAATACAAGTCCTGACTCTTTTTCTTTATTGTATTGCTCTTCAGAAATATATCCTTGTTCCTTCATTAAACTTAATACGACATTACGTCGTTCAATTGATTTATTAAAGTTTTTATAAGGCGAATACGCAGACGGCGCTTTAATTAAGCCCGCGATCGTTGCAGCTTCTGAAATTGATAAATCTTTTACCTCTTTATCAAAATAAGATTTAGCTGCCCTCTTTATCCCCCAAGCACCTTCCCCAAAATAAATTTGATTCATATACATTTCAATAATTTCATCTTTTGTATAAGTACGTTCTATTTTTTTCGTTAAAAAGTATTCCTTTATTTTACGAGAAAATGTACGATCTTGTGTCAGAAATACATTCTTCGCAAGCTGCTGTGTAATTGTACTTCCCCCTGCTACAACTTCTCCTGCTGTAATATTTTTAAAAACCGCACTTATAATTCCACTATAATAAATACCATGATGGTTAAAAAATTCCTTATCTTCTACTGCAACAATTGCCTGAACCATAATATCAGGAATATCTTTTCTTTTAACGCCTTCTGTTTTCGAAGAAGCTAATTTAGTTGCGACCTCATTATTTGCATCATAAATTAAAGTCGGTTGTGGAACAGCTTGTTTTAATTCAGATATGTCTTGAATGGAAATTATTATATTTACAGCAATAAATAGAGTAACGAGTACACTTCCCAATACAATTAATAAATTACGAAGTTTCTTCCTCTTATTGAACCACTCAAGCATTTTTTTAAAATGAGTGTTCTTCAATTTCATTCGTTCACTTCCTTCATTTATTTACACTCTTCTTTTTAAAAGGAAGAATATACCGCCTTTTAAATTTATTATAATAACGTAGTCATTCCTATAGTGTAAAGCTTTTCTTTTACATTCATACTTTTTGCAAGAAAAGGACATTCTACAAGTAAGATATTCACTATTGGATATTAATATTATTAATAGAACAACGAGAGTTATGTTAAGTTTTTGTAAACTTTTCGATAAAATGTTTTAAAAAACGACAGTTTTTTGTTAGAATTGATTAGCCAATATATTTTACATATATTACTTTTGTGGGGGTAACAATAATGGTCTTTAAATCAAAAAAAGATAAATTTTCTGAAATGTTAATGAATGTTTCCGAAAATTTAAAAGAAGGCGCGCAATTTTTCGTGGAGTATAAAATTAAAAATGCTAGCGATTTAAAAGAGTTTTCTATGCGCATGAAAGAATATGAGTCAAAAGGTGACTCATTTATTCACGAAATCATTATGGAGTTAAACAAAGCGTTTATCACTCCGATTGAGCGTGAGGACATCCTACAACTTGCAATGAGTATGGATGATGTATTAGACGGATTAGATCACAGTGCTGGTCTATTCGAAATGTATTCTATTACAGAAGCTGATGAATACATGATTAAATTCGTAGAAGCAATTAATCAATGTGCGATTGAGATTGCAAACTCTGTTGAATTAATGTCTAACAAAAAATTAGTCGACATTCGTACAAATGCGATTAAGATTAAGGATTATGAATCACAGTGTGATGATATTCGCCGTCATGCGATTAAGCACTTATTCTCTCGTGAAAAAGATCCGATTAAGATTATTCAATTTAAAGAGATTTACGAAGAGCTTGAAGAAGTAGCTGATAGCTGTCAAAGCGTTGCAAACGTATTAGAAACAATTATTATGAAGAACGCGTAAGGAGTTTGATCATGGATACACTCTTGATACTGACCGTTTTAGTAGTCATTTGCGCTTTAGCTTTTGACTTTATCAATGGATTTCACGATACAGCAAACGCTATTGCAACGGCTGTTTCAACGAAAGCTCTAAAGCCTAGACATGCAATTATTATGGCAGCTATTATGAACTTTTTAGGTGCAATGACATTTACAGGTGTAGCAAAAACGATTACAAAAGATATCGTTGACCCATTTGCTTTACAAAATGGTTCTCTTGTAATTTTAGCTGCTTTACTTGCGGCGATAGCATGGAACTTAATTACTTGGTACTACGGTATCCCAAGTAGTTCTTCGCATGCAATTATTGGCTCAATCGCAGGTGCAGCCATTGCTGCTGCTGGTATTAGCTCATTAAACCTTAAAGGATTCATTAAAATTCTTGAAGCTTTAATCATTTCACCAATTATCGCTTTCGTTATTGGTTATATCGTATACAGTATTTTTAAAGTGGTCTTTAAAAACTTTAACTTAACGAAAACGAACAAAAACTTCCGTATATTCCAGATTTTCACTGCAGCATTACAAGCCTATACACACGGTACGAATGATGCACAAAAAGCAATGGGAATCATTACGATGGCTCTTATGGCTAATAACTATCATACTTCTAGCGATATTCCGTTCTGGGTACAATTATCTTGTGCTATCGCAATGGGGCTTGGTACTTCTGTCGGTGGTTGGAAAATTATTAAAACTGTCGGTGGACAAATTATGAAAATTCGTCCTGTAAATGGTGTAGCTGCCGATTTATCATCATCACTTGTTATTTTCGGTGCGACATTCATTCACTTACCGGTTAGTACGACGCACGTTATCTCTTCTTCTATTTTAGGGGTTGGTGCTTCTCACCGTGTGAAAGGGGTAAAATGGGGAACTGCAAAACGTATGTTAATTACATGGGTTATTACACTTCCTATTTCAGCTTCTTTAGCTGCTCTATTTTACTACCTATTAGATTTTGTTTTCTAATCAAAAGTCGTCTTCCTTATTTTTCTAGGAAGACGACTTTTTTGTGAACAAGCCTATTTCTCATTAAAAAGCGTGTATAATAATTGGTGGATAAGTTATTTAGAGGAGTTGGCAATTTTGGAATACATCATGTTACTTTTCATCGGACTAATCGCCGGGACAGTCGGCAGCCTAGTTGGGCTTGGAGGCGGAATTATTATTGTTCCGTTATTAATTGGATTACACAGTTTATCACCACAACTTGCAGTAGGGACTTCTATGGTAACAGTCGTTTTTACAGGGCTATCTTCCACCCTTACTTATATGAAGCATAAACGAGTAGATTATAAAAGTGGACTTATTTTATTTATCGGAAGCGGCCCTGGTGGTATTATCGGATCATGGGCAAATAAATTTTTAAACCAAGACACATTTTCTTTATACTTTGGGGTTTTCCTTATATTCGTCTCAATTCTACTTATGCTTCGAGACAAATTAAAACCTCTTTCCCTCTCAAATACGTCTGTAATTAAGCGTTCTTTTACAGATAATGATGGAAATACTGTACACTACCAATTCCCACCGTTTCTTGCTATCTTTATTGCCTTTATAGTTGGGTTTATATCTGGGTTATTTGGAATTGGTGGCGGTGCCTTACTTGTTCCAGCAATGATGCTTCTTTTTGCATTCCCAGCACATATTGCAGTAGCAACTTCAATGTTCATCGTATTTCTATCAGCAATTGTAAGTTCTGCAACTCACATCTCACTTGGAAATGTCAGCTGGATTTATGCATTAATCCTTATTCCTGGTGCATGGATCGGCGGAAAAATCGGGGCTTACATTAATACAAAACTAAGTGGTAACGCCGTAATTAATTTATTACGTATTACGTTAATTATTCTTGGAACTAGATTAATCATTATTTCCCTTTTATAACGTATTCTTTTTAGAATGCGTTTTTCTTATACACATGAATATAAAAATCCTCCGAGGAGAACAAATAAAATTAAACAAACACATAATAACATATAATTTGAAATATGTACTTTCTTCAAGTTGACCACTCCTATAACTGCGACTGTTATCTTTATGATAGCGAAAAAATAGTTCACTTGCAGTTACAGAGTGCTAACAATGCAAAATCAATTATTACAAATTTTATCCTTATATTTCATTTCTTTGTATATTCTATCGATTTAATAAAAAAAGATGTCATATTGACATCTTTTTTAGTGAAGAAGTGACCATCCCATAAAGTCTTCATGTACTTGGCACGCCCTCTTATCATTTCGATCATATAATTCAGCATAACTATCTGTTTCTTCATCATAAGCCATCGTATAAATAATTTGGCCGTCTACTTCAACGGATAAAACGACTCCACCTTTCATCTCTTCTACATGAATGATAGCATTCGCCGGAATTCTCATATCCGTCATTCTCATCGCATCTAACAATATACTAAACCCCCTACAGCGTATTCATTGCTAGTACTATTACACACTAAATAGTATACTACTGTAATAGCATACATTTCGTCAATGAAATTGCTGTTGAAATAGCATATTGTCTATATACATATACGCTAAAATAGAAGAAATAGAAACATATTAATGGGGGGCTAACATTGATTCTACACAAAGGAGATGTACTATTCCGTCAAGGCGAGGACGGTCCTTTATACTTTATAAAAACAGGCTTATTAAAAGTAGTTCGGTTAGAAGAAGACGGAACACCATTTTTATTCAACATTATCGTTCCAGGTGAAACGATACCTCATCATTCTTTAATTTCACCGAAAGAATATCACGGTACAGCTATCGCTTTAATAAAAACAGAAGTGGAACCAATTACTAGTAGTGAATGGTATGAGAGACTTCAAGCAAATCCTGAATCATATGCCAACATCGCTATGCAATTGCAATCGAAATTAAGAATGATGCAACAACGAATTGATCAATTGACAACCGTCTCACCAAAAGAACGTCTTCATCGTTTACAAGAATGGTTCACATTATATTTAGGTGACATTCCTATATATGAAATATTAACACAAACTGAAATTGGTCAACTGATAGGCATACGCCGTGAAACAGTTAACCGTTTATTACGAGAACAAATAAAAAACGAGGTAAAATAAATACCTCGTTTTTTTGTTTATTCTCATCCGTCTTATTGTAAGCTTGTTGCTGGGCCGAAAAATTCATAATGAATATGCTCTTGTTTCACACCTAAATCAGTTAGTGCAGCATTTATATGCTTCATAAATGCTACTGGACCACAGAAATAAAATTCTGCTTCAGTTGTCGGAATAATAGTTTTTAACCATTCGCTTTCAACGAAACCTTCTTTATCAAAGTTCTTCATTTCTAAATCTTTTTCAGTCGGTGCAGAATAACAAGTATATGCTTTAACTTGTTCATATTCATTTTCTACTGCCTTAACGTGTTCTTTCATTGCATGTGTATTACTATTTATTGCTGCATGAACAAAATATACATTACGTTTTGAATCTTGTTCAATTAACGTATTTAACATACTCATCATCGGTGTAATCCCTACTCCACCACTAATTAGTACAACTGGTAATGTTGAATCCATATTTAACACGAAATCTCCCGCTGGTGCACTTACTGGTAAAACATCTCCTTCTTTTACATGTTCATGTAAGTAATTAGACACTTTACCGTCTGGTGTATCTACACCTTTTTCTTTCTTTACACTAATACGATAATATTCTTTCCCAGGTGCATCAGATAAACTGTATTGACGATTATGTGTATATGTCTCACCTTCAATATTGATTTGAACCGTTACATATTGACCTGGGATGAATGAAGAAACTTTCCCTCCATCTTCAGGTTTCAAATAAAATGACGTAATAACATCGCTTTCCTTCACTTTTTTAACAATCACAAAGTTGCGGAAGTCTTTCCATCCACCTTCTTTATGTGCAGCTTCTTCATACATCTCTGCTTCAATGCTAATAAATGCATCAGCAATGACACCATATGCTTCTCCCCATGCATTTAAAACTTCATCAGGTGCACCTGCGACTTCTTTAATGGCACGTAGTAAACATGTACCTACAATCGGATAATGCTCAGCTTTAATACCTAAACTTCTATGCTTATGACCAATTTGTTTTACAACTGGAATAATTGCTTCTAAATTATCAATGTACGTTGCAGCTGCATAAACAGCATTCGCTAACGCTTGTTGTTGTCTTCCCTTTTTCTGATTCGTATGGTTAAAAATATTCAATAACTCCGGATGTTCTGAAAATAAAATTTGATAAAATCTCGTTGTAATTTCAACGCCTTTTTCTTGTAATAATGGTACTGTTGACTTTACGATTTCAATTGTTTTTGCACTTAACATTGTATCCCACTCCTCTATTTCCTTAACTGTTTTTAGTTTAACTGAATCTTATAATGCAGATTGTGATTTTAATCACTATTAACACGTTGTTTTTGTGAATAATATATGAACATTGCATTTACAAAAGAAAATAAGCTAACTAGAATTCTAGCTAGCTTATTATTTTGTTTGTATAGCTTGTTCAATTATCTTTCTATCTTTCCCATCACCAAACTCCGTATACCCCCAGATATTCGTTTCACCTCTATATTTATTTAAGATAATATCCAAGTCATGATATACACGGTGGGCATACACTACATACTCAATATTTTGAAGTTCCACACCTTTTTTTACAATTTCATAGCTTCTATTTACATCGTGTTTTATTTTTTCATTCTTTATTTCGGTATGTATATTTTTTAAAGATGGTTCTTGTTGTTGAAACCATTGCTTAAATTGCTTCCAATCCCCGTCTGTATAATTCTCTGCTTTACCGTAATTTAAGAAATTATTATAGCTTTCATGTGTCATTCGAATAAAATCTAGCACTTTTGTCTCTTCTTGCACGTCTTCTACTTGAGCTATTGTATTTACCTCAGCAGGCTTATTCGCATAATGTAACAACACTTTCATAAGACTATAACTCGCAATGATCATTACGATAATAATTCCGAATACACTTAACAATTTCTTCATATACAGAACTCCTTCTCTACTAAAGATATTACAATGTATGACTATACTTGTAACATTCTCTCGTAGAAATATAATCCCTGTATTAATTCTTCCTATCATTTCGACAATATTTTTCTACACATTTCGTCTTGGCAAATGCTCCTGTAAAACAATATAACCTTCATAAGCTGTATAACCAAGTATAGCTATTAATCCGATATAACAAGCAAATACTGTCCATTTCGTTTTTGTATCCACTTTATAATAGTTTTCTTGTTGTTCCTTTTCTGTTTTCCATTCATTTAATTTTTTTTCTGACGCTTCAAATGCTTCTCTTATGTGAATAGTATACTCATCTTTTTCATCTTCATATGGAACATAATCTAACGGTTCAAACTTCGGTAAAAGATACTCTAACACTTCCATTTTTTGAAGTTCACCTATTTGTAACTCTTTTTCCCGTTCTCTTTGTCTTAATGCATTCATCTCATGATGCATCATGTATATAGTCCGATGTACAGCTCGAGTTTCTTTTAATTCCTCTTCAAGCCTAGCAACATATTCTTTCATTCCATCAATTTTATGCCCTAATTCCTTAATCGGCTCATCTCTCTTTATCACTCTGTATAATTCCATACAACCGATAATAACAATAAATCCTCCCAAAATACTTTTAAAGTAAATTGAATAGCCAAGTAATAAAATAAGGCCTGCTCCCCAAATTTTAGTACTGACAACTGAAATAATTCGCCCACCATCTAGCGGCGAAACAGGAATTAAATTAAAGAAATTAATCATACTTCCAAGCAAAATAACAAGCGCCCAAAACGGCTCTTGCGTCATTATATAAAGTGGAATCGCTGGTAAAAATGACAGAAGCCCGAAAAGCGGCCCCATATAGGCGATGTAAGCTTCATCTTTCGCATTTTTCGGCATCTCTTTCATTCCAATAAGGGCCCCCATAAACGGAATAAAGATTGCTGGCGATGTTGGGATTCCCTTTCTTTTCGCAGCCCATAAATGGCCCATTTCATGAACAAACAACAAATAAATAAGCGCCACTCCAAATTTCCAACCATATAGAACTGCGTATGCGCCAAGCGATAGAAACATACTAAATACCGTTGAAAACTTTGCTAATTTAAAAATTGCAAATACCCACTTTAACTTAGACAGTAAAAATAATCCTATTGCAACAATAATTCCCCATAATCCTTTTTTATTATTTTTCATTTTCCTCTCCTTTAACTCCCTTTAACGAGTCATAAAAACCCACTAAAAATTATTCTTTCTTCTATTATGACATATTTTTTTCTATTGTTAGAAATAATGTTTATTTAATCCATTTTTAGCCAAAAATATAAATAAAGGAGGTGCATACGAATGAATTTACAATCTCTCATAATAGGTGTTTTATCATTTTTAGCTTCAACTCTTATTTTTTATACAGTGAGCTATGTATTATTATTAGATTGGTTGCCAAATCACTTACTTATCACTCTTATCATTCTTTCCGCTCTTATGATTTCATTTCTTATTACACGAAAATCAATAAATGAGCCATCTGCAAAAGCAAAATAATAGAGAGGGGGTTCTTCTCCCCTCTCTATTATCATTTCCTAGGAAAGGCTATATAGAATTTACAATTCAGTTACAGCCAATAAGACTCTTACCTCAAAATTCAATTGGAACAACGAAGTTAAGTGGGAATCAACGAGAAATGAGTATCCCCCACTAATTAAAATCTCACTTTATCTTTGTAAATTCATTTTTTCACCATACTCTTTAACGATTTGAATTATATTTTGAAACACACCTATTTTTTCTTTTTCACTGTTTAATATTTTCAAATTATAATTTTCGTAATATGTTTCTAATGATTTTAATTGTGATTCTGAAGCACCTTTTATCGGAACAGTAGCATGCAATTCATATTGCTTATACCCTTCCTTTACTTTTTCACCTAAAATCATTTCACTCTCTTTTGCTCCAATTAATTTTTGAACTTTTTCTGGGAAAGTAAGTTGCAAATAATATTCTTGTTCCTTCACTAACTTGTTGTATAGTGATTGTGAAATCGTATACCGTACCATATAATTCACGTTTTGATCGCCTGCTTTAATATGAAACGCGGTAATCTGCAAATCTTTTTTTGTTACTTCCGTTAAAGGACCTACCTGCACCTCATCTTCTTTTTGTTCTGAAACATTTGGAAATATAGCCAAAAGCTTTTCCGTATCTTTTTCATTCAGCATATACATAGCTTTCTTATATTGCACCCATCCTCGTCTATCTTCTCCCCTTAACCATGCATAATAAGTTTCTTTTTTCCCATCTCTACTAATTTGTATTTCATATTCAGGTTCACCGAAGCTTCCGGTTATTTCTTGTTTCTCAGCTTTATCCAAAATGTCTATTACTAACTTCGCTTCTGATTCCTGCAACTTTTTCTCTTTATGTTTTTTTTGTATAACGATTACCCCTATTGTTTCTTTCACTTCATTCACCGTCTCCTCTACTTGTTTTGGTTCTTGTTTTGGTTCTTGTTTTGGTTCTGTTTGACCACAAGATACGAGTAGCATAACAAATAACAATAATACATATTTCCCTTTCAAATGAATCCTCCTTTTGCAATAAGAAATCCTTATAATCTTCATACATAAAACAAAAACGTGACATCCTATTAAATACGCTATACTAATCATTGAAAGGAGGTCTTTATCATGTCCATTAATTTTCATGATGCAAATAATAAGTACACATATGCAACAAGAAACGCTCATATTTCTTGGGCTGAAATGGTAAAAAACATTACAGACATACAAAACAAGCAAATAATTGATATTGGCTGCGGTGGCGGGATTTATACGAAAGAACTTGCTCTTATGGGAGCCAAAAATGTTGTTGGGCTTGATTTTTCAAAAGAAATATTACAAGCTGCAAAAGAAAATTGTAACGGCTTTCCAAACATTTCATTCATCCACGGTGATGCACATAATATCCCATGTTCTAATGAAACATTCGACATAGTTATTTCACGCGCAGTTATTCATCATTTACAAGACATTCCTACATTTTTACGTGAAGCTTCTCGTATATTAAAGAAAAACGGTGTACTTATTTTACAAGATCGAACGATTGAAGATTGTACAATTCCAGGAAGTCCCGAACACATTCGTGGATATTTTTTCTCTATATTTCCAAAACTCATTGAAATAGAGTCAAAAAGACGACCAAAAACCAACACGATACAGAAAGAATTACAACAACATTCTCTTCACGTACTTCCAACACAAACACAATGGGAAGTACGAAAAATACATGATTCTGTAGAAGCACTGCTACAAGATTTATCTCCTCGAACAGGTCGATCCATTCTATACGAGTTAACAGATGATGAACTTTCTCAACTTC
This sequence comes from Bacillus sp. 22475, assembly GCF_052044835.1. Classification (NCBI taxonomy): domain Bacteria; kingdom Bacillati; phylum Bacillota; class Bacilli; order Caryophanales; family Bacillaceae; genus Bacillus; species Bacillus sp. 22475. The sequence continues at coordinate 231,083 of NZ_JBQENW010000001.1, read as the reverse complement.
TACAACATATCCAGACCGCATTACAAAACGTCTCTCCTATTATTGAAAGAGATCGGTGGACAATTTGGAGCGCCATGAAATTGTAAGGAAGGAAGCCTCACAAAATAATGTGAGGCTCCCTTTCTTTCATAATCTAATTTTGCAACACTCTTGATATCCTCCACTTCTGGCCTGTGCACTTCCACACTTCGGACATACTAAATATCTAGACTGATTTGTCAACAAACTACCTTTTTGAAAGAGTAAAACTTCTGCTTGTTTAAATGAACGCGAATAATATAACCACATAAAACCAATTATAGCAATAATGCCAAATAATACTCCCATCGCAAGCATTTCAGTCACCTCTTTTGGTTTGTTCTTTCCAGCAAGTGGATTGTTGTATTATTCTCTGTAAATTCAAACAATCCCTTCTTTACTCCTATAAATATCAACTTTCTCTATAAATTTTACAATTCTCCGCAAATTTTTACTCCCGTTTTACAATTCATCATTCCCTTTGCAACAACGAATATCACTTTCGATATTTCCGTATATAAATATATCTTCCAAAAAATATATTGACTTTCTAAAAAAAAAATGCAACAATACTGTCAGAATACTTGAATAAAAATTCATTGACGAGAACGAGTACGTTATAGAACTGTTCCCCAGAGAGTTGGCGATTTGCTGAAAGCCAACGTTCAGTGCGTAACCGAAAATCATCTCTGAGAAGTAGAACCGAATGTTACAGTAAGTTCTTACCGGCTGTCCCCCGTTACAGGGAACACGTATCATGTTGTACGTTGCAAAGCCGTATACATATAGATTTATTTCTACATGTGTAAATTAGGGTGGTATCGCGGGTAAATATAACTCGTCCCTTTCTTTAGGGACGAGTTTTTTGTGTTCTTACAAATGCATTTAAAAAAGGAGGAAAAACAATGAACACTGTATCAAAAAAACATATTTTTTTCACGGGTCTTATGCTATTTTCTTTATTTTTTGGGGCAGGTAATTTAATTTTCCCTCCCATGCTTGGGCAAAACGCAGGCGAAAATTTTTGGCCCGCAATGATTGGATTTTTACTAACAGGAGTCGGTTTACCATTATTAACTGTTATCGCAATTTCTCTATCAGGAAATGGAATGCAGCAGCTTGCAAGTCATGTTCATCCATTATTCGGAATATTCTTTACGGTAGTTGTATACATTGCCATTGGTCCATCCATGGGCATCCCACGTGTTGCGAATGTCGCTTATGAAATGGGTGTTAGTTCTTTCTTACCAGAAACAATTCGCTCTAGCAGCCTAGCGCTATTTGTATATACAATCATATTCTTTGCTATCGTATTTTGGCTGAGTTTGAATCCATCTAAACTGGTTGATCGTATCGGAAATATATTAACACCTATTTTATTACTCTCTATTTTCTTATTGTTTGTTAAAAGTGTATTTACACCACTTGGGCAATCAGGACCAGCAATGCAAGAGTATCAAACTTCTCCAATCTTCAAAGGCTTCATGGAAGGATACTTAACGATGGATACCATTTCAGCGCTTGCATTCGGAATTATCGTTGTAAATGCAATTCGCTCTAAAGGTGTGAATGATCGTAAATCTATTGCCATCGCAACAGCAAAAGCAGGGCTTATTGCCGCTACTGGTCTCGTACTTGTATATGGTGCACTTGGCTGGCTCGGTACAACTAGTGTCTCCCTTGGATACGCACAGAATGGTGGAAAGCTACTTACTGTTATCGTACAACAATTATTTGGTCCATACGGTTTGCTCCTATTATCTCTTATCGTTACACTCGCTTGTTTAACGACATGCGTTGGACTCGTATCTGCGTGCAGCCAATATTTTTCAACATTATTGACTACATTTTCATACAAAACGTTCGCGAGTATCATTTGCGCATTAGGATTATTAGTTGCCAACTTAGGTTTAACAAAAATTATCGCAATTTCTGTTCCAATTCTACTTGTTGTATATCCAATTGCGATTGTACTCGTACTACTATCGTTACTTCATAAATACTTCGGTGGATATCGCTCTGTTTATGTAGGTGCTTTAATCGGAGCAGCAGTTGTGAGCGTATTTGATGGATTAAAACAAGGCGGTATTCCAGTCTCGTTTATCACGTCCAACTTTGAATTTATTCCTTTATATAATGAAGGAATAGGCTGGCTATTGCCAGCATTAGCCGGAGCACTTATCGGATTTACTATCGCTAAACTAAGCGGTGCTAAAAAAGTTCCCTTAATAACCGAAGCAAAAGCATCCTAAAAAAACTCCCGAAAGGGAGTTTTTTTACATTTGATAAGCAGTATGATTAAAACTGCTTATTTTATACACTTTCGTATAATATTCAATATTCGTATCAACTGTTTCTACCTTAACAACATCATAGCAGTCTTCTTGCTTTACTAAAAATAAATAGTATTCCTCTGTTGCCTCAATAATCGCAATTTTATCTGTTTCAACATTATATTGTTCACAAAGCGCTTGTAATGCGTTCACATAATCCCCTAATTTTTTAGACTTATCCATTCCGAATATAGTTTGAACTAACATATACATTCTCCCCTTTGTATGTACTGTTAATACCTTAATGATAACGCTTACATTATTTATCGTCAATAAAAACATTCAATGATTTTAACGCCATATCTATATTGTAGCGAGCCAATAATCAGCGAGGAATTCCCCGCCAATTAAAGCTTCACTTTATCACTTCGTTAATTGATGCCTAAATGCATAAATAACTGCCTGAGTACGATCACTTACATTCAATTTATTTAATATGTTACTCACATGTGTCTTTACCGTTTTCAGTGCAATAAATAACTCGTCCGCAATCTCTTGATTACTTTTTCCCTCTGCAATTAATAACAAAATCTCAAACTCTCTTTCCGTTAAGTCATCATGCAAAGGTTGCTCTTTCTTTTGACGCATACGGGACATCATTTTCCCGGTAACTTTCGGCTCTAATACTGTTTCTCCATCATAAGTAGCTCGTACAGCATCAGCAATATCACTTGCTCTTGATGTTTTTAATAAGTAACTGGTCGCCCCAGCCTCAATAACAGGGTACAATTTTTCGTCATCTAAAAAGCTTGTTACAACTACAATTTTTGCTTCTGGCCATTCTTGAATAATAGCACGTGTTGCTTCGACACCATCCATCTCATCCATAACAAGGTCCATTAAAATAATATCCGGTCTTAATTGCAATGCTAATTCTGATCCTTTTCGTCCATTCTCAGCTTCCCCTACTACTTCAATATCTGGCTGTGTAGATAAATATGCCGATACACCCATACGAACCATTTCATGATCATCGACAAGCAATACTTTTATCATACTTCTCCCCCTCTCTCAATCATAATCGGTACTTTTACTTCTATTTGTGTACCTTTGGCCGGGAAACTAAGTACCTTGAGTGTCCCACCAATTTCATGAACACGCTCTTGCATCGATCTTAGGCCATATGAACCTGCCTTATTAACCCCTACTTCAAACCCAACGCCGTCATCAATGATTTTTAAAATCGCATATTGATCAATTTTTCGAAGGCGCACTTCTGTTTTCTTTGCCTTCGCGTGTCGCAACGTGTTTGATAGCGCTTCTTGCACAATACGGAATAAATGATCTTCTACACCTTTTTTTAATTCTATTGGCTCAATAAGCCATTCAATTTTCATATGTTGTTTTCGCGATAATTCCGTTAATAATTCCTCTATACCTTCTGTCAGTTTCTTACCTTCCAATTGTACAGGACGTAAATGAAGGAGCAATGCTCTCATTTCTGATTGAGCATTTACAACCATATTTTCAACAAGTTGTAATTGTTTTTTTGTCACATCTGGAAATTCAGTTATTTGTTCATTAATCGCTGACATCATCATCGACATTGCGAAAAGTTGCTGACTTACTGAATCATGCAACTCCCTTGCTAAACGATGCCTTTCTTGAGAAATTGCTTCTTGTCTCATCTCTTCATTCCAATGAGCTCGTTCATTCGTTACTTTTTGAAAGAGTCCAGCTTGCTCCTCTAATCGACGAGCCAGAACGATTACTTTTCGTTCCACTTCATGAAATTCATCATCTGCAGTAAACGAAACATCGCTCGGAAAATTCCCTCGCTCTACTTCAAATAGAAACGTATTTAATCCTTGTATACGCTGCTCTATATAGTAACCGATTGCATATCCTACAATTCCCCCGATAAGTAAACTTGTAGTCATAATAAACAAGCCAATTGGAACAGAAGCGATGGATTCCTTCCATAATAAATCATACACTTGTTGCTCGCTTTTCCATACATATACAATTGTACAAATGAGTGCGATACTAACTGAGGACAACATAGAATAACGAATATACATCCACGAAATATTTTTTTGTTTCTTCATTATACTTTCCTCACTTCCGTGTCGCCTACGACAAGCGAAGAAATAATTTTAATACGACGAGGAGCCTCTTTATACTGCTCTGTTCTAAATGTAACATTGCGGTTAAACCCCGTCTCTTCATGACCTGGCAAGAGCACACGTCCGACAATAACAGAATGATTTAAAGAAAGTTCAATATCATATGGCACATATAAACGAATATTACCAACGACACCCCGAATAACAATTACGGTTTCCCCTTCTGGAATCATAGCAGTAGTTAAATCTATTTCCACATCACAAGCACCGTATTGAACATTAATATCCTCAAGTTCATAAATATGATCCATCATTCGTACATTGCCTACAAACATATTTTTCAAATATGGTTCTGTACGATATATTTGCTTCTCTTCGTCTATAATCCCTTTTTCTTTAATTTCAACCTTCATCGCTTTTTGCTGATGCCCTTGTTGAATCAATTGATAACCAATTAAAGCTAAACAAGCAAATACGACAAGAACAAATGCTGCTGATGAAAATAAGAAGAATAAAAATACGATACCACCAACAAATAAAAATACATTTCCCCGTACATAACGATTCTTTTTACGATAATGCCTTCCAAACATAAGCATAATAAATGCAAAAATGAGACCACCTGGTTCAAAATGTCCAAGTATCATATCAAGAAAAAGACCGAATCCAAATATGATGAGGAGCATCCCCATTAATTGTGTCTTTGAAAAATGTTTCTTCATTTCAGCTCCCCCCTTCTTGTCACATATACATAGAAGAAAAGGCATTGCTTTCCAACACCTTTTCTCCTATCACTATATCATAAGCCTGTTTTATAATATACTACTATTATTTTGTTAACTCTTTCGTTAACGATACATCATTCTTTTCTTTCATTTCACGCTCAAGTTTTGCAATTTTCATATCAAATGTGTCACGCTCATGCTCTTCATTCATACGAGTTTCTAAGTCACGAATGTGATCTTCAATTTCTTCAAATCGTAAGAACGGATTATTTTCATCCATTTTATGCATCGCAGTATTCATACGACGATTTGCATGTGCCATATTTTCACGTGCCATTAGTTCCATACGCTTTGCGTGCATTTCTTTTAATTTATTTTTCATTTCAGAAAGACGACGCTCTAACTCATCAATTTGCTCTACAACACCTGCATACATTTCTTCTAATCGCGTTACTTGCCCTTCATAATAAGCTACCTCTTCTAACGCACGTTCGTGCAATTGTAATTCACCTGCTTCTTGAGCAATGATAGCTTGCTTTGATCTTTTATTAACGAAATAACGTGCTTGCTCAAGCTCACGAGCAAAGTTAGATTTTAATGTTTTATGACGCTCAATTAACTTCTCAATTTTTGTTATTTCGCGCTCACTATCACGTAAATATTGGTTTAACATCGCAATTGGATTTTTTCTTTCCTTCTCATCTAACACGTTATGAAAATCAGCTAAAATTGCATCGCGTACACGTCCGAATAAAGATTGTTTCATTATAAATCTTCCTCTCTTTTACTTTAATTATAATTTGATTTATTGTTTTAGTTTTTCATTAATTTGTTCCACTCATCTTCAAAGTTGCTATATGGTTTAGAACTTTCTGGAGCAGATTCAACAACTACATCTTTTTCTTTTTTCCATTCACGGTATCCGTAATATAAAACCACTAAAGCAGCGATACCGATTAATGCTGGCGAATGAGAAAGTGCAATGGATAAACCGATTAAACCAACAATACCCCAAGCTAACTTTCCAAAAAATGATTTAGCTCGCACAAATGATTTATAGCTCCAATATACAACTCCTGCTCCGATTGCGAATCCTACAATACCAGCAAGACTACCAAGAGCAATTAAGGCCAAAATACCGGCTGCGATAAACGCTAGAAATTGTTTCATCTTGTGCTTGCCTCCCTTCGATTTGATACTCTTATCTTAACTATTTTTTCATCTTTCCATAACGAGCTTAAGAACCGTTTTTAACTCAGACTTAAGACCGAGTCATATTCAGCCCTTTACGCAAAAAAACGTGCAGAGTTTATTCTCTGCACGTTTTTTTAATTACTAACATTCATATTAAATTAAGCTGTTTTATGATACTCTTTTTTCTCAGCTACTTTCGAAAATCTTGGAAATCCAATTAAAATAGAAACAATCCCACATACTCCAACTAAGATTGGATAAAATGCATATGGCAACAATTCAACCGGAGATAACGCTGCAAATCCTGCTGCCGTTAACATTTGGGCACCGTACGGAATTAATCCTTGTACACAACATGAGAAAAGATCTAATACACTCGCTGATTTACGAGGGTCTATTTCATATTGATCTGCAATATTTTTTGCAAGCGGGCCTGTAAAGATAATTGAAATCGTATTATTCGCTGTACACATATTCGTCATACTCACTAAACCAGCAATACCAAATTCCGCTCCTTTTTTCGAACGAATATTACGTGTTAATACATTCATTAAATATTGAATACCACCATTATATTGGATTAATTCAACCATACCGCCAATTAATATAGCAAGTAATACTAACTCCATCATACCGCCCATTCCAGTCGTTACACTTTTAAAGAAACTTTCTAACGTGTAACTTCTATCTATAAGGCCGATAACACCAGATAGTACAGTTCCACCAGTTAATACAATAAGTACATTCCAGCCAAGTAGCGCTGTAATAAGTACTCCTGCGTACGGTAAAATCTTTATCCAATCAAAGCTATGTGCTTTAATCTGCGTGTCACTTCCTGAAGTAACTATTACTAATAGTACAATTGTAATAATAGCCGCTGGTAACACAATTAAAAAATTCGTTTTAAACTTATCTTTCATTTCTGTTCCTTGTGAACGAACAGCTGCGATTGTTGTATCTGAAATAAATGATAAATTATCACCAAACATCGCTCCGCCAACAACAGTAGCCATTGCAAGCGCAATTGAGATATCAGTTTGACCACTAATACCTACAGCAATCGGCGCTAATGCTGCAATTGTTCCCATTGAAGTTCCCATTGCTAATGAAATAAATGCACCAATAACAAAGATTCCAGCTACGATAAATCCTGGCGGTAAAATAGTTAACGCTAAATTAACAGTTGAGTCTACTCCGCCCATTCCTTTAGCAGTTTCAGAAAATGCACCTGCAAGCACAAAAATTAATACCATAATCATAATATCCGGATTTCCTGCACCTTTAGCGAACCGCTCGACTTTCACATTAAAACTTTCTTTACGATTCATCACTAAAGCGACTCCTACAGCAATTGAAATCGCTACAAGTATCGGCAATTTATAAAAATCACCTGTAATAATTCCAGAACCAATAAATAGCGCCAAAAATATCCCAAGTGGTAATAAAGCTAAACCATTTCCTCTCGTTTCTTTCAAAGTACCATCTCTCCCTAGTTTCAACCTTTTTCTAATGAATAACAAAAGACCTCTTCCGATGAGAAGAGGTCTTATACATCTATAAGAAACGCTCTTCTCATCTTCCAAGCACATGCTTGCTGGATTTGGCACAGCACTCTGAAATCGAGTCCGCTGCCGAGGCATCGTAGGGCCAGTCCCTCCGCCTCTCTTTATAAGAAGGTTTCATATTTATTTTTTAATAATAATTTCTTCTCTAACTTTACTCGCTTACAAAACAAAAGTCAATTATTTTTTGTATAGATTTTTTTGGTAATTATACAAAAATTTGAATACAACAATTATTTTAACTTTTCGATTTCTTCTTCCAATATTGAAATCCAATAAAATTCACTATTTTTTATTGCTGTTAATATCCATTTCGTAGTGTACCAAGCTAACTCATACTCTTCCTTCGTGACATCGCCACTTTTATAAGCATCCTCTAGCTCTTCTTCATCTAATATATACACCTTACCGCTGGGTAATAATACTACATCTAAATATAAATCATCAAAATACGGTAAACCACGATCGTCTATTTCATATTCTTTCGTCACATCAATATAATATTGCACTAAATTGTGCCTATCATCTAACATAGCTGTAATCGCAAAGTTCTTTCCATTAATGAAATATTGAACCCACGTATACCCATCACTTGCAATACAAATTTCTTTACCATCATATTCTTTACAACTAGGCTCTCTCACCTTTTTTATATCCAGTATTCCGAGCATTCCCTCTTCCACTTGCTTAACCGTATAACTCTTTTCTATTAGTCTTTTCCACGAAGAACCGTCACCATATTTACGTTTCATTATGTCTACTCCTCTTCTATATACAGAAAAGCCCCCACATATTATGTGAGAGCTTGTTCATATTATAATTAAGCAGCTTGACCCTTTTCAGAAATCTCTTTTAAATAAGCTTGTCCTTTTTCAGCGTCATATTGACCTTCCCACTTAGACATAACTACAGCTGCTAAAGAGTTTCCTACAACGTTAACTGCTGTACGAGCCATATCTAAAATACGGTCAATACCAGCAATGAACGCTAAACCTTCAGGTGGAATACCTACTGTACCAAGTGTCGCTAATAATACAACGAATGATACGCCCGGTACACCTGCGATACCTTTTGATGTAACCATTAATACAAGTAATAATGTAATTTGTTGTGTAATAGATAAATCAATACCGTACATTTGCGCCAAGAAAATAGCTGCAATTGCTTGATATAAAGTTGATCCATCTAAGTTAAATGAATAACCTGTCGGAATAACGAAAGATGTAATTGCTTTCGGACAACCGAATTTCTCCATTTTCTCCATGATTTTTGGTAAAACTGTTTCTGAGCTTGCTGTAGAATACGCTAAGATCAGCTCGTCTTTTAAAATCTTAAAGAATTGGAAAATGTTAATTCCAAATATTTTCGCTGTAAGTCCTAAGACAACTACGACGAAGAAGATCATTGCTCCATATACGACAATTAGTAATTTCCCTAATGGAATTAATGAAGCAAGACCAAATGTAGAAACTGTAACACCAATTAGTGCAAACACACCAAATGGTGCAAATTTCATAACTTGGTTTGTTACATAAAACATTGCATCAGCTACACCTTGGAAAAATTGAAGAACTGGTCTTCCTCTCTCACCAATTGCTGCTACACCTAAACCAAATAGTACAGAGAAGAAGATAATAGCAAGCATATCTCCGTCAGCCAATGACTTCATAATGTTCGTTGGAACAATATTTACAAACGTATCTGCAAATGAATGACTTTGTACTTGCTCTGTCGTATGTGTATATTTCGAAATATCTGTCTTTGTTAACTGCTCCATATTTACGCCTTTTCCTGGTTGGAAAATATTCGCTATTAATAGACCAACAATAATTGCAATTGTTGTAATAATTTCAAAGTAAAGAATTGTTTTTCCGCCTAGTCGACCTAGTTTTTTAACATCGCCAACACCAGCAACCCCAACAACAATACTTGCTACAACAATCGGTACAACGATCATTTTAATTAATCGGATGAAAATATCACCAATTGGTTGTAAGTACTTCACAACAGCTGGATTATCAAAGAAAATCGCCCCAACCGCAATACCAAGCGCAAGCCCTATTAATATTTGCCATGCAAGTCCTATTCTTTTCATATTTGTTGTAACCCCCTCTTCGATGTGTCACTCTATCTCTCATTCTATCTCTATAAAACTAAGAAATTAAGAGTATTACATATTATTCGACAATTCACTACATTTTGTCCCTGTTAAAAATCATAAATCAAAATTTAAAATCTGACAACAAAATAACTTTGCCCGAATGCAAATAATTTTCTTGACAAAAAATAAACCCATGTCAGAAAACCTCACATGAGAACGATTCCTTACTAGTGTTTTATTAGCTTTCTAAGTACTATTTCACCCCATAAAAACTATTACTTTCCTCCTGTATTTTACAGATAAACCCCAAAATATACCTTTATTACAGACATAAATAAAATGTAAGTACTATGACAATTAAAGTTGAAAAATGATAAATTCCGACAAAACTTAGCAATTTTATAAAGTTTTCTTTACATTATGATTACAACGATAGACACTCTTCTTCTTATGATATATAACATTCATAGGGAAAGGAGTCAGACAACTATGAAAAAGAAATTTGCAGCGTTTAGTGTTTTAGCAGCAGGAACGATTTTTGCTTCCCCGTTACTTTCACCCGTATACGCTGAAACAAATCAAGATAAACTATCTAACATTCAATCTGAATTAGAAGGCAAACAAAGTGACTTACAAAATAAATCAGTCGAGAAAGAACAAATAGAAAAAGAAATTCAAGAATTACAGAAGAAAATCGATGAATTAACTACTTCTATTAATAAAAACGAGGCTGAATTAAACGATACAAAAAAAGAAATTAGCAAAACACAACAAGTAATTACTGACAAAAAGAAACATATAGAACAATTACAAACAAACATAGATACACGTCAGGAAGTTATTAAACAACGATTACAATCTATGCAAGAAAAACCGCGTACAAATATCATTACAGAGGTACTAACAAATTCTTCAAATATTGCCGATCTTGTTGATAATATGTACTCCGTAAGTTTAATATTAAACAATGATACAGATATTGTAAAAAAACAAACATCTGATCAAAATGCTGTAACTACAGAAAAAGAGGCTGTTGAGAAAAAAGAACAACAACTGAAAGAATCTGAGCAAAAACTAGAACAAAAACAACAAGAATTACAAAATAACCAACAGCAGCAACAGACTCTTATTAACGATCTACATACGAAAGTAGCAAAAGTAGATTCAGAGATTGAAGGATTAGAAGAATCCAAAGGCATTTTAGAAAATCAACGTCAAGCTGTGCAAAAAGCAATTGAAGAAGAAAAACGGGCCGAAGAAGCTCGTAAAGCGGAAGAAGCTCGCCAGGCAGAAGAGGCTCGCAAACAACAAGCTACTAAATCTGCTCAAGCAACTCAAGCAGCTCCAACACCACATGATACAAACATCGGTGGCTTTATCAAACCAGCAGCTGGATCAAAAACTTCCGGATTTGGTGTACGTTCTTTAGATAACCATAAAGGAATTGACATCGCCGCTTCGGGAACGGTTCCAATTATCGCTGCTGCAGATGGCGTTGTTATTCGCTCAGAATTATCATCTAGTTACGGAAACGTAGTGTATTTATCTCACCGTATAAACGGAAAAACATATACGACAGTATATGCTCATATGAATAGCCGTTCTGTATCGAATGGACAAACTGTAAAACAAGGCGATCAGCTTGGATTTATGGGGAACACGGGCCAATCATATGGACAACATTTACACTTCGAACTTCATCTTGGAGAATGGAATGTCGGCAAGACAAACGCAGTCGACCCATCTCCTTATATTGGATTATAAAAAACCTCGGTACCTACCGAGGTTTTTTATTTACACTTCACACACTATAGGCATTCTACATAGACTATAACTAAATGCCTATAGTTGACGGGGTGATCAATATGAATACGCAATTACAACAAAAAATAGAAGAAGCTAGAGAGACGTATATTGGCCGGATATTTACATTTGGCGGCTCAGTATTATTTTTAATCGGTTCATTCCTTGCAGTCACTACAGCCTATAAAGCATATAATCGTTTATTACACTCATCAACATCCACATAAAAAAAGACGGGAGATCCCCGCCTTTTTTTATGCAAACATTTTAAATACACCTATCGCATTTAAAAATACAATTATTACAGTTACCGGAATAACATAGCGAAGTAAGAAGAACCAAATGTTAAATAACGTTTTCCCCTTCGTTTCCGTCACTTCTAATTCTTTCATCAATAACTCTTTACTCATTTTATTTGGTACAAATAATGAAATAGCTAGTACTCCTAACGGCAGCAATACGTTACTTACCGAGAAGTCAACTAAATCAAAGAATGTTTTCCCGAATATTTTCACATCACTCATAATCCCAAATGATAAAGCTGATGGAATACCGACTGCAAAAATAAGAATACCGATTAATAGTGATGCTGACGGACGCTTCTTCTCATTACCTTTCGCAACAGATGCTACTACAATTTCAAGCATTGAAATTGCTGATGTTAAAGTCGCAAAGAAGAATAAAATTAAAAACATAATAAAGAAAAATTGACCAAATGGTATTTTTGCAAATACTGCTGGAAGGACGATAAACAGTAATCCTGGTCCTTCAGTTGGTTTAACTCCTAATGCGAAAATCGCTGGGAAAATTGCTAATCCTGCAAGTACTGTAACAAAAACAGTTAAACTTACAATAGATGTTGCTGATTTCGCTAAATGTTCCTCTTTCTTTAAATACGAACTATACGTGACCATTACTGAGGCACCTACTGTTAGTGAGAAGAAAGATTGTCCCATCGCGTATAAAATCGTATCTGCTGTAAGCTTTGAAAAATCTGGTTTTAAGAAGAACTCTACTCCAGCAAAAGCACCATCGAGTGTTAACGCACGAACAATAATCGCAATAAATAAAATAAATAATAGCGGCATCATGTACTTACTTGCCTTTTCTATACCTTTCTCTACACCTTTACTTACAACAAAAATCGTACAAAGCATAAAGATGAATTGCGCTCCAATCGCACTTAACGGATTTGAAATCGTTTCACCGAACAATTGTCCATAATCAGCTACTCCATTCCAGAAACTTCCTGTGACACTATAATATAAATAAAGTAAAATCCATCCACCTACAACACTATAAAAAGATAGTACACTAAAACAAGTAACAACTCCCATACGACCAATCCAAGGATATAATTTGCTCTTTGGCACTAGTACTTTATAAGCTGTGACCGCCTCTTTTTGCGTGCTACGTCCAATAACAAACTCCGCTATTAGAAGAGGCATACCTATAAATACAGTTAATAGTAAAAATACAAGGAAGAATGCGCCTCCCCCGCCATTACCTGCAACATACGGGAATTTCCATATTGCACCAAGACCTACTGCGGCTCCAGCTGCTGCGAGTACAAAGCCTATTTTCGACGTCCATTGCTGTGTTTCTTTCATCATAAATTCTCCTTTTCTGAATATTTAAACTTTTGTTAATTATACACTTTCATTTCATACTCGCACACCTCCTTTAGAAAATAAAAAAGTCCCCTACACGCAAATATGCATGTAGAGGACGATATATGTAATGTAAATATCGTGGTACCACCTCAATTGGATTGATAAATCCCACTTGTTCAAGTACAGGAATAATTCCGATACTCTATCCTTTTAACGGCGGAACCCGGGTTGCCTACTACAATGTTCAACATACCTCTCGCAAGCCCATTCTGTATAATTTATCGTACCGGGCTCCCACCTAACCCCAGCTCTCTGAACGCATCAAATATACGTACTCTTCTTGCTCATCGATTTCATCTATTGAAGTTACTTGTGATTATAAATTATATTTTTATATTTGTAAAGCGCACTTTATCTTTTATTATTTTAAAACCTTTCCCTCTAATTCTCGCAAAAAACTTTCTCTTTCCCTCTCGTTTTGCACATATACTGATTTCAACACTTCTTGGAGCAATATATTTCGATCTCTCTTTTCTAACTGTAAATCTTTTAACTTCACCCTTACTTCATATAAAAAATCTAAATACGATTCATATGTCTCATCATATTTATTTGCAATCTCATCTCGAATTTTTTTTGCGAGCTTTGGGCTCGCTCCCCCAGTAGAAACTGCTATATTAAGCAAACCACGATGAATCGCTGCTGGAAAGTGAACATTACCACTTTCCGGATTTGTAATAACATTTACTAATTGATTCTCTGCGGCATCTTCAGCAACTTGTTCATTTAATATTGAATCACTACTCGCTGCAACAACTAAAAAAGCATTTTTAATATCACTTTTTTCATATTCTCTTTGATACCAACGAATTTTCTTTTCTTCCACAAATTTTACTAAATTCGCATCTAATTCTGGACTTATTACAATTATATCCGCACCTTGTTTGAGTAAAGGAATAATTTTAAATCCTGCAACTTTTCCCCCACCAATAACAACAACTCGTTTCTCATTAACTCGCACTGTAAGTGGATACATACTGATCTCCCTTCAATAACTCCGTCGTTTTCTGAATTAACATATCTTGAAACGCTTCATTCTTCCCTAAATATGGACTGATTTTTATCTCTTCCAATGCATATTGGCGCACTTCTTTCTCAATATGTTTCATAAGTAAACCTGTAAATAACAAATAAGGTAGCACAACGATGTTCTCCACTTCCAGTTCTACAACTTCCTTCAATTTCCTCTCAAATTTCGGCTCTGCAGCCGCTAAATAACAAACCTCAACTTTTTTAATTTTCTCCTCAGCTTGAAATAAAGAAGCGATCCATTTTATATCTTGTAATACTTCAGGATCACTACTTCCTCTTGCAACGAGCAGAAGGGTCACTTCAGCCTTCCCTTCCTGTTCAATACCACTTCCGTTATAGACTGATTTTATAAGTGTTTCTGATACGCCAAACGGATTACCATAAGTCACTTTAACATTCGGATATTGATTCTTGAGCTTTACCAATTCAAATGGAATATCTTTCTTCACATGACCTGCCGCTAATAAAAAAACAGGGATGGCAATAATCTCCGTGGCCCCACGCTTCACACATGTACGAAAACCATCTTCAATAGAAGGATTCGCTAACTCTAAAAAACAAACTTCTTGAATATTCGCTTCTATACGACTCATACACGATGTAATAAATTGAATCGCCTCTTCTTTCGCTGTCTTCAAACGACTTCCATGACATATATATAAGACGGCTTTCATTTTACAACACTCCACTTACTTGATAAGCATTTTCTGTTTGCTTCTCGAACCAATGGATTTTTTCTCTAAAACGGACAACTTCTCCAATTACAATCATGCTCGGATTTTGAATTTGCTCTTTTTTCGCAACATCTACAATTGTTCCTAATGTCCCAACAACTGTACGCTGCATAGACGTCGTCCCCTGCTCAATAATAGCAGCTGGCGTACTTTTATCTTTTCCATACTTCATAAGTTGCTCACATATGTAGGGCAAATTACTAACCCCCATATATACCGCTAAAGTCTCTACACCTTTCGCTAAACTTTCCCATTTCACTTCTTCTTCAGCACCTTCTTTCCTATGCCCAGTCACAATAGCAAAACTTGCACTTGCATCACGGTGCGTCACTGGAATACCAGCATAAGCAGGTGCAGCTATTCCAGACGAAATACCTGGGACGATTTCAAATGGTACACCTTGCTTTGCTAATGCTTCCGCTTCTTCTCCCCCTCTACCAAATACAAATGGATCGCCGCCCTTAAGCCTCGTTACAACTTTCCCTTTTTTCGCATACTTAATAAGAAATGTATTAATTGTTTCTTGCTTCATCGTGTGATAATTCGGGAGTTTCCCGCAATAAATTAAATCCGCGTCAGGCTTTGCGTGTGAAAGCAGCTCTTTATTCACAAGGCGATCGTATAAAATAACATCTGCCTTCTCAATACATTTCAACCCTTTAACAGTAATTAAATCTGGATCGCCAGGACCCGCTCCAACAATATAAATCTTCCCCATCATCTCTCCTCATTTCTACTATTAAAATGAAACTTCCATTCGTATATAAGAATGGAAGTTTTTATTTTTTCGTATTACTAATCTCTACTCATGAATAACAAATGCCGCACCTTTTCGAATCTTCTTTTTTTCAAACAAAGAAATCTCTTTTACCTCTGGCAACGGTAAAAAATGTTTTTCAAGCTCAATCTCCGCAAGCTTAAATGCCTGTTCTTCACTTTGAGCAACAACAACAATCGGAACAATATCACTCACTAATACAGCTTCAAATCGATATAAATCCATATTGCCCCCCTAAGACGCTATGACTTCTTCTAACACGTTATTTAACGCTATTTGCAATGTATCTACACCAACACGACCTACAAAATTATAAAATGTTTCGGCTGGTAATTTATTCTCTTTGAAATAACTTATAAATGATGCGAGTACATCAGGTAGATCCTCGCCATCTATTTTTCCTTTTAACTTTTGATTGTAGGCACCTCCATCTAACAACGTTCCACCTACGTATATCTCAAACGCTTCAACAATTCCCTTTTCCTTCGTTTTCATTTTCACCCCTTGTAACCCAATGTCAGCAATTTGCCGTTGACCACATGAGTTCGGGCAGCCTACCATATGAATTCGAACTGGAACATCGAGTGCAATTTGTGTATCTAAGTATTCTGCAATTTTTCGTAATCTTTCTTTCGTTTCTACTAGTGCAAGATTACAATATTCAATACCAGTACATGAAACCGCATGACCAATAAATGATTTCGGGCTTGCAGATATCGCTTCAAACAACGGTTCACTAAGTAATCCTTTTACATTTTCCGGAGGAACGTTCGGAATAATAAAATTTTGTGAATTACATGTACGAATTTGTCCATTTCCATATTGCTTTGCGATTCTTGCAATCTCAAACATTTCTTCTGCATGTAAACGACCTACCGGTACATTAAAACCTACATATTTTAATCCCTCTTGTTTTTGGTCTTGAACACCATAAAAATAGCCTGCATTCCATCCTTTAAGTGCACTTTCCCCTTTACTTTGTAAAGGCCCTGTATACTCTATTAGTTTCTCTTTAAATTTCTCTGCTCCCCAGTCCGCAACAAGAAATTTCAAACGGGCTAAATGACGTTTCTCACGATATCCAAAATCACGGAATATAGTAGCAATCGCAATCGCCACTGCCTTCACTTCTTCTGGTAAAACGAACACATCTAATTCATCAGCTAAATATGGACGGGCTGATAACCCTCCGCCTACTTTTATATGAAAACCAACTTTTTTCTCACCATCTATTTCTTTCATAGCAGGTGTAAATGCAACACAGTTAATCTCTGCGTTTGCTGAGTTATAAATATTAGAACTAATAGACATTTTAAATTTACGTGGCAAGTTAGAAAACTCTTCATTATGTTGGAAGTAGTCATATACCTCTTTCACAATATGTGTCGTATCAAATAGTTCATTTGCATCAATTCCAGCAAGCGGATTACCTGTAATATTCCGCGTTATATCACCACAAGCCCCCGCTGAAGATAATCCAACTCTTGCTAATCTTTTAAAAATATCTGGAATTTGCTGAATTTCTAACCAGTGAAACTGAATCGCCTGTCTGGTAGTAATATCTATTACATCACGTCCATAATCCTCAGCGATAGAAGCAAGTACTTCTGCCTGCGCATTTGTAATAATCCCTGACGGAATATTTACCCGCATCATAAAATAACCAGCTTCTTTTGGACGTTGTAAATACAATCCTGCCCATTTAAAGGCATCCCACTCTTCTTTCGGAATAGATTCAAATCCATTTTCCGCATAGTAAGGAATATCATTAAAAATTTCTAAGCCATCTTTTTCTAATTTATTTTTCTCCGTTTGATTTAGTTTTTCATTGTTAGCCCATACTTTTTCATAACTCATTTTTAAATCCCCCTATATAAAGTGAAACTTTAATCAGTAGAGTTTTATTCATCCCACGCTGATTATTAGCCTTAACCAATCGGGTCTTTATGGGCAGCCCGACCCCCACCTAACTTCCTTGCCCCAACCGAACTTTGAGGTAGGAATTTTACTTCCCGGCAAATAGCGGGATAAAACTACGCTCTTGTAAGTACTTCACGATTTGTTCTGCAGATTCTTCAATAGAATATTTGTGCGTTTCTACAATTAATTCTGCTTGCTCTGGCTCTTCATAAGGCGAATCAATACCTGTGAAATCCTTAATATCACCTTTTCTTGCCTTTTTATAAAGCCCTTTCGGATCACGTTTCTCACACTCTTCAATCGGACACTTCACAAAAATTTCAATAAATTCATCTGCCGCTAATAAATCTCTTACTTGTTTGCGGTCTACTCGAAATGGTGAAATAAATGCTGTAAGGACAACTGTTCCTTGATCTACAAATAACTTTGCCACTTCGCCAATACGTCTTATATTTTCCATGCGATCACTTTCAGAAAATCCTAAGTCTTTATTTAAACCGTGGCGAATGTTATCCCCATCCAGCACATAATTTCCAATATTCTTTTCAAACAATTTACGAGCGACCGCATTCGCTACTGTAGATTTACCCGAAGCTGATAAACCAGTAAACCAAATTACAAAACTGTGATGTCCATTCTTCACTCTTCTCTCATCTTTTGAAACCGAAGCTGTATGCCAAGTAATATTCGTATCCATCTCGTTCTCTCCCTATTCTGTTACTACTTCTTTTTTTAAACCTTTAATTAGCACTTCTACTACTTCTTTACGACTAAATGTACTTGGCGGAATCTCACCGTTTCTTAATAATTCTCTTACTTTCGTACCTGATAAAATAACATGATCTTCTTTTCCGTGCGGGCATGTTTTCGTTGAAGCCATCGCTTCACATTTCGTGCAGTAAAAACTATGTTCAAAGAATAGTGGTGTAATGCCTAACTCTTCTATCGTAAAATTCGTGAAGATTTCTTGCGCTTCGTATGTTCCGTAATAATCTCCTACTCCGGCATGATCACGTCCTACAATAAAGTGGGTACATCCAAAATTCTTTCTTACTAACGCATGAAATATCGCTTCTCTTGGTCCTGCGTAACGCATTGCAGCAGGAAATACACTTAAAAAGACACGATTTTTCGGATAATAGTTTTGAAGGAGTACTTCATAGCTTTCCATTCTTACATCAGCAGGAATATCGTCCGATTTCGTTTCTCCAACGAGTGGATTTAAAAAGAGACCATCTACAATTTCAAGAGCAGATTTTTGAATATACTCATGGGCACGATGTACCGGGTTTCTCGTTTGAAATCCGACTACTGTTTTCCACCCACGTTTTTTAAATTCTTCTCTCGTTTCAATTGGGTCTAAATGATAAGAAGGAAATTGATTATTTTCAAAGCGTTTTGTTAGAATAATAGTTCCTCCAACGTAAACGTTTGGTCGTTCATATAATTTTTTCACTCCTGGATGAGCCTCATCCGTTGTTTTATATACAAGTAACGCTTCTTTTTCTTTATCTGGTACGAAAATATCTTCTATTTGAATAGCACCATATATATTTCCATTGTTGACAAGCTTTACTTCCTCTCCGGTCTTCAGGCTTTCTGCGACTTCTTCTGTTACCGGTAATGTAATTGGTATACTCCACACACTACCATTTGCTAAACGAAGCGTTTCTACGACTGAATCATAATCTTCCTTCCCCAAAAAACCAGTAAGCGGGCTATATCCACCTGTCGCCAATAGTTCTAAATCACTTAAAGCAATGTTGTCTAATTTAATTTCTTTTTCAATTTGTGATATATCATATGTCTCATCTATACGGTTTACTAATTCGTTTACTGTGCTCATTTTCTATATCCCCTCTTAGCTTTATTTCAAGATTCATCTTATTGATAATGAAGACCACATTCGGTTTTCACTTTCCCAGCCCATCTACCATCTCTTGAATCGCCACCATCCCCTACAGGTAAAGTACATTTCTCACACCCAATACTTGGATAGCCAACATCATGCAACGGGTTATACGGCAAGCTATGTTTGTATACATATCGCCAAACTTCTTTCCACGTCCAATGAATGAGTGGACAAACTTTAATAGATTGAAAACGATGATCTTGATTTATAAACTTTGTATGCTTACGTGTTTCTGATTGTTCCCTTCTTAAGCCCGATATCCATGCTTTTTCCACGACTAATGATTTTTCTAAAGGTAAAATTTTTCTAATCTTACAACAAAGATTCGGATTGCTCTCCCACAGTTTTTCACCATGCAACTTCGCCTGTTCATCAAGTGTAAGTTCTGGCTGCTTTTCTATAATATTCAATGAAGGAAATCGTTCCCTCACTCTTTGAATTAATTCATATGTTTCTTGAAAATGAACATTTGTATCCAAAAATACAACTTTAGCAGATGGATTTACTTGGTTTATAAGGTGCAGCAATACCATACCTTCCACCCCAAAGCTACATGCGTAGACGATTTCATCTTTATACTCTTCATAAGCCCAATTTAATACTGATAACGCGCCTTTTGTTTCATCTTCTTCCGAAAACGAAACAACATTTTCTTCCCACGTTTCATACGTCAACATGTTTTTTCCCCCTGTAAAAGCAAAAAGACGGTTTTAACCTAATGAAAATAGGTTAAAACCGCCTCTAGTTTTTCTAGTCAGCGCTTTTCACTTTAAGCGTACTTTTTCACTTTTCTCTAACTGAATTACTTTTCCATCTTGCACAACAATTGTAATTGAGCCATATTTCATATCAGCAAGCATCGCTTCAATCTTCTCGGATACTTCATCAAAATGTTCCCGTACACCCACGCGAACAGCCCCCCTTTTTATTCATAAAAAAAATCTTTCCCATTTCGAAAAGACTGTTCGGTAATATATTTTACCTTATCTTTCAAAATGGATTCCATTTTGCTGGATTTAGCACCTTGCTTTCTATAAGCAGGTTGCCGAGCTTCTTCGGGCCAGTTCCCTCCGCTTCTCTTGATAAGCTTTGTATTTGTATTTTATCACAATTCTGATTTTTTTCAATCCTAGTTTTCCGATATATTTTAATTATTTTATTTTACAAAAAAGGAATTGCCCATCCGAACAACTCCTTTTTCTATTTAAACAAGCTCTTTAATACGTATGCGATCGTTCCCAATAATATTTTCATATGTTTCGCGTTCCACAACTACTTGCGATGTTCCGCCTTTTGCAAAGACAACGGCTGGTCTTCGAATCCGATTGTAATTATTCGCCATCGAGTACCCGTAGGCTCCTGTACAGGAAACTGCTAGTAAATCAGCAGAAGCGACTTTCGGTAAATGAATATCCCAAATCAACATATCTCCGCTCTCACAACATTTCCCCGCAATCGAAACGAGTTCCTCATTCTCATCATTCCCTCGATTCGCTAACATTGCTTCATAACGCGCACTATATAAAGCAGGTCTTAAATTATCTGTCATTCCACCATCGACTGATACATATTTCCGAATACCAGGAATATCTTTCACAGATCCAACTGTATAAATTGTTGTCCCAGCATCACCTACAATGCTACGGCCTGGTTCAATCCATATTTCTGGCAATGGATATTCACATACAGTAAATTGTTCTCTCACTGCACTTGTTACAGCTCGCACATATGTCTCAAGAGTTAACGGTGTATCCGACTCTGTGTAGCGTATTCCAAATCCCCCGCCTACATTTAACACTTTTACTACATAGTTTGTTTGCTCTCTCACTTCTTCTAAAAATTGGCGAAGAACTTCAATCGCTCGAACAAAGCCAGCTGTTTCAAATATTTGCGATCCGATATGCGAATGAATCCCTAGCACATTATAATTGGATTTTTGTAAAGCAAATCCAATTGCCTGCATCGCTTGACCGTTTGAAACGCCAAATCCAAATTTCGAATCATCTTGGCCTGTTGTAATATATTCATGTGTGTGCGCCTCTACTCCAGGCGTTACACGAATTAATATGTTCACAAACTTTCCATGTTGCATCGCTAAATCGTGTAAAACTTCTAATTCAAAGAAATTATCTACGACAAAACAACCGATATTCGCCTGAAGAGCCATCACTATCTCTTCTTCCGTTTTATTATTTCCATGAAAATGAATACGTGATGCTGGAAATCCTGCTTGGAGCGCAGTATATAATTCTCCTCCAGAAACAACGTCTAATGACATATTCTCTTCACGAGCTACTCGGCACATCTCCATGCACAAGAACGCCTTGCTTGCATATGCTACTTGATAAGAGAAACCACTTTCTTTAAAAGCACGATGAAATGCTCGGCATTTTCCTCGAATAGACTCTTCATCGTATACATAAAGTGGTGTTCCGTATTGCTTTGCTAGCTGCGTCGTATCGCACCCTCCAATTTCTAAGTGTCCTTGCCCATTAATTCGGCTTGTGCCGTGTAAATACATTTAAATTCCTCCCTTATTTCCTCTAAAACTCATAACCCCAATCTTCTATTCATTGCAGCACGCTTTTAGATAGACAAAAAACGCGCGGAACAATGTTCACACGCGTTTCTTATTAGGAAAAATATATATTGAAAAAATAAACGAGTTGTTATCTCCTCAAAATAAGAAACCGCATCAACATCTCCAAATAGCTCTCCATAAAATAAATCTTATGACAGTACTACATTTATTCAATGTAGTCCCAATATATGAATAAGATGGTTATTCTTATATTTCGGCAATAGTCCCTTTCAGCCTATGATCACAGATTCCATGAAATCTCCCATAGCTTACTCTTTCCTATCGCGGCCTCTACCTTTGAGAGTAGATGAGGTAAGTCTATTTAATTTTCAAACATCTAATTGTTGCTATTAACAATACCAAAGGACCATTTTATTTGTCAAACAATTTTTTATATTGTTTTTTTACAGTTTAATTTTGTATCATTTGGTAAGCGCTTTACTGAAATCTTTGTCACTTCCCATTCGCCTTCTTCGTTATTAAATGTAATCGTTACCTTCTCAAATGGGGGAGAAATTTTCCCAGCAACACGTTCATACTTTGTCACTTCAATACTTGCTTGAAATAAATATGTACCGCTATACACTTTCTTTAAACTAATAATTTTAGGACATTGATACGGTTTCAAACTTCCATATTGTTTTTCAATTGCTTTATTTATTTTTGGAAATAAAACAGAATAAAGTGCATCTTCCATAAGAGGTGCATCATATTGAGCTATTGACACACTCGGTGAGGTAAAAAGTATAACACTACTGCATGCTATAAAATATAATAATTTTCGCATTATAACCTCCGTATTATCACGCGATTCTTTCTGCGTACGATAATTATCATACATAGAAATTCTGTTTTATTGTCTCCCACCACTCTTTTTCTACTCGATTATTATAAAAAAGCCCACAACTCTCTTTTATTTTCGTATAATGATACTCATAGTATAATAATCATAATAACAAAGGACTGTTCGTATATATAAAATGAGTCGTTAAGCAAACTGACTCACAAGAACTGTCATGCTTTTTAGGAGAGGAGTATATTATGCTACAACATCTGTTTCCAAAACTGCGATTTGCACTCGTTGCAGTCGTTTTACTATGGATTAAAACATATATTGTGTACAAGCTAGCATTTGATATTAAAATTGATAATTTCTTTGAAGAATTCATGCTTTTTATTAATCCACTAGCTGCGTTACTTTTATTTTTCGGCTTAGCTTTACTTGCATCTAAGCACCGAAACCGAATTATAATTGGAATCAGTTTTATACTGTCATTTATTTTATTTGGAAACGCAATGTTTTATGGGTTCTATAACGATTTCGTTACTTTCCCGGTTTTATTCCAAACAAACAATATGGCTGATTTAGGGACAAGTATAAAAGAACTCTTTACGTACAAAACATTACTTTTATTTGCAGATGCAATTATTTTAATGTTTATTTCGCGTAAATTCCCATCATTTGGCGACAAAACACCACTTTCCCGCTCAGAGAAGCGAACTTTCTTTAGCGGTGTAACAGCTTTATTAGCACTACAAATTGTTGTATCAGTTATTTATAAACCACAAATGTTCTCACGCTCATTTGACCGTCAAACTGTCGTGAAAAATTTAGGTTTATACACATATCATCTATTTGATATTACACTTCAATCCAAGTCTTCAGCTGAGCGTGTATTTGCAAGTGGGGATGGATTTTCTGAAATCAAAAACTATACAGACTCAAAAGACAAGCAAGTTGATAAAAACTTATTTGGAGCTGCAAAAGGTAAAAATGTAATTTTAATTTCAATGGAATCTACACAAAACTTTGTTATTAATAAAAAAATAAATGGAAAAGAAATTACACCATTTTTAAATGAATTTATTAAGGATAGTTTCTATTTCGATAACTTCTATCATCAAACTGGACAAGGCAAAACTTCTGATGCTGAATTTATCGTTGAAAACTCACTTTATCCGCTAGATCGTGGTTCTGTATTTTTTACTCATGCAACAAATGAATACACAGCGACACCAGAACAATTAAAGAAATACGGATATTCTTCTGCCGTCTTCCATTCAAACGATAAAACGTTTTGGAATCGGGATGTAATGTATCCTGCGCTTGGATATGATCGTTATTTTAATTTAAATGATTACGCAGGAACGGAGCAAATGTCTGTCGGTTGGGGATTAAAAGATAAAGAGTTCTTTGAACAATCTATTCCAAAGTTAAAATCTTTACCGCAACCGTTCTATACAAAATTTATTACATTAACAAATCATTTTCCGTTTCTTCTAAATCCGGAAGACCAATATGTTGATGAATTCAACTCGGAAAGTGGTGTTGTAAACCGCTACTTCCCAACTGTTCGTTACACAGATGAAGCTCTTAAATTATTTATTAAACAATTAAAAGAAGAAGGATTGTATGATAATTCCGTTATTGTCATCTATGGTGATCATTACGGTATTTCCGAAAACCATAACGCAGCTATGGCACAGTTCCTAGGAAAAGATACTATTACACCATTCGATTCTATGCAATTACAACGAGTCCCTCTTATTATTCATGTGCCTGGCCAAGAAGGAAAAGTTGTTTCTAAAGTATCCGGTCAAATTGATATTAAGCCAACGCTCCTTCATTTACTTGGTATTAAAACAAATAAATCCGTTGAATTTGGAACTGACTTATTTATTAAAGAGAAAGACCCGCTTATGGTAATGCGTGATGGTAGCTTTGTTTCTGAAGAGTATGTTTATACAAAAAATATGTGCTACAAAAGAAGTACGGGTGAAGAAGCTGACATGACGTTATGTCAGCCGTATATTGAAAAAGCAAAAACAGAATTAAAACTCTCCGATAAATTAATTTATGGAGATTTATTACGTTTCGATCCTAATAATCAATATAAAACTGGAACGATGACAACGAAATTTGAATAGTAAAGGAAGCAACTTTATACAAGTTGCTTCCTCTTTTTATTTTCACTTAATTTTTAAATCATCCTTCTATGAAATCTTTCACAAATTGGTAATTTCTTTCGTATGAGGAATAAATTTATGGTATGATAAAATAAGTAAACTTTCATACACTAATTAAGAATTTATTACAGAAAGCAAGGGATCAGATTTTGTATAGAGCAGCTATTCCAAACTTATTTACGCTCGGAAATTTATATAGCGGATTTTTATCAATCGGCTATGCATCTTTAGGATATTATAAATCAGCTGCTATTTTAGTACTTATCGGGATGATGTTAGATAGTCTTGATGGTCGTGTTGCTCGTTTATTACGTGTTGATTCACAAATGGGAAAAGAGCTCGACTCGCTTGCAGATGTCGTAACATTTGGTGCAGCACCTGCTGTTTTAATGTATTACACATCTTTCTCAAACTACGGAATCATCGGATTATACATAGCGGGATTATTCCCTCTTTTCGGAGCATATCGTTTAGCACGATTTAATGTAACACCATCTTCTACTTCAATGAAATATTTCACTGGAGTACCGATTACAGCAGCGGGAGGGCTTGTTGCTTTCTTAACATTATTTTCACATACCATTCCAAAAATCGTTCTTATTACCGTATTTGTAACGTTCGCATTTTTAATGGTGAGCCGCATTCGTATCCCAAGTTTAAAAGATGTACCAATTCCACGATATAGCATCATTGTTACACTATTTTTAGTTGGAATCATTATTACAATGTATCAAACAGGATTTGGCAATTTTTCTGTTTTCTTATTCATTGCCATTCCACTATATATTTTGTACATGTTATCTCAATTCATTAGACAAAGACCTTCTAAAAAAGCGAATAAAGAAAAATAAGAAAACCTTCCGAGTCCGGAAGGTTTCTTTTTATTTTGTGACTAATACCTTTTGATTTACAGGTGTTACTGGCTCTTCGCCGTTTAATACAGCTAAAATATTTCTGACAGCCATTTCAGCCATCGCATCACGAGTTTCAAACGTTGCATTCCCTACGTGTGGAGCAAGTACTACATTCTTTAATTCTTTTAGTTCTTCTGTAATATTCGGTTCAAATTCAAACACATCAAGAGCTGCCCCTTCAATTTCATTCGTTTTTAATGCACGAGCAAGTGCTGCTTCATTCATAATTGGTCCACGTGAAGCATTTACAATATACGCTGTTTTCTTCATCATTTTAAACTGCTCTTCATCAATCATATGATGTAATTTCGGATTATAAGCACAGTTAATTGTAATAAAATCTGCTGTTTGTAATAATTTTTCCAACGTCACATACGTTGCTCCCAGTTCACTTTCAGCTTCAAACTTACGATTTGGCCCTGTATATAAAACATCCATTCCAAATGCTTTCGCACGTTTTGCAACAGCCTTCCCGATTTCTCCAAGACCAATAATTCCGATTGTCTTACCGTGGACTTCTCGTCCTAAGAAAAATAACGGTGCCCATCCGTTAAATCCAGTCGTACGACATAACGTATCCCCTTCAGGAATTCTACGCGCCGCTGCTAAAAGAAGTGCAAATGTTAATTCTGCAGTCGCTTCCGTTGATACTTTCGGTGTATTCGTTACTGCAATTCCTTTTTCACCCGCATACGTGTAATCAATATTGTCGTAACCAGCACCATAATTTGCAATAATCTTTAAATGAGGCGCTGCATCAATAACTTCTTTTGGCACCTTTGTCGAAAGTAAACTCAACAACGCATCTTTATCTTTTACACGCTCTGTTAATTCATCTATAGAAATTAACTCCTCTTTATCATACATTTCTACATCATGATCTTTTAATAGTTCTAATCCAATTTCCGGAATTTTTCCCGCTACTAATATTTTTGCCACTACTAACACCTCTTCTATAGAAAATAAGATATCTCTTATATTTCATTGTAAGAAATCCACATATAAAAACCAAGGAATTTGATTATAGTTTTGAAAATCGACACTTTTCCATAAAAAAAGAGGAGATGCAACTCTCCCCTCTTCTTACGCTTTTTCCTGCGATTCTTTTCCGAGCTTCACATCAATAGTTCCTTCTGCAACCGTATCGCTAATTTGCTCCTCAATAACCGATTGAGATGCAGCATTCGTTTCAGAAGTATAAGCTTGTTGCTGTGCACCTTGTACATTTTGTTTATTTTGTTGTTTCGCCATTTCTTACCCTCCTTTTCATTCTTTCTTATTTTGAACAAAAAGGACAGTTTTCATCAAAAAATTGCGTTTCATTTTGAATTTGTTACTTCTTCTTCAAGCGACCTCATTACTCTTGCTCGCTTCGTAAATGTTGCAACCTGAGTAACACCGTGAGCTCGTAATGTTTGTACATTTTCTTGTACATAATTCCCTAAATCATTTGGGTAATGAGCATCCGAAGAAATCGTAATTGGAACACCATACTTAGCTAATACTTGTAAATATAGTGGACTTGGGCACATTTCACGAACAGGATAACGATAGTATAATCCTGCATTTATTTCTGTTGCCGTATTCGTTTCTACTAATGCACAGGCAATTTCCTCATAATAAGAAAGCTGTTCATTCTCATCCAATCGATAATTAAATACCTTTATATTATCAAGATGAGCGATAATATCAAATAACTCGGTACGAATCGCACTCTCAACTGTTTTAAAAAACATATCATATAATGCGCGTAGGTCATGCACCTCAAAATATTCTTTCGTATCTGGATTATCAAATCCCCAGCCATTTAGAAAATGAACGGAACCAATTACATAATCAAAGTCTCCTAGCGCTAATAATTCTTTTAACTCTCCTTCACAACCAATAAAATAATCCGCTTCAATTCCAAGTTTAAGTGTGACACCTCTTTTCCCCCATCGTTCTTTCGCCTCTTCAATTGCCTTTGTAAAATCATACAGTGAAACTACCCTTACTTGATCTAACCATTCTTTCTGTATACGACCGAGCTTAGAATCACTAATATCTACATATTTTTCATAATATCCTTTTGCTTCATGAAAACGATATAGATGATCAACAATTCCCACTTCTTTTATTCCTTTTCGCACAGCTTCTTCTAAATATAGATCTATCCATTCTGTTGTAAATGGCCCTTCCTTCACACGCTTTTGCAAACGCTCTTGTGTTTTCATAAGCCAATCAATAGAATGTCTTTCTTGAAGCGGTTCATAACATTCCAACGCTTCATTTATTTTAGCAAGCCATCCTATTGAATACGGTCCTTCTTCTAAGTGAAGATGATAATCTACTTTCATATACCTTCCCCCTTATAATGTATCTATTTCCCTTCTATCCCCAACTCTCGAAAGCTTTCCATTTCGTTCTTTCACCTCTCGCATGACATCTTCCAATGCAATATTTTTTTCAGCTAATAAAACGAAACAGTGATAAAATACATCAACCATTTCTTTCACTACTTCTTCTTTATCATTATTTTTACATGCGATAATTACTTCAGCACACTCTTCACCAATCTTCTTTAAAATTTTATCTTCTCCTTTTGAAAATAAATAATTTGTATACGATTCAGGAAGTGGGCTTCCTTTTCGTTCTTCAATTGTTTTATACAGCAACTTAAAGGCATTTTCCATATGTATCCCCCTATATAATTTGATAGTGAAAACATGTCTTCTCTCCTGTATGACAAGCAGGTCCTACTTGTTTCACATTCACAACAATTGAATCTTGATCACAATCTAAATATAAAGATTGTACATATTGAACATTCCCTGATGTTTCCCCCTTACTCCATAACGACTGCCTCGAACGAGAATAAAACCATGTTCTTTTCGTCTCTAACGTTTTTTCATATGCTTCTTCATTCATATAAGCTAGCATTAAAACTTCTTTCGTACCTTCTTCGATGACAATTGCCGGTATTAATCCTTTTGAAAAATTAGGTTTCATAACCGCACCTCAACATTTGCATCTCTTAATTTTCGCTTTACACTCTGCACTGTTGCCTCACCATAATGAAATATGGATGCCGCTAACGCTGCATCAACTGTTGTCTTTTGAAAAACTTCTATAATATGATCCGTATGACCACAGCCCCCTGATGCGATGACTGGAATGGAAACACTTTTTGAAATTTCTTCTGTTAAACGAAGGTCGTATCCGCTTTTCGTTCCATCTGCATCCATACTCGTTAACAAAATTTCACCTGCCCCAAGTTTAACAACACGCTTCGCCCATTCTATGGCATCCATTCCTGTGTCAACTCTTCCGCCGTTGACGTATACGTTCCATTTACCTTCTGCTACTTTTCTAGCATCAATTGCCACGACAATACATTGTGATCCAAAGTGTTCTGCCCCTTCTTCTATTAGCTTCGGGTTTCGCACTGCCGCTGAGTTTATTGAAACTTTGTCTGATCCAGCTCTTAGTAAATTGTACATATCTTTCACACTTGAAATCCCCCCTCCAACCGTAAGAGGAATAAATACTTTAGCTGCTGTTTTTTCTACAACATCTATAATCGTTTTTCTTCCTTCATGAGTCGCTGTAATATCTAAAAATACGATTTCATCTGCCCCTGCCTCGTTATATGCTTCAGCTATTTCAACCGGATCACCGACATCTTGTAATCCTATAAAATTTACACCCTTTACGACTCGCCCTTCTTTCACATCTAGACATGGAATAATTCGTTTCGCTAACATAACTTCGTTACCTGTAACACTTCTTCTAAATCAATCGTTTTCTCGTAAAGCGCCTTTCCAATTATGACACCATATATATTCATATCATTTAACTTTTTCACATCTTGAATAGATGCCACTCCTCCAGAGGCAATGAGACGAATGCCCACACTTTTTTGAAGTAACGCCAATTGTTCAAAATTTGGACCTGTAAGCGTCCCGTCTTTCGAAATGTCTGTAAACACAATCGTTTGAACACCTAAACTTTCCATTTGTTTCGCTAAACTAACGTAAGAAATTTCAGACAGATCAAGCCAACCTCTCGTTGCTACGAAACCATTTTTCGCATCAATTCCAACAATGATTTTCTCTTTATATAGACGAACTGCTTCCTCTAAAAATGACTTATCATAAAGAGCTGCTGTTCCTAAAATCACTTTTTCTACACCTACTGACAATAACTTCTCCACCGTTACAAGTGAACGAATTCCTCCTCCCACTTGCACAGGAATACGTACCGCCTTGCAGATTTTTTCAATGACGGGCAAATTTAGCGACTCGCCAGCAATTGCACCGTCTAAATCAACAATGTGTAGTATTTCCGCTCCAAGCTTTTCAAATATGATCGCCTGCGCTACCGGATCTTCATTCATCACCGTTTCTTTACTAAACTCTCCTTGATAAAGTCTAACGCATCGTCCTTCTTTTAAATCGATAGCTGGGAAGATTTCCATGCTTCTACCACCCCTTGAAAATTTTTTAATATTTGCATGCCAATTTCGCCACTTTTTTCTGGATGAAACTGTGCACCAAACACATTTCCTTTCGCTACAAACCCTGGTACTTGCATTCCATAATCACTTACTCCGCACACAATTTCATCTGGACAATCCGCGTAATATGAGTGAACATAATACACGAAAGAACCATCCACTAATCCATTCCAAAGCGGAAATTCTCTTTCCTTCCTTAATTCATTCCATCCCATATGAGGAATTTTATACGAAACTTTTAACTTACGAATTTCCCCTGGTAGTAAACCTAACCCGCTACAATCTTTTAGTTCCTCACTTCGTTCAAATAAAAGTTGCATGCCCAAACATATACCGAGGAGTGGTTTTCCTATGTCACAAACTTCTTTTAGTACACACACTAAATCTCTTTCTTCTAATACGTCCATCGCTTTCGGAAATGCACCTACTCCCGGTAAAATCACGCCATCGCTTCTCAATATTTCTTTTTTATCACTCGTTACAATGTACTCTGCGCCAATATATTTTAATGCTTGCTCTACACTGCGAATATTCCCCATTCCATAATCTATAATGGCAATCAATTACAACATCCCTTTCGTTGAATTTACACCGGTAATATTGGCATTTTTTTCGACCGCTTCTCTAAGCGCTCTACCAAAAGCTTTAAATAATGCTTCAATTTTGTGATGTGTATTACTTCCGTATAGAACGCGCGCATGTAATGTAATATTGGCAGCATGTGCAACTGCTCTAAAAAATTCTTCCGTCAATTCTGTATCAAAATCCCCGAGCTTCGGATTTGTTAATTCCCCTTGAAATACACAATATGAGCGTCCACTTATATCAATTGCGACAAATCCTAAAGATTCATCCATCGGTACATACGCAGAACCGTAACGATTAATTCCCTCTTTGTTTTGCAATGCTTCTTTCAAGCAATTTCCGAGTACAATTCCAACATCTTCAACGGTGTGATGTGCATCGACAAATACATCACCTTCTGCTTCAACTTGCAATCCAAATCTTCCATGTCTAGCAAATAAAGTAAGCATATGATCGAAAAAACCAACCCCCGTTTGAATAGATACATTTGTACTTTCATCAAGGTGCAAACTTAATTTAATTTTTGTTTCTGTCGTCTCACGTACTTGACTGGACTGACGCATTATTGTTCCTCCTCAAACCTTATTTGGATTGCTCTCGCATGTGCATGTAACCCTTCTTTATTTGCAAGCTCTACAATATGATGCTGTACATTTTTTAATGCTTCCTCCGTATAAGAAATAAAACTTGATTTTTTCACGAAATCATCGACTGATAACGGAGAAAAAAATCTTGCCGTTCCGCTCGTTGGTAATACATGATTCGGTCCCGCTAAATAATCCCCGAGCGGTTCAGGTGCATATGGCCCAAGGAAAATAGAGCCTGCATGTTTCACATAATCTAGAGCATTCATCGGTTCTTTTATATGTAACTCTAAATGTTCTGGAGCAATTTCATTTGATAACTTTAGTGCCTCCTCTAAAGAAGGAACGATAAAGATGGCTCCATTTCTATTTATTGATTCACGTGCAATTTCACTTCTTGGTAACGTTTCTAACTGTCTTTCTACCTCTTTTTCTACTTCTTTAGCTAGTTCCATATTCGTTGTAATACAAATCGCCGTTGCTCTCTCATCATGCTCTGCTTGCGATAATAAATCCGCTGCGATATATTTTGCATTACCTGTTTCATCCGCGACAACTACAATTTCTGATGGACCAGCAATCATATCGATATTTACTATTCCATATACTTCTCGCTTCGCTAGAGCGACATACAAATTTCCCGGTCCAACTATTTTATCCACTTTCGGAATCGATTCCGTCCCGTATGCTAAAGTAGCAATTGCTTGCGCGCCACCTATCGTATAAATTTCATCTACTCCCGCAAGATTTGCAGCAGCTAATATATGCGGATCAATTCCTCCTTTCCTCGGCGGTGTTACCATTACAATCTTTTTCACACCTGCGAGTTTCGCCGGCAATACATTCATTAATACTGAAGAAGGATATGAGGCTGTCCCACCCGGTACATATACACCTACATTTTCTAGCGGCCGAATGAGTTGCCCTCTAATTATGCCTTTACTTTCACAATCGAATATTGAGTGCTTCTTTTGCTTTTCGTGATACGAAACAATGTTTTTCTTCGCCTCTTTTAAAGCTTCTAAAAATGAATTCTCTACAAACATACTCGCTTGCTGTATTTCTTCTTCACTTACACGAAAATCTTTCATCTCTACACCATCAAACTTTTTTGTATAGAAAGATAAAGCTTCATCTTTCCCTTCCCTTACATTTCTAATGATTTCTCTTACACTTCTTTGAACAGTTTCTTCTATTATATTAGCGTTTTCTCTTAGCACTTTTACTTTAGATAATGCCTCCTTAAAGTCTTCATAAATGATTTTCATTTTAAGTCCTCCTATTTCCCTGATAAGATTTCTTGCTCCATCATATTTATAATACTGAATATTTCGTCTTTTTTAGTTTTTAAGGCTGCCTTATTTACAATCATCCGAGCCGATATAGAGTGCATTTCCTCAAATACAATAAGTCCATTCTCTTGTAATGTTTTTCCTGTTTCAACAATATCTACAATCGCATCTGCCAATCCAAGAAGAGGAGCGATTTCTACAGAACCTTCTATTTTAATAATTTCTACATCCTCTCCCTTATCATGAAAATAAGTAGAAGTAATATGCGGGTATTTCGTAGCAATTCTTTTCTTCCGGTAACTCTTCGGATTATACGTAGGAATAGAAGCAACACAAAACTTACAAATCCCCACTCCTAAATCCAGCATTTCATAAATATCTTTCTCGTTTTCCATTAAAATATCTTTTCCAACGATCCCAATATCAGCTACCCCATGTTCTACATAAGTAGCAACATCAACCGCTTTTACTAAAATAAATGAAACATTTGTATTTTTACTTTGAAATACAAGCTTCCGACCTTTATTTTTGAGATCGGAACAATCAATTCCAATCTGCTCAAAAAGTGGAATGACATGTTTTTCTAATCTTCCTTTCGTTAACGCAATTTGAATGTTACGCATGAAGCCTCTCCTTCTTTCTGGACTACCCATTTCTCATTCCATACATATTCCACTAAATATTCATTCTTTGCCTCAACGACCGTTCCTATTTTATTTTTTCTTGCAAATCGAAAGGTATCGCTTAAATTAGAGAATAGAGATAACCAACCATTTTTCCCATCCTTTCGAAGTAAATTTCGTAACCTTTCTGCTTCCGCTAATCTATTTAACTCATAATGAATCACAATATCAATTTGATTTCGTTCATATGGTTCTTGCTGCTCTTGCAGCGCCTTCACAATTTGATTTACTTGTACCGCGAGTCCAACAGCTGGCAGCATTTCTCCAAAATTCCCAATTAGCTCATCATATCTTCCGCCACTAACGATTTCTTCTCCAATTTCATATATATATCCTTTGAAAATAACACCCGTATAGTAATCTAAGTGTTGAATCATGCCCAAATCAATTGATATGTAAGAACCATATCCTAACGTTTCAATTGTTTCATACATTTCTTTTACTCTTGCAATTGCCATTTTCATTTCATTACTTGAAGCAAGCTTTTCTGCCTCCTCAATAACTTCTAAATTTCCAAATAGCCTTGGTAATTTCTCAAGTAATCTTACTGTCTCATCGCATCGATCTAATTTCTTTTCTCCGATAAAATTTGAGAGGGCAGCATAATTTTTACTTTCTATATACGTTCTAAGTACCCTTTCTTCTTCATCATGGATGGAGAGTTTTTTTACAATACATTTATATAACTGTACTTGCCCAATCTCAATTGTAAAAGATTGCACCTTCAACTTTTGAAGTGCTTGAATGACACTTATTACACATTCAATTTCAGCTCTTACATTATCAATCCCGATAACTTCAATACCACTTTGTACGATTTCATTATATTTTCCAGAATGGGATTCATTCGCTCGAAATACATTCCCGCTATACGTCACTTTAAGTGGCGTATCCCATCTCTGTGTTCCAATCACTCTTGCTAAAGGAATTGTCATATCTGGACGTAAAACGATAATCCTTCCCTTTTCATCAAAAAATTTATACATCTTCTCTTCATCTATCGGTCTATTTTGAAATGCAAAAACATCATAAAATTCAATTGTAGGTGTTCTTATTTCCTCGTAACCTCTCTCTAAAAAAGTAAGCCTTAATTTTTGCTCCACTTCTTCAATTAACGTACATTCTTCGAATAAATAATCTCTCGTTCCATTCGGGTTCGCCCGTTTCCATTTTGTCATCTAAATTTTCACACCTTTCTCCTTCTAATGTATGCCTATTTCATTCACCTAAGCCGAAAATAAAAAGAGCCTTGTAGACAAAATACCTACAAGGCTCTTCAGTAGAGTGTAGGTACAACGGGAATAACCCTTGTACCTACACGTTTTCACGCTAGGTTCAAGGGTTTCATGTATGATGATGTAGTTGTGTAAGCATCGTAATAGATTTTATTGTATTCATAATACTTACTCCCTTTCTCCTCTGATTTTCACATAGTATATAACAGTTAATTTTGAATGTAAATACATTTTTAATATTCCGTCACTTTTTTAATGTAAAGCTACTTTTCTTTCATACTCTTTTATTTCTTGTTCATATTGCATTGTAATACTAATTTCATCTAAACCATTCAATAACTTCTCTTTCCACATTTTCTCAATTGTAAAATGGAATCTGTGCATATTCGTTATAATTATTTCATTTTCTAAATCAACTGTGATTTGTTCCCTCGCATCTGTTTTTGCAAGTTGTTCACGCATATCTTTGTCCATTACAATCGGTAACATGCCATTCTTCATACAATTCATATAAAAGATATCGGCAAATCCTCCAGCGATAATAACGCAGAAACCATAATCAGCAAGCGCCCATGGAGCATGTTCTCTAGACGAGCCACATCCAAAATTATCACCTGTGATTAATATGCTCGCTCCTTTTCTTTCTTGCGCATTAAGCGGGAAATTAAGGTTTTCTTGGCGATTATTATCATATCGCCACTCATCAAATAAAAACTTCCCAAACCCAGTTCTTTCAATTCTCTTTAAATATTGCTTCGGAATAATTTGATCTGTATCAATGTTATCATTCATCAGTACTGCAGCAGTACCTTTATGAATACGAAATGGCTCCATCATAACTCTCCTTTCTAATATCAACAAAATGACCATGTAACGCAGCCGCTGCCGCCATTGCCGGGCTAACTAAATGCGTTCGTGCTCCCTTTCCTTGTCTTCCTTCAAAATTGCGATTTGACGTAGAGGCACAATGTTCTCCTTCAGGCACTTGATCTGGATTCATACCTAGACACATTGAGCATCCGGGCTCTCTCCATTCAAATCCAGCTTCTTCAAATATGCGATGTAATCCTTTATGCATCGCTGCTTCTCTTACCCTTTGAGATCCAGGTACAACAAGTGCTCGCACACCTTCTTTTACTTTTTTACCTTTCACGACAGATGCAGCAATTTCTAAATCAGAAAGCCTAGAATTTGTACAAGATCCAATGAAAACATGTTGAACTGGAATGTCATACGTACTTTGTCCGGGACTCAATCCCATATAAGAAAACGCTCTTTCGTCATTTGCATCATGCTTTTCTGGCAATTTCTCATCAATCCGAACACCCATACTAGGATTTGTTCCCCACGTAACGTACGGCGCTAAATCCGTAACATCTACTATAATATGTAAATCATAAACTGCATCTAAATCTGTATAAAGTTCCGCCCATTTTTTCTTAATAGATTCATAGTCTTTCGGTGCATATTTACGTCCTTTTACGTAAGCAACCGTTTTTTCATCTGGTGCAATAATGCCAGCCTTCGCTCCCCCTTCAATTGCCATATTGCAAAGCGTCATCCTCTCTTCCATATCCATAGCATGAATGGCCTCTCCGTAAAATTCCATTACGTAACCTGTTCCAACTGCTACTCCGTACTTTGAAAGGAGATGTAAAATAATATCTTTCGCATAAACACCTTGCGGTAACTTTCCTTTTAACTCAATGCCCATCGCTTTCGGCTTTCGTTGCCATAACGTTTGCGTTGCCAATACATGTTCCACTTCACTCGTACCAATACCAAACGCTAGTGCGCCAAAAGCACCGTGTGTTGCTGTATGACTATCACCACAAACAATCGTTTTCCCTGGCTGTGTAAGTCCAAGTTCTGGTCCTATAACATGAACGATCCCTTGCTCTTCATCTCCGATATCCGCTAATGGCACCTGAAATTGTTTACAGTTTTCCCGAAGTGTATCTAGTTGCTGCTTCGCAATGCGATCGGTAATATTCCAAACATCTTTCGTTGGAATATTATGATCCATCGTTGCAAATGTTAAATCTGGTCTGCGGACTGTTCGATTTGTAAGCCGCAAGCCTTCAAAGGCTTGCGGTGACGTTACTTCATGAACAAGATGTAGATCGATATATAATAAATCCAATCCATTTTCATTTGTCGCAACTACATGTCTTTCCCAAAGCTTATCTAGTAACCTTTTCCCCATTATCTTCCTCTCCCTACTAACGCTTGCTCTTCCATTTCTTGCATAACTGCCTTTGTAAATGAAGTTGTCGTTTCAGTCCCCCCGATATCTGCTGTACATTTTCCAGATTTAAGGACTGCAGAAACTGCTTCTTCAATTGCATATCCTTCTCTCGTTAATCCGAATGATTGCCCAAGCATCATTGCAACAGAACGTATCATCGCAATTGGATTCGCCTTATTTTTCCCCGCAATATCCGGTGCTGATCCGTGAATAGGCTCGTATAATGAAGGCCCCTTTTCGGCGTGACTTGCTGATGGAAGCATTCCTAATGATCCAGCTAATACTGAAGCCTCATCACTTAAAATATCACCAAATAAATTTTCCGTTACAATAACGTCAAATCTTCCTGGATTCCGAATTAATTCCATAGCCGCTGCATCTACTAAAATGTGTTCTACTTCCACATTTGGGTAGCGAAGTGCTACTTCTGCTGTCACATTTCTCCATAGTTTACTAGACTCTAAAACATTCGCTTTATCAATAGATGTTACTTTTTTCTTCCGCTTATTTGCTAATTGAAAGGCATACGAAACGATACGTTCAATTTCATGTCGATGATACGTAAGTGTATCTGTCGCCACTTCTTCCGTTCGCTCTTTCGGATAAGAAAAATAAATTCCGCCTGTTAATTCACGAACGACAACGAAATCAATTTCATCAGCATTTTTTAATGGTGATAAATGTGCAGTTGCACTTTCTACCGTTACAGGGCGAACATTCGCAAATACACCGAGTCCTTTTCTTAATGCTAATAATCCTTTCTCAGGCCTTTCTTTCGCACTATCCCACCTTGGTCCACCTACTGCTCCAAGTAAAACCGCATCACTCGCTAAACAGGCGGCAAGTGTTCGCTGTGGTAATGGTTGCCCAGTTAAATCGATAGCAACACCACCAAAGTACTCATCTTGCAAATGAAAATGATGTCCATATAGCCTTTCTACCATATGCAATACTTCCTTCGCACTTTCCATAACTTCTGGACCAACACCATCACCAGCTAAACAAACGATACGTTTTTCCATTTTTAACACTCCTTTTAACTGAATTTTCAGAACTTTTATTTGATAGGTGAGGAAAGCTTCTCTCACCTATCAAATATTTATTTCACAAGCGCTATAAGAGATTTTAATTTCCCTGCTGCATGGACATAAGCTCTCGCCGACGCTTCCAATACGTCTTGCGCAACTCCGAAACCTGATATTTGGTGACTACCTTCTTTTAATTCAACATGAACGTGAGCAAGTGCATCTTGACCTTGTGTAATAGATTGTATGCGATAATCTGCCAATTCACATTCTAATCCTAAAATTCTTTGAATCGCATTGTATATCGCTTCAATACTACCAGAACCAGTGGCTGCATCTTCATATACATTTCCTTCCTCATCCTTCAGCACAACTGTTGCGCATTGTGTACTATTTGATACGAAATGCACTTGTAATTGCGTAATGTTATATTGCTGGGCTGCAAATGCTGCTTCACCAAGCATAATTGCGCGTAAATCTTCCTCAGTAATTTCCTTTTTACGATCCGCCAATTTTTTAAATGCTTCGAATGCCGCATCTCGCTCTTCATTTGTAAATTCATAACCAAGCTCTTTCATTTTTTCCGTAAACGCATGACGGCCAGAATGTTTCCCAAGTACAAAGAGATTTTGAGATTCTCCTATAAGCGCTGGTTCGATAATTTCATAAGTTGTTACTTCTTTTAGAACCCCATCTTGGTGGATGCCTGATTCATGAGCAAATGCATTCGCTCCAACGATTGCTTTATTTTTCGGTACAACCATACCCGTTAACCTGCTTACTAATGTACTCGTTGCCTTAATCTCTTTTAAAGTCATCGAAGGTTCTGCTTTATAAAAATCTTTTCTAATATGAAGAGCAACCGCAACTTCTTCTAACGCTGCATTCCCTGCTCTTTCTCCAATGCCATTAATCGTTCCTTCTACTTGCAATGCTCCGCCTTCAACCGCAGCTAACGAATTTGCTACTGCCATACCAAGATCGTCGTGACAATGACAAGAAAAAATCGCTTTTTCATATGATGGAACGGATTCTTGTAAGTATCTAAAAAGAGAATAATATTCTTCCGGATTCGTATATCCAACTGTATCCGGAATATTAATTACATTCGCTCCTGCGCGAATCGCAGTTTCTACTGCTTCAGCTAAAAATGCTCTCGATGTTCTTGTCGCATCTTCTGCAGAAAATTGTACTGTCGGAAATAATGATTTTCCAAGCGTAACCGAACGATGAATACTATTTAACACATCTTCTTTTGACATACAAAGTTTATATTTCATATGAATATCACTCGTAGCTAGAAATACGTGTAGACGAGGAGATACAGCACCTTTCACAGCTTCATATGCTCTTCGAATGTCACTTTCTTTCGCTCTAGCTAAACTCATAACCGTAGCATTTTGAATTGTATTCGCGATGCGTTTTACCGATTGGAAGTCGCCTTCGGAAGCTGCCGCGAATCCAGCTTCCATTACATGAATACCAAGCCTCTCTAATTGCCTAGCAATTTGTAACTTCTCTTGTTCATTTAAATTTACTCCTGGTGATTGTTCGCCATCACGAAGCGTTGTATCCATGAACAAAATCTGCTTCATATTATTTAATCCCTACCTTTACTCGCGGCTGTACGAAAGGCATCATTTCACGTAATTTACGTCCTACTACTTCGATTTCATGTTCATTCTCTTTCTCATTTGTCGCGTGGAAATTTGGTCTTCCTGCTTTATGCTCTGCAATCCAGCCTCTTGCAAATGTACCATCTTGAATTTCTGCTAATACTGCCCCCATCGCTTTCTTCGTATCTTCAGTAACAACGCGTGGTCCTGATACGAAGTCTCCCCACTGCGCTGTATCTGAAACTGAATATCTCATATTTTCAAGTCCACCTTCATACATAAGGTCAACGATTAGCTTCAGTTCATGTAAACATTCAAAATATGCAAGTTCAGGCTGGTATCCCGCATCAACTAACGTTTCAAATCCTGCTTTTACAAGTGCAGTCACTCCGCCGCAGAGTACAGCTTGCTCTCCAAATAAATCTGTTTCTGTTTCTTCTTTAAACGTCGTTTCTAATACACCAGCTCTCGTTGCTCCAATTCCGTCAGCATAAGAAAGTGCTTTTTCAGTCGCAACTCCTGTTGCATCTTGATATACTGCAAATAATGCAGGAACAGCCCCTCCCTCGGTGAACGTACGGCGTACGAGATGCCCCGGTCCTTTTGGCGCTACTAGAAATACATCTACATTAGCTGGTGGTTTTACTTGATCAAAGTGAACATTAAATCCATGTGCGAACACGAGAGAGTTTCCAGCCTGTAAATTTGGTGCAATTTCAGCTTCATATACTTCTGGTTGTAATTCATCAGGTAATAGAATCATTACTACATCAGCTTTTTCCGCTGCTTCTGCTACTGTATATACAGAAAACCCATCTTCATTCGCTTTATCCCAAGACTTACCTTTTCTTAAACCTACTACTACATCAAATCCGTTATCACGTAAATTTTGCGCATGCGCATGACCTTGCGAGCCATATCCGATGATTGCTACTTTCTTTTCCTTTAATACATTTACTGTTACATCTTTCTCATAATAAACTTTTGCCATTTTCATTTCCCCCTATATTTAAATGATTATTGAATTAACATAACTTGCTTATCTTGTTTTTTCATACTACGTGTAAATGCTGTTACACCTGTTCTAGCAATTTCTTTTAAACCGTATGGACGAAGTAATTCAATTAACGCTTCTACTTTATCTTGCGTACCTGTTACTTGCACAACTATGGAATCCTTCCCAACATCTATTACAGCGGCTCGAAATGGTTCAATTAAACTATATAATTCTGCCCTCGCTACAGAAGTTGCTACTTTAATAAGAGCAAGCTCTCTAGCAATCATTGCTTCTTCTGTAATATCTGATACTTTCAGAACATCGATTTGCTTATGAAGTTGTTTAATTAACTGCTCAACTTGCTGTTCACTTTCAACGTGTACAACAATCGTCATTCGCGATATATCTGATGATTCTGTATGACCTACTGAAATACTTTCAATATTAAAATGTCTTCGTGTCATAACCCCTGTAATTCTGTTTAACACACCACTTTGATTTCGAACTGTCGCTGTAACAATTCTCTTCACCCTTTTTCCACTCCCTCCATTTGGTGAACACCTTTTCCTGGTGCAACCATCGGCATAACCTTCTCTGATTGAAGTACACGACAATCGATTACGATTGGCTCTTGTAATTCGATCGCATGCTGGATTTGCTTCTTTGCAAGAAGTGGATCGTCAATACGAACACCTTTTATACCATACGCATTCGCAAGAGCGACGAAATCTGGTTGGCATGGCAATAAAGAATGTGAATATCTTTGATTGTAAAATTCATCTTGCCATTGTCTTACCATTCCTAAAGCTTCATTATTTAAAATAAATACTTTAACGGGTAAAGCGTGTTCTTTTAATACACTTAATTCTTGCAGAGTCATTTGAAACCCAGCATCACCAACAATTGCAATAACTAATTCTTCAGGCTTTGCAATTTGCGCACCGATTGCTGCTGGAAATCCGAACCCCATCGT
The DNA here is from genome assembly GCF_052044835.1 of Bacillus sp. 22475. NCBI lineage: Bacteria > Bacillati > Bacillota > Bacilli > Caryophanales > Bacillaceae > Bacillus > Bacillus sp. 22475. The sequence continues at coordinate 189,037 of NZ_JBQENW010000001.1, read as the reverse complement.
TCCTAATCCGCCAGAAGTTACCCATTTATCTGGATTTTTCAGCGGATAATATTGCGCTGCCCACATTTGGTGTTGCCCAACGTCTGTTGTTACAATCGCTTCTCCCTTCGTAATTTCATATAGCATATCAATCGCATATTGAGGTTTAATACTTTCAGAATTTCGTTTATAAGAGAATGGATATTTTTCTTTTCTATGCTTTAATAAAAAGAGCCATTCGTGATGATTTTCTTTCTTTCCTTCTGATTGAAGCAATACTTCTAACGCCTGCTTAGCACTTGCAACAATAGGAATCTCTGTTGGCACATTTTTCCCGATTTCTGCTGGATCAATATCGATATGTGCAACAGTCGCCCCTTTAGCAAAAAAAGCTAAATTCCCAGTAAGACGATCGTCAAATCTCGCACCTATATTAATGAGTAAGTCGCATTCATATAATGCCATATTGGCTGTGTAAGAACCGTGCATTCCCCCCATCCCTAGAAATAGTTCATCATCTGGTGGAAAACCACCAAGTCCAAGTAATGTATGCACAACAGGGATTTCATATTTACGAGCAAAACTTGTCAATTCTTTCGAAGCTTTCGCATGCAGTATACCCGCTCCAGCTAAAATTAACGGTTTTTTTGCGGTTTCAATTGCTTGTAGTAATTTGTTTATTTGAAGTAGATTCGGTTCATAATTAGGGTTATATCCTGGTAAATCCATTTGTACATTGCTACATCGCTCACCTTTCTCGACTACCATATCTTTCGGAAGGTCAATAACGACTGGTCCTGGTCTTCCTGTTTTAGCAATATGAAATGCTTCTTTAATAATTCGAGGTAAATCTGAGGCCTTTCGCACTTGATAGTTATGTTTTGTCACTGGCATCGTAAGTCCCATAATATCCGCCTCTTGAAAAGCATCGCTCCCAATTAACGTTGTTGCTACTTGGCCTGTAAATACTACAAGTGGCAATGAATCAATCATCGCATCAGCTAGACCCGTAATTACATTTGTAGCACCTGGTCCACTCGTTGCAATTACAACCCCTGGGTTCCCTGTAATTCTGGCATACCCTTCAGCAGCGTGAATTGCCCCTTGCTCATGCCTTGTTAAAATATGCGGAATTTCACAATCATACAATGCATCATATAGAGGTAAAACGGCACCACCCGGATAACCGAAAATCACTTCTACGCCTTCCTTTTCTAGCGCTTCTAACAATAGCTGTGCACCAGTTGCCAGTTTCTCTTCCGTTTTTGAAGACATTGTTCTTATAAGCCCCCTTTTTCAACCTTTTATACAATAAAAAAATCCTACGTCCACACTCCAGCTATGTGCTGAAGGGACGAAAGATTTCGCGGTACCACCCTTCTTTGCAAGAATACTCTTGCCTCAGTGATCCATAAATGGATCAAGCTAATAACGGAGCTACCGTCTAAGCCTAGACAAATGCTTTAGCTTAGCACTCAAGGGCGATGTTCGTCGACGTGAACCATCGGTTTTCAGCAACCACCGACTCTCTGTGAGGCTTCACAATCAACTACTCCTCCCTATCAACGCTTTCTTATGTTAAAAAAGTTGTTATCCAACTTTATTTTCTTCGTAAATTTTCTCTCCATCTTCTACAACTAACTTACGAAACTCTTCTAATAAACGGTTCGTATGTGGACCTGTTTGCCCTAAGCCAATCGTTCTACCATCTACTGTCGTAACAGCAATAACTTCAGCAGCTGTTCCTGTTAAAAACACTTCATCAGCTACATATACATCATGTCTTGTAAATAACTCTTCTCTTACGTCATATCCAAGTTTTTCGCCAATTTCTAAAATGGCGTTTCGTGTAATACCTTCTAACGCTCCAGCAGAACTTGGTGGTGTAATTAATTTATTTCCTTTAACAATAAACACGTTATCTCCTGATCCTTCAGCTACATATCCTTGATCATTTAACATAAGTGCTTCTTGTACTCCAGCTAATTTCGCTTCAATACGAACTAAAATATTGTTTAAGTAATTTAAAGATTTTACTTGAGGGGATAAAACATCGGGACGATTTCGGCGCGTTGCAACTGTTACAACTGGAATCCCTTTCTCATAATATTCTTGTGGGAATAAAGATAATTGTTCTGCAATTACTACTACATTCGGCTTCTTACATGAATCGGGATCCAATCCAAGATTTCCTGCTCCTCTTGATACAACAAGGCGAATGTATCCATTAGATAATTTATTTTGTCGAATCGTCTCAACAACAATATTTGTTACTTCATCTAATGAATATGGAATTTCTAAAAGGATTGATTTTGCTGATTCATACAACCGGACAAGATGCTCTCTCAAACGGAAAACATTACCGCTATAAACTCTAATTCCTTCAAACACTCCATCGCCATATAAATAGCCATGATCATATACTGAAACTTTTGCCTCATCTTTTGGAACAAATTCTCCATTTAAGAAAATCCATTGCTCATTCACTAGAAGCGCCTCCCATGTTCTATGAATTTTTTATTGTTTCCTAGTTTACTCTCCTTTCTAAATAAATCAAGTTAATTTTTAGAAAATTTATAATTTTTAATCGTACGTACTTCTTTACTTATATTGATTTAACAACATTGTTAACGTTTACAAAAAGTCGAAAATTTTTTTCGCCAATTTCTACTAAAAAAATATTTGTTTAAAAGAAGGATTTTCATCAATTGATACGAATCTATTGTATTCAATAAACGGACGTCCGATTTTATAAATCCGGGAATATATAACGACTTTTGCTGAAAAAGGGGGAAAATAACAAAAATAGCGCTGTCTAAAAATAACATTCATATTTTTCATTTCGTAATCATAATCCTATTTTTAAAAAACAATTTGTCAAAATAAAGGAGGAAATAAACATGGCGTGTGTACAAATTAAAGGAACGAGACAAGAGGTAGTAGAAATGCTGCAATTATTTGATCTAATGGATACGAAAGGTTTTTGTAAATTCGATAATTACGTAGAGGTAGAACCAAATACGCAAGAACATAATCATTTTATTGCTTCAATCGACATCCATTCAAATACTTCTTCAGCACAAGATACATTAAACGATCAATTCGTTAGTCAAATGCTTACTGGCGTATATAACGACTAAACAAAGATTTACTTCCTACCGTCTTTTCATAAATGCAGTGAACTTGAGCATACTAGCAATTAGATGGTAGGGAGGTGAGAATTATGGCTAGAATTGGCGTTGAAAACTCATTAACAGACGTTCAACAAGCTCTTCAGCAACAAGGTCATGAAGTTGTTACACTTAACTCAGAACAGGATGCACAAGGGTGTGATTGTTGCGTTGTAACTGGGCAAGATTCTAATGTGATGGGCATTGCAGATACATCAATTAAAGGATCAGTCATTACAGCTCATGGTTTAACAACGGATGAAATTTGTCAACAAGTTGAAAGTCGCACTTAAAAAATGAAAGAGGACTCCTTTTAAAAGGAGTCCTCTTTTTTATATTCACCTAACGGGAAAGTAACATATACTGGATGAAAGCCCTACCTCTCTCTCATCATTACGGTTCCACTGACCGCTCCTTGATTCACTAGTATACATATATAGCTTACAAATACAATTTATAGGGTTTGTTCACAAAAGTTGTTGATAAAATTACCCGATCTTTCGCAAACTTTTCGTATTGCATTCATAAGAGATATTTACTTTACACTAGCTGTAACCGAGACACGAATTAAAATTCTAACACCAATACAATAGCTTGTCAATATTTTTCCGCAAATTAAAAACAGACATTAACGGTTTGTCTGTTTTAGAATGGAGCTTTTTCTTTTATTACATATACAACAAAGCCGCTTACTAACATAAATAAGCCAACTACTAAGTTTTTGATATTAATCATAAATTCCTCTCCCTTATTCCACACATCATATATATTTACATTTCAATTATTCCGATCATCCTAAAGCGCACTTTTTCTAATATATCATAATTCCTAAAAAATGCAAGTTCACTTTTGACGACCATTCACAAATTTATCTACAGTGCTTGGTACAGTATTTAAAGCCTTTTCAATTAAATGTGTACTGCTGTTGAGATGTAATACTTGCACCCCATTAGAACCAACTACTAAAAAAGCTACTGGACTAATAGAAACCCCAGCCCCGCTTCCTCCTCCAAATGGATGCCCTTGCTTGTTCTCTTTATGCTGATTTTGCCCACCGTTATGTTTTTCAGTAATAAAACCCCCTTTAAAATCACTTCCACCAGCTCCAAAACCAAAAGCCACTTGAGATACTGTTAATACTACATTTCCGTCAGCTGTTGAAACCGGGCTCCCAACAATTGTATTTACATCTACCATCTCTTTTAAATTTGTCATTGCCGTTTTCATTAAATTTTCAATTGGATGTTCCATTATGTATTGCACCCTTTCCTCATTATTCCTTTTTATACTTTCCAAAATAGAGGAAGTCATACTAACTTTTCCTATTTCAAGAAAACATTTTTCTCCTTTTAAAAGATACTACTCCCTGTACATGCTCTGGTATAGTGAAACTTTAATCAGTGGGATGTGTACGTAGCTCGACTCCCACAAATAGCAGGATAAAAAAGAAAAAGAGATACATACTACTATTGAACCTTGTTATGAAAGGAGTCATGACTTTGACTGAGAAATTTGATGATTATAAAAGAAGAGATAGAATAGATAGTGATTATAGTGACTATAAAGAAGAGTACGCCGCTGAGGTTGCACCACAACGCATTGATTATGATTACGATGATAAAGACGATAAAGATGTTGTAAAATCGTCCGCTGCTGGATCAACTGCTGGTTTTATCGCTCTTGCGCTATCTATCTTATCGCTATTTACATTTCCAACACTATTTGGTCTTGTTTCTGTTTTACTCGGTATTTACGCTTATAATCGCGGAGCTACTGTAACTGGCGGTATCGCTGCAGTTGTCGGTGGAATTGCTGCACTTATCGCAATTTTATTCCGAGTAGCACTTATTGGTCTATTGTTCTCCCTGTTCTAAAAAAGAAAAAGGTATCTCGCTTAACGCGGGATACCTTATCCTGTAAACACATCTTCCGATGGATATTTTATTTTTTGTTTTGCTGGTCGCGCTAAAGAGAACACAAGTGTTAATGGTCCAATTAATCCGCAGAACATAACAAACATAATAATACATTTTCCGAATGCCGATAGCTTTGCAGTAATTCCCATCGTTAATCCGACTGTGCCAAACGCTGATATTGTCTCAAATAATAATTGAATAAAGCTGAAGTTTTCTGTAAGCATTAATATGAATACCGCCGCTAAAATAAGTATTTGACTGGCAACAGCAATCGCTAAGGCCCTCGTTACTGTCGACATTTTAATTGTACGCTGAAATAAAACAATTTCCTCCTTTTTTCTAAAGAAAGAAAGAACAGATGTAATTAAGATAACAAACGTTGTTAATTTAATTCCTCCACCTGTTGATACACTTCCTGCACCAATAAACATTAAAATCATCGTAAATAATATAGATGATTCTTCCATACCTCCATAGTCAACCGTATTAAACCCAGCTGTCCGCGGGGTAATACCTTGAAAGAAGGAAGCCCATAGTTTTTCATTTAAAGATAAATTCCCTAACGTCTTCACATTATTATATTCCAATACAAAAATCACAATCATTGCTATAACATTTAGCACTACTGTTCCAATAATCATTATTTTTGAGTGAAGTGATAATTTTCGAAAACTGCGACTATACCATATATCAATTAATACGGTAAAACCGAGTCCACCTATTACAATTAAAGAGCAAATCCCAATATTAATAATGGGATCTCCTACATATCTTGTTAAATTATCTGGCCATAAAGCAAAGCCTGCATTATTATAAGATGCAATTACATGAAAAATACTATAGTATAAACCTTTTCCAAAACCAAACTCTGGAATAAAGCGAAACGATAAAAAGATGACCCCAATAAGCTCAATACAAATCGAAAATATAAAGACACGCTTTACTAATTTTACAAGACCACCTATATTTGTTTGATTAAATGCTTCTCCAATTAATAAACGATGGCGTAATCCGATTTTTTTGCCTAATACCCAAACAATTAAAATGGCAATTGTCATAAGACCTAGACCACCTGTTTGAATTAAAAACATAATAACAATTTCGCCAAACATCGTAAATGTACTTGCTGTATCCACTACTCCCAAACCAGTTACGGTCGCTGCTGACGTTGCTGTAAAGAAAGCATCTACCCAACTAATATGTGCTTTCGTTGCGAATGGTAACTTTAATAACAAACCGCCAACCACAATTAAGCAGAAAAAACCTAACGCTAATATTTGTGGTGGGTTTAATCGTATAAGACGATTATACAGCCCTTGTTTTTTTGTTACTTCCATATCACTAACTCCCTTATTAAAGTGAAGCTTTCCCCTCATAAATAAAAAGCTTTTTAAAAGCCCTTAAACAATTGGGACAAACCTTATATTCTTATAATATAGTTGAGCATAATCCTTTTTTTCATAGATTACAACTTTTATTTATATTCAGATTCCTTTTCGTTTTATGCTGGAAAACTCTATATCCTAACTCAATATTGCTAGCAATAACAATTTCATATGTACTATTTTTCAAATCCCCATATCTTTCACTCTATGTTCACATAGAGGTCACATCCACCTTTTATAGTATATGTATCGAAGCTGTTCCTCCCTAATTTATAAGACATTCCCCAGTGTCTTTGAATAGCTTCCATCCCTAATTAAATTGACATAAATTGTCCCCTTCCTTGACCATCTTATATATGATGGTCTTATTTTTTTGTCTTTCTATCTTTTATTTAAAACTCCCTCTCTCTTTCACTCTATATTCACACAGAGGTCACATCTACCTTTTATAGTATATGTATCGAAGTTGTTCCTCCCTAATTTATAAGACATTCCCCAGTGTCTTTGAACAGCTTCCATCCCTAATTAAATTGACATAAATTGTCCCCTTCCCTTGACCATCTTATATATGATGGTCTTATTTTTTTGTCTTTCTATCTTTTATTTAAAACTCCCTCTCTCTTTCACTCTATGTTCACACAGAGGTCACATCTACCTTTTATAGTATATGTATCGAAGTTGTTCCTCCCTAATTTATAAGACATTCCCCAGTGTCTTTGAACAGCTTCCATCCCTAATTAAATTGACATAAATTGTCCCCTTCCTTGACCATCCTATGTGATGGTCTATTTTATTTTCTAAACAAAAAATCAGTCTATCTGTACTTAAATAAAAACCTAAAAATTCAGAAAATATTGTCAAATTAAGTATTTTTTCGGTATAATTACTTTAGGAAGGAATTTCGCAAAAACAAAAGGGGGGATTTTATTGAAACAAACAAAAGCAATCTTAATCGCATTATTTCTAGGTCTAGTTGTTGGACTCACTCTAAATTTAGCCGCTCCATCTAGCTTTGAGCCACTAAATCAATATGTGTTCAACCCAATTGGTCAATTGTTTATTCGACTTATTAAAATGCTAGTTGTTCCTGTTGTGTTCATTTCTATCGTACTTGGTGCTGCCGGTCTTGGAGATCCGAAACAACTTGGAAGAATCGGTTTAAAATCAATTTCATTCTTTCTCGTAACAACTGCGGTTGCCATCTCTATAGCGGTTACATTTGCACTTATTATAAAACCAGGAGCTGGCGGTAATTTTAAAACAGAAGGTCTTAAGTATGAAGGTGCAAAAACTGAAACATCTTTCGTCGACACATTGCTAAATATCGTACCAGATAACCCAGCAAAAGCGATGGCTGACGGAAACATGTTACAAATCATTGCCTTTGCCGTATTGATTGGACTCGGTATAGCTATTTTAGGAAAACGAGTTCAAGGTATCCATTCATTACTTGAACAGGGCAACGAATTAATGATGTATCTCGTTAATCTCGTTATAAAATTAGCCCCAATTGGAACATTCGGTTTGCTCGCTTCATCCGTTGGTAAAATGGGGCTTGCAGGCGTCGCTGCGATGTTCAAGTATATGATTGTCGTTATGTTAGTACTCATTATTCACGGGATCTTTGTATATGGTGGCTTATTAAAGGTATTAGCAAAAGAAAGTATTGTTCGTTTCTTTAAACATTTCGGACCAGTAATGGCAATTGGATTTAGTACATCTAGCTCTAATGCATCGCTTCCATTTGCAATGAAAACAGCACAAGATAAACTTGGCGTTCCAAAAGCGATAAGCTCATTTGTACAACCACTAGGGGCAACTATTAATATGGATGGTACTGCCATTATGCAAGGGGTAGCAACTGTATTTATCGCTCAAGTATACGGAGTGGAACTTACATTACCGCAATTAGCTATGGTCGTATTAACTGCTGTACTAGCTAGTATCGGTACTGCTGGTGTACCAGGTGTTGGACTTGTAATGCTTACAATGGTTTTAAATCAAGTAAATCTACCAGTAGAAGGTATCGCTTTAATTATCGGTATTGACCGTATTCTAGATATGTCTAGAACAGCTGTAAACATTTCTGGGGATGCAATTTGCGCAATGATTGTCGCAAAATCAGAAGAAAAATATAATACTGATCAATCAGCAGCATCGTAAATCAAAAAAGGAGTGAATATATTCACTCCTTTTTTGATTTACTCCCTTTTTTAGAACGATATTCTTTCCCTTTATTATCATTACCAGTTTCAAATTCAGTGCTAAATTCCTGATTAAACTGGCCGGACTTTGGTGATCCTTGATTACCGCTCCCTTTACTACCGTTACGATTCGTCATATTTCTCCCTCCCTTCCTTGTATTAGTAGTATGGCGCTCTATCTTTTTTCATACACATTTTATTTTTTAACATCTATTACACACGAAAGAAGATCTTCCATATATAAGGAAGATCTTCTCTTTCATCACGTAAGCGTTTTCTTGTTTATAATCACTTAAATAAGTTTTTTGGAAATCGAAATCATTACATTCATTTCATCTTCTGAAAGTGTAGAGAATCTTTCTTGTAAATATTGTTTTTTCGCATCTTCCATTTTCGCAACTAAATCTTTCCCTTGTTCTGTAATCTCTAAATACACAACTCGGCGATCTGATGTAGAACGTGAACGAGTTACAAAACCTTTATTAATTAATTTTTCTGTAACAGCTGTAATATGACTATTCGACACATTTAATTCATTTGCTACACGCGATACCATTTCTTTATTCGTACGATTTAATATTCTCAGGACGATGAATTCATTCCACGGTATGTAACCACCGAATATTTTTCCGATATCATTACGCAATGTGCGAAACATAGCAAACACATTTGTCGATAGTTCTTCCATTAATTGCTCTCGATTTTGAGACAACTTTGACAGCTCCTTTTATTTCATTTAGTTAAATAAAAACCTTATTAATAATTTTACATGAAATCTTACTTTTTGTCACTTTATTTTCCCATAATTCGTAGTTTTTTAATATGTATTTCATGATAAAATGAAGTTAACTTCCAGAAAAAAGGGGTATTTTAATGCATGAGGAGGAGAAATTCTCAAATCTCAGCCTAAAAGATAAAACGATTATCATTAGTATTATTGCTCTTTTTCTCATTATAATTTTTGTATTTATATTTTTTGTATATGTAGGAGTCTTTCAAATTACAGGTATAGAGTATAGTTCACGTATTGCGTTACTTCTCTTTTTTTTATTAATCACTTTCTTAGACAGTATTACATTTTTCATCTTCAGTTTCTTCAAAGCGCTACTATATCCACTGACACAAAACATGCCAAATTGGATTTCTATTACTCTTTTCTCATTCATTGAAATTACACTAGATTGGTTCGTCATTCATACTGCTGATGATTGGATAGAAAGCGTACAAATGTCCAACATAGCTGAATTATGTGTCGTACTATTCTTTTTCCTCTTAAATAAATTATTAAGTGACGAGAAAGAGTAAGAATACAAGCTTTTCTATATAAAAATTGGTACAATGAAAGCAAATCTTACTAAAGAGGTGTTAATTATGAACTTACAACAATGGGCTGATAAAGGTATGTCCTTTGATACATATGTGAATGAAATGCAAGTAAACCAATACGAGCTACTACACATTTACAATAACTTTTTAATTCCAAATGAATTACTTCCTGTATTAGAAGAACGTCAAAATGACGGCTGGCGTGTTATCGTATTAACTGCTGATTGGTGTGGCGATGCTCTTTTATGCGTACCTGTTATGAAACGAATTTCTGAAGTTGCAAATATTGATATGAGTTTATTAATTCGCGATGAAAACTTAGAATTAATGGATCAATATTTAACAAATGGAACAGCACGTGCGATTCCAATCTTTATTTTCATTGATAAAGATGGTAATGAACAAGCCGTCTTTGGACCACGCGCTCCAAAAGTACAAGAATTAGTAACTTCAATGCGCGCTACATTACCTGAAAAAGAAGATCCAACTTTCGAAGAAAAACAAAAAGAAATGTATGCTAATTTCCGTGCTACATTAGCTGATGATACTTCTCTTTGGGAACATGTAATGGAAAGCATGATGGAAAAAGTAGTAAAATAAAAACCTGCCGAGCTCGGCAGGTTTTTTTATTACATAATGAAGAAATAGAATACCGCAGCTAAAATGAAACGGTAGTAAGCGAACGGTGTTAGCTTTACACGAGCTAATAATTTTAAGAACGAAACAATTGCAAGCATCGCAACAACGAATGCAGTTACAAATCCTGTTGCAAATAGCGTTACATCTGCCGAGCTTAATACATCCCAGCTTTTAATTAAATCTAATCCAGTTGCAGCTACCATCATTGGTACTGCTAAAATGAACGTATATTCAGCTGCCGCTGTATGCGACACGCGAGCTAATAAACCACCACTTATTGTAGAACCCGAACGAGAAAATCCTGGCCAAAGTGCTAAACATTGGAACATTCCAATTGTAAATGCTTGCTTATATGTAATTTCATCTAACGTTCTTGCTGTACTTGGTTTTGAAAACTTCTCAGCAACAATCATTAAAATACCACCAGCTACTAAACTAATGACAACTGGTCCTGGACCAAATAAAACCTTTTTAATTGCACTATGGAATAATACACCTAGTATGCCGGCAGGAATCATCCCAATAATAATATGTAATAAATTTAACGATGGCCCTTCTTTTACTTTTCCAATTCCAACCAACGACCATAATCGTTTCCAAAATACAACTACAACCGCTAAAATCGATCCCAATTGGATTACAACTTCAAAAACTTTCGCTCTCTCGTCTTCAAATCCAATTAAGTGTCCTGTTAAAATCATATGTCCTGTTGATGATACTGGTAAAAACTCTGTTAAACCTTCAACAGCACCCATGATTAAACCAATTAACCAATCAGCCACAAGTAGTGCCTCCTTAATAACAAATAATATGTAATTTTTTCACACCTTATCATAATACCTTATCCCTTTTCAAAGTGCATCCTTTTTTTATTGGCTTCATATGTTGTAGGCGCTTATTTCTTTTCTAATCTTTGATTAAATTGTATGATAGTAAGAGTTTGTTTTTTTATACGGAAAGGGGATTTTATGAAAGAAACTACTTCATTCTCACAAAAGTTAAAGCAATTTGTATTACTATTTTTTCCGATTTTCGTAACGCAAATGTCATTATTTGCGATGAGTTTTTTTGATACAACAATGTCAGGACATGCAAGTCCAACTGATTTAGCAGGTGTTGCAATTGGAACAAGTATATGGATTCCAGTTAGTACGGGATTAACAGGAATTTTAATGGCTACTACTCCCATTGTTGCACAGCTCGTTGGATCCAAGAAAAAGGAGGACGTTCCCCACGTTGTCATACAAGCGGTTTATTTAGCAATTTGTGCTAGCTTCGTTGTTATCCTCATCGGTTTCTTCGTCGTTTCACCTATTTTAAATGGCATGCGCTTAGAAGAACCTGTGGAACGTATTGCAGCGCAATTTTTAAGTATTATCGCAATAGGAATTATACCTTTATTCACTTACACTGTTTTACGCGGATTTATTGATGCATTAGGAAAAACTCGAACAACAATGATTATTACATTACTATCATTACCAATTAACGTAATATTAAATTACCTATTAATTTTTGGTAACTTCGGTTTCCCGAAGCTTGGTGGTGTCGGAGCAGCAATTGCTTCCACTGCAACATATTGGTGCATTTTAATTATTACAGTCATTATTATTCAGACGAAAGAGCCTTTTGCCTCTTTCAACATTTTCAAACAATTATACCGACCTTCTCTTTCGAGTTGGAAAGCATTCTTAAAACTTGGCGTCCCTATCGGATTTGCTATCTTTTTTGAAACGAGTATTTTCGCTGCGGTAACGCTCATGATGAGTAATTTTAGTACGACAACTATTGCAGCTCACCAAGCAGCTATGAACTTTGCTTCCTTGTTATATATGACTCCGCTAAGTTTAGCAATGGCAATGACTATTGCGGTCGGATTCGAAGTTGGAGCAAAACGTTACGATAATGCAAAACAATACGGACTGATTGGAATTGGATTAGCCCTTGCCTTTGCTTTATTATATTCGATTCTTCTCTACTTCTTTGATAATCAAATTGCTTCTATTTATACGACAGATGCAAAAGTTCATCATTTAGCAAAAGAATTTCTTATCTTTGCAATTTTATTTCAAATTTCGGATGCAATTGCAACCCCTGTACAAGGAGCTTTGCGTGGTTATAAAGATGTAAATGTTGCTCTAATTATGACTTTAATTGCTTATTGGGTAATAGGTCTACCACTAGGTTACATATTAGCAACGTATACAGAATGGGCCGCGAAAGGCTATTGGATCGGTCTTATTATCGGTCTAGCATTTGGCGCTGCCTTCCTACTTATCCGTCTCTTTCAAGTACAACGAAAATATACAACACAAAACAGCCGCTAATAATAAAGCGGCTGTTTTCTTTATGCATATTTTTTCTTGTAACGTATAATATAATGAAAAAGAAAGGTGGGTACATATGGACGACAAAGAAAAAAAGCAATCATTCGATGAAGAATTTGCCCCTGAAATTTCACCTGGATATCGGCAAGATGTACATAAGCCACCTAAATATAAAAACACTTCGTTTTTAATGGGCATTACCATTTTCGCTGCTGTATTACTCATACTTATCATTTTCGTTTATTTTTGATGAAAGGTGGCCTATTATATGAAGAAACAAGATTCCAATCGTTCAAAAAGAACTGTTAAAACACAAAAAGGATATGCAGGAGATTCTGTTCATACTCTTAAACAAGTCGAGCAAGGGAATTTATATATTGCTCAAAAAGAACTTGGTCAACAAAATGAAAATCTTTAAAGGCCCTTTATTCCTTGAGGGCCTTTTTATTCCGTATTAAGTAATACACCCCCAAATGTTCTATTGAGCAATGAATTTCCTTTATTGCACGCGCTGCTTTTGTTCTAGCACCATAAATATATTATTAACCTTTACAATTTTCACTTCATAATTCAATTTCATTTCGCTTTTCTTACCATTTTCAGTACCCGCAACGTACGCTACAGCTTGATAAAGAAAACTCTCATCGGTCTCTTCACGTATCTCCTCGTTTGTAAATTTATACTCTAAATCTTGAAAACGATTTGGATAATAATTTCCCATTAATTGTTCATACCCTCTATTTAAAAATAGTTCTTCACCTTTTCGTTTCACATCTTCTTTATTAGTAGACCCAAACACTGATAGTTGCTCGGTCACAAAATGCTCTCCTACCTTTTTCATTTCATTATGAGTTAAGTTTTCTATACTTTTGTTCTTTAACTCCTTATTTAACTCGTACTGATCAATCGGTTTAAAGGTAGCAAAAACCTCCTCTTTATATGACCAAAACAATACAAAAGCGATACATAGAGAAATGATTAACAGTCTTTTTTTCGTAATACTCCCGCCCTTCTTCATAATAATAGCTATATTTTAACATATAGAAAGAAAATTCTGATATCATAAAATAGAATAACTTAACTCAGAAACGAGGAACAATTATGGACTCTTACAAACATTATATAAAAGAAGCTTTGCCTAATCTTTCTATACATTCATATAAACAAAATGAAGAAGGATGGGATAATGTAGCAGTTATAGTAAATGATGAGCTACTGTTTCGTTTCCCACGAAAACAGGAATATGCGATGCGAATTCCGTTAGAAAAAGAACTATGCGCAATTCTCACTCAATCACTACAAGAAATCGAAGTTCCACAATATCACCTAATTTATAAAAATGAATCTGATGAGGTTCCTCTTTGTAGTTACTATACTCTCATTCATGGTGAACCATTAAAAACAGAAACAGTTGCCACGCTGGAGGATCCAGAGCTGAAAGCAATTATTACACAATTAGCTACTTTCCTTGCGGTACTACATAGTATTCCTTTATCCCAAGTTACAACGCTATGTTTCCCTATTGAAAAAACATGTACCTACTGGAAAGAGCTACAAACAAAATTAAACCAATATCTCACTACTAGCCTTACTTCATTACAGAAACTAGCCTTAAATCGCTTATTTGAAAATTTCTTTGCATGTTTAGCTACATCCACTTTTCAAAACACAATCATTCACGCTGATTTTACTCATCATCACATTTTATTTAACAAACGGAACAAAAGCATTTCAGGTGTTATCGATTTTGGTGATGCGCAAATTGGCGATCCTGCTTTTGATTTTGCAGGACTATATTATGATTTCGGACATGAGTTTACTACATCTGTATATGAACAGTACAGTACACTTATTTCTCATCATGATCCATTACTCATTCACCGCATTACTACCTTTTATCAATATAGTCCTTTACTACATAATATTATTTATAACTTTGAATCAGAGAATGAACTCGAATTCATTACAAGTACAGAACAACTAAAAACGATATTACAGGGATGAGATTACATTCTCTCCCTATATACTCTCTCCTCATACATCATTAACTTTTTATCCATTTCAACAATAACTTTATACAATTGAAATGCCTGTAAAATTTGCAGTTGAATTTCAAAAGGAGCATTTTGTTCTTTTAACCATTGAAATACTTTCGTTTCATCTTTCATTGATTATTCCTCCCTTTATCCCGCTATTTGCGGGTAGCCCGATTGACCCCCACTGATTAAAGTTTCACTTTATTAAAATCTGCTACAAATATACCGTAAATGATGAAAAGCTTTTCATGTCAATAACAAAAAAGGATGCAAAGTTGCATCCTTTAATGAACTATATTTTTCTTCTGTTTCGCTTCTTTCTTTACTTCTTCCCCTTGGCATTCACTACGAAACGCACAACTTATACACTCAGAACGAAAATGACGCTCTGTATAATGCTCAGGTTGCTGTAACATTTCTTTCATTCTAGATAAATCAGCCATTCCAGTTATAATATCTTCCTGTTTTGGAATGTACTCATACTTAGTTCCTTCTATTAAATTAATAACTTCAATTTTTCCTGGAAGAACGCCGAAAGCTTTATAACTGAATACTGTCATTAGCTTCTGACAAAGAGCAAGCATTTCCTCATCCGCATCGACAACATACTTTTTAATTACAAACGACTCAGCATTCCACTTACCAACTTCAAATGTCAATGACATGTGGACACCTAACTCTTCCATATATGTTTGAAACTTCTCGTATAAAAACAATGGTGGTGTCTGACTATCATCCCTTTCAACAAACTGTAATAAGTGATCCGTTAGCTTCGCTAATACAATATAGTACTCCGTCTTCGAAGCAAACATATTAATCCTTACTTTTTTCCAATACTTTTCTATTAATATTAAAAGTACAATTTTCGTTTGTTGACCCGCAGGTAGCGTGTAATACTCGTTAATAATTTGATTCACAATCATTTGCACTATTTGTTGCCATTCAAATGAAGAAGGTTCTCTTCTTTTTATATGACGAAAATAAAATTTATGCGGACACCGCATAAAATCATACAAATGATAATCTGTCATCGTTTTGATTGAGATTTTCTCATGCACTTGCTCTTCAGCTCCCTTCTGCCATTAAGAAAGGTGTTTTACAAATTCAGCTCCAAACTGTAAACATTTTTCTACATCTTCATCTTCTGGCGTTAATTCTACTTTTAGTCCTTCTAACACAACTGCTGCTCCGCGCTCTTGTAGCTTTTCTATTAAAATGTCAACCGCCACTCCGTATTTCGGATAAGCCGAATCACATGATCCGAATACTGCCGCTTTTTTCCCAGTTAAATCAATAGAATCCATTGCATCATAAAAATCTAAGAAATCATCAGGAAGATCACCATCTCCCCATGTGTATGCACCTAAAATAATTCCATCATACTGTTCCAATATAGAAGCTTCTGGTGAATCCATAATATCAATAACTTCAATTTCATTTTCTGTTTCACGAATTACGCCGGCAATATGGTCAGCCATTTCCTCTGTATTTCCACTCATACTTGCAAAAATCATTACTAACTTACTCAACTGAACCTCTCCCTTTACTTTGTATCTCTTTTTCTGTTTGAATGCTCTTCTTCTCATCTACATATTCAGACCGAATTACATTTCGTTGCCATTCCATATGCTGATCAACATCTTTATTTTTATCTTTTAAGCCCCTCCGTAGAAGGTGAAATTTTTTTCTCATTAACATGTCGCATCCATCCTATTGATAATAATTATCAATTTCAACTATATTTAGATTAATTGACATTGATTATCAATGTCAACAACTTTTTTAAAAAAATGATTAAAATGTACAAGCTTGTCCGTTAGCTATTCATATACTATAAATGAGCATAGTTCTTTCTCAGCCCTCTCTGACGGAAAGAAATAAAAGCAACTGCGATAGAGCGCAGTTGCCTTTTTTTGTTTTTCTATGATTTTAGTAATCTTATAGTCGTCTCTAAAAATAGCTCCACTCCACAAATTAATGCTGATTCATCCACGTCAAATTTCGGATGGTGATGTGGATAACAAGTATATATATTTTCATTACCTGTTCCTAATTTAATGAAACAACCGGGTGCTTTTCTTAAATATGCTGAAAAATCTTCCCCACCCATAGAAGGTTCAAGCTTCACAACACGCTCATTCCCAAACAAATGTAGTGCACTTTCTTCTACTATTTTCGTAATATATTCATCATTAATAACCGGATCATATCCATATCGATACGTATATGTATACGATCCTCCATGTGCTTCTGTAATTCCTTTCACAATTTTCTCGATTTTTCCTTCTGCTTCCACCCTCAATGCTTGATTAAATGAACGAACAGTTCCCATTAAAGTTGCTGTACTAGGAATAATATTGTCTGCCACTCCCCCATGAAACTGCGTAACTGAAACGACTCTTTGCATGAAAGCACTTGTATTTCTAGATACGATATGTTGTAGATTTGTAATAATCTGCGCTCCGATAGCGATAGGATCAATCGTTTCTTCTGGCCGCGCCGCATGCCCTCCTTTGCCTTGGATTTCAACTGTAAATACGTCTGGTGCTGCCATCATCGGTCCATATACAATTCCTACCTTCCCACTTTCCAAGCCAGACATAACATGTAAACCTATTACATAATCAACACCGTCCATAACACCCGCCTCAACCATTTCTTGTCCACCACCAGGGTATACTTCTTCTGCATGCTGAAAGAATAGACGAATTTCCCCTACAAACTCTTCCTTCATATTATTAAGCACCTCTGCAGTGCTTAATAATATAGCTGTGTGAGCATCATGCCCACATGCATGCATCATTCCTTTATTCACAGATGTATAAGATTTACTTGTCTCCTCTTGAATTGGTAAAGCATCTATATCAGCTCGAATCGCAATTACTTTCCCTTGCTTCACACCTCTTTTAATTGCTAGTACACTATACTTCGTCGGCCTCGTTACTTCAAAAGAAGAAAATGAGCATAATGTATCATATATAAATTGCGAAGTTTCTTTTTCATGAAATGATAATTCCGGATACTTATGAAAATGCCTTCTCCATTTCACGATATTTTCTTCCGAAATTAGATTCTTCCACACTCTATTCATGATAATTTCCTCCTTTTCAAAAGAACTAGAAATTTTAAATTTTACTCCGTCTTAAATGATTAATAAAAACAAATACTGCATTTTTACGTATTCTTATAGTCCACTTTTATGTATTCACACAATCCACTTTCTATTTACATGTCAAACCCATTACAAATTCATGCTGAATGTAATATAATTGCTAAGTTAGGGATTTTCTTTTTTAGTATTTAGTGCTAATATCAGAAAAGAGCCTTTTGACTTATTTTTACCTAAAATGTGGGATTTTGTTTTTTTCACAATAATGTAGGACATGATACCTACAAAGAGCTATTATTTCATTAAGAGAGGGAAAGACATGGAAAGATTAAAAGAGATATGGTCTCGACCACTCACACAATGGGTTGCAAAGACGGTTTATTATCTTGCAATTTTATTTGCATTACTTTGGTTGTATGGATTCCATGATACAAACACAAGTACATTTATTTACAATGAATTCTAGGGTGGGAACGTTATGAAGTTATTAGAACAAATTGAAAAGTGGGCTATTGAAACGCCTGATCAAACCGCTTTTGTTTGGCGAGATGCGAAAATTACGTACAAACAATTAAAGGAAGATTCTGATGCGTTAGCACATTGGATTTCTTCTGAGTATCCAGACGATCGTTCACCAATTATGGTGTATGGCCATATGCAACCTGAAATGATTATTAACTTTTTAGGATGTGTAAAAGCTGGACATGCTTATATTCCTGTAGATTTATCTATCCCAGCTGATCGTGTACAACGTATCGCTGAAAATTCTGGTGCGAAATTACTTTTATCGGCAGCAGAAGTAACTGTAACTGATTTACCAGTTCGCATCGTAAGTGAAGACAACTTAAAAGATATTTTCTTTACTCATAAAGGGAAAACTCCAAATCCTGAACATGCGGTAAAAGGTGATGAGAACTTCTACATTATTTACACATCAGGAAGCACAGGTAATCCGAAAGGGGTTCAGATTACTTATAACTGCCTTGTAAGCTTTACAAAATGGGCTGTAGAAGATTTCAACTTACAAACAGGGCAAGTATTCTTAAACCAAGCACCTTTCTCATTCGATTTATCTGTCATGGATATTTACCCATCATTAGTAACAGGTGGTACACTTTGGGCAATCGATAAAGATATGATTGCACGTCCAAAAGACTTGTTTGCTTCTTTAGAGCAATCGGATATACAAGTATGGACTTCTACACCTTCTTTTGCTGAAATGTGTTTAATGGAAGCATCTTTCTCTGAGAGTATGCTACCAAACATGAAAACATTCTTATTCTGCGGTGAAGTGTTACCAAATGAAGTGGCTAGAAAATTAATTGAGCGTTTCCCAAATGCAACAATTATGAATACTTACGGTCCAACAGAAGCTACTGTTGCTGTCACAGGTATTCACGTTACAGAAGAAGTACTTAATCAATACAAATCACTTCCAGTTGGCTACTGTAAATCAGACTGTCGCCTTCTTATTATGAAAGAAGATGGCACGATTGCACCTGATGGTGAAAAAGGTGAAATCGTAATTGTCGGTCCAAGCGTAAGCGTTGGATATTTAGGAAGCCCTGAATTAACAGAAAAAGCATTTACTATGATTGACGGTGAGCGCGCCTATAAAACAGGTGATGCTGGCTATGTTGAAAATGGTCTTCTATTCTATAATGGTCGTCTTGATTTCCAAATTAAGCTTCATGGTTATCGAATGGAATTAGAAGAAATTGAGCATCACCTTCGTGCGTGTTCTTACGTAGAAGGAGCAGTTATTGTTCCAATTAAAAAAGGTGAGAAATACGATTATTTATTAGCGGTTGTTGTTCCTGGAGAGCATTCGTTTGAGAAAGAATTCAAATTAACATCTGCAATCAAAAAAGAACTCAATGAGCGATTACCAAACTACATGATTCCACGTAAATTCATGTATCAATCTTCTATTCCAATGACACCAAATGGAAAGGTAGATCGCAAAAAATTATTGAGTGAGGTTACAGCATGACCGCATATGGATCATTTTATTTTTTCGCTATAGTGGGCATTTTATTAATACCTACTATCATAGCTGGATTAAAAGGTAAAATGTTGCGTAAATATAATGCCGTTTTAACATTAGTCATGCTTGCTATTATCTTCTCAGATAAACCAAAGCAAGCAATGATGTTAGCTACATTTATTATTTGGCAATATGTCCTTATTAAAGGCTATTTAATTTTAAGAAAACAAAATAATAGTACATTCACATTTTGCATAGCTGTTATTTTATCGATTTTGCCTCTTATTTTGGCAAAAATCGCACCATTTGCATCGTTATTACCTGAGTTAAAACTTGTTGTTTTTCTAGGTATATCTTACGTAACATTCAGAGCAGTTCAAATGGTATTTGAAGTTCGCGATGGTTTAATTAAAGAGCTTTCTTTCTTTAACTTCTGGGAATTCGTTTTATTCTTCCCTGCGATTTCAACAGGACCTATCGATCGTTACCGAAGATTCCAAAAAGATATTCAAAAGCCACCTAGCGCTGAAGAATATCAAAATTTACTATATACAGGACTAAATCGTATTTTCCAAGGTTTCTTGTATAAATTTATTATTGCTTACTTAATAAAGCAATATTGCATGGATCCAGCATTCGCTCAACACGATACAATCTTTTCAAATATGATTTACATGTATAGCTATAGCTTATATCTATTCTTTGATTTTGCTGGTTATAGCTCTTTTGTAATTGGTGTAAGTTATATGATGGGAATTAAAACGCCAGAAAACTTTAATAAGCCATTCCTTAGTCGTAATATTAAAGACTTCTGGAACCGCTGGCACATGAGTTTATCATTCTGGTTCCGTGATTTTATTTACATGCGTTTCGTCTTTTTTGCAACGAAGAAAAAGTTAATTAAGAACCGTTACACAATTTCGTATATCGGTGCATTTTTAAACTTTTTCATTATGGGAATTTGGCATATCCAAGGAAGCGCTGTTGCGCAATATATTATTTATGGTCTATATCATGCCGCACTGTTTATTTTATTCGATATTTTCGAACGAAAAAACAAGAAGCATAAGTTTTGGCCAAACAATAAATTCACACGCATCCTTGCGATTGTAATTACGTTCCACGTTGTATGTTTCGGTTTCCTAATCTTCTCTGGACACCTTAACAGATACTTTTAATGCACCCTTCTTATTCCATTAAGAAGTTGCACATATAATATATTTCGGATATAAAGGAGATTTTAAAAATGGCAGAATTCAAAGAGCAAGTATTAGATATTTTAGAAGAAGTATGTGAAAACGATATTGTGAAAGAAAACTTAGATGTTCAATTATTTGAAGAAGGTATCCTTGATTCTTTCGCTGTAGTATCTTTATTAGTTGAATTCCAAGAGCGTTTAGATATTGAAGTTTCTATTTCTGATTTTGACCGTGACGAGTGGGCTACACCAAACATGGTTATTAAAAAGTTGGAAGAAATCCGATGAACAAAGCAAAATTTGGTCCGATGCTTTTAGCATTGGCCCTTTTTGCTGTATTCTTACTTATTCCAACGCGCTTCCTACTTCCACTTTTAAGTGATGAAAAAGTAGAACAAGCTGCTACTTCTTTAAAAGAAGAAAAAATTCAAAGTATGATTTTACAGCAAAAGATGTTAGCAGATCCAAAATATCTTCCGATGTACGGTTCATCGGAATTCGCACGTATGGATGCTTTCCATCCATCTAATTATTTTAAAGTAAAACCTGAAGGATTTACGCCATTCCTTCTTGGACGCGGCGGAACACAAGACCTTGTACATGTGTTAAACTTCGCATCTACAATGGATCAATTGAAAGATAAGAAAATGGTATTCGTTCTTTCTCCGCAATGGTTTGTACCACAAGGTATTGACGAAACGCACTTTGCACCTAACTTTTCAAAACAACAAGGTTACCACTTCATTTTCAACAATGATTTAAAACCTGAAATGAAAAAACAAATTGCAAAGCGTTTATTAAACTTTGAGATTGTAAAAAAAGAAACTTTATTAAAAATTTCGCTTGAAGGTATCGCTTATGATGATACGAAGTATAAAGTAAAAGCACTTGCTGCTAAACCTTTCGCTTATATTTACCGTAACATTTTAGATCGTAAAGATTTATTTACAGCTATGTTTAATATTAAACCGCATAAAGAGAAGCTCGATCCTTCATTAAAACAAATGAACTGGGAAGAGGCTCGTAAACATGCGGATCAAACAGGTGCAGCAGAATCTGGATCTAATGAATATGGTATCGAAGATGGTTACTTCAATAGCAAAATTAAGAAAAAATTAAAGCAACGTGAAGGTTACTTAAAAAATGATGCTTATGACCAATCGCCAGAATATGAAGATTTACAAATTGTACTTGATTTATTAAAACAATCTGGTGCAAAACCACTCTTCATTTCTGTTCCTGTCAAAGGTCCTTGGTACGACTACGCTGGCTTCCCGAAAGAACGCCGCGAAGCATACTATAAGAAAGTTCATGAGCAAATTGAAAAAGCTGGTTATCCAATTGCCGACTTCTCAAATCATGAATACGATAAATACTTCTTAAAAGATCATATGCACTTAGGTTGGAAAGGCTGGGTTTACATCGACGAAGCCATCCAACAATTTTATAAAGCAAACTAACGAAAAGACCGCTTGAATTACTCAAGTGGTCTTTTTGTATATATTTTGTAATTTCTCGATTGCATTCGCCGCTTCTTTCATAACTCGCTCCACTACATGCTGAGCTGATTCGATTCGTGCCAATGATGCTGCCTGTCCTGCCCAAAGTGACATATATTCTTCCTTATTTTGCTTCGCTGCCTCTTGGCGTATTTTAGAAGTTAATACGTTTTGCACTGGATACATCGGAAGCCCTTCTTCTTTTCCTTCATGTCTCTCTATAAATTCATTCCGAATACCGCGTGCATATTTCCCGGAAAACGCACGAGTTACAGTTGTGCTCGTATCTGTACTATGTAAAACCGCTTCTTTATACACATCGTGCGTAATACTCTCTTCACTTGTTAAAAAGGCTGATCCCATTTGGACACCTTCTGCTCCTAGTGCCAATGCCGCAACAAGCCCTTGTCCGTTCATTACACCACCTGCTGCGACAATTGGGATATGCGGAACAGCCCCTACTAACTGAGGTATTAACGCAAAAGTACCAATCATAGCATCTCGTTCTTTCCCAATAAACGTTCCTCTATGCCCTCCTGCTTCGCTACCTTGCCCAATAATAATATCTACTCCTAGCTCAGCAAGTACTTTCGCTTCCTTCACATGGGTAGCTGTTCCGATAACTTTTATTCCACTTCTTTTTAAGTCATCTATTTCTTCTTTTTCTAACGTTTGAAATGCAAAGCTAACGACCGGTACTTTTTCATCTAATAGCACTTGTAATTGTTCCTTATAGCTTTTTGGAAGCTTTAACGTTCCTTCTACTTCTATACCTAATTCTCTATTCACTCCGCTTAGTAATACTTTCGCCTCATTTACCTTCTCTTCTTCTATTTCTATCTCTTTCGTTACAAGTAAATTAACACCGAAAGGCTTATCTGTTAGTTCTCTTATTCTATAAATCGCTTCACGAATTTGTTCTGGGCTCATATAGCCCGCTCCAAGCGTCCCTAATCCTCCACTATTACTTACTGCTGCAACAAGTTCTGGCGTCGTAATCGCGCCTGCCATACCGGCTTGAACAACGGGATACTCAATTTTTAATATGTCTGTTACTCGACTTGTAAACATCATTTTCCCTCCTATTTCCCTTATATCTTCTTTATTTGATAAGCTTTCCCCTGCTTTTGCAAGGGTTGAACTTCATATGAAGCGAATATATTGAAAGAGAAGGAGGCTGAGCTTAATGATTTATCCAAATGTATTAAAACAAGGTGATACAGTAATGATTATTGCACCATCTGGTCCACCTACAATCGAAAATGTATTAAAAGGTGTGAATGTATTACAAGAGATGGGGGTATCCGTAATAATCGGGAAGAGTGTTTACGAGAAATATGGATTTTTAGCCGGAAGTGATCAAGTTCGGCTTGACGATATACATGAAGCATTTACAAATAATGAAGTGAAGGCAATTTTTTGTGCACGAGGTGGTTATGGAAGTGCTCGACTCCTCCCTCACATTCAATATGAAATCATTCGGCAAAACCCTAAAATCTTTTGGGGATATAGCGATATTACAGCTTTACATACTGCTTTTTCACGTTATGCAAAGCTTGTGACATTTCATGGCCCAATGGTTGAAGAATTAGGGAAAGGTGTAGATTCTCTTTCTTTATCTTCTTTCAATCAACTATTCCATCCGTATTCAACCATTTTATCTGCATCAGAATGTATCGTACCTAGTTCTCACAGTACAGTTACAGGTACGTTAGTTGGAGGAAATTTAGCTGTGTTAACGAGTATAATTGGCTCGCCCTACGAGATAAATACGGGCAATACACTTTTATTACTTGAAGACATTGGTGAAGAACCGTACCGCATTGACCGTATGTTAAATCAGCTACTTTTATCTGGAAAGTTTAATGAATGCAGGGGCGTTATTTTCACAAGTTGTCACGACTGCACTCCTTCAAAGCCCTCTCAATCATTGCAAACAATATTATATGAATATTTCGCGCCATATCATATACCTGTCCTATTCGGTTTACCAATTGGACATATAAGTCCAAACATCGGTATTCCACTTGGAGCTACAGCTTCAATAAACACGAATAATAAAACAGTCTCTATTTCTTCCGGTGTAGCCACTCTATGTTCAAATTAAAAAGGAAAAGCGATTACGCTTTTCCTTTTACTTATAATAATTAAAAATTCGTCCAGATGCGATATCTGCAATTTCTTCTGGAATAAATGTTTTACTTATATCAGTACCGACATTTAATACAGCTGTTGCATCTTTCTCGATGCTACCAAATAATCGATTTCCACGTATCGTAATAAGGGGCGTATCTTCTGGCAACACGTCTTTTACAAATTCCATTTGTGTAAAGAACGGAACGATCCATCTACCTTCTCCTTGGAAATGACGCAAGCGAAGTATTCCTTCCGTTGCCCCGTCCTCTGCTTCTAGTGACCCAGCAACATAAAACTCTGTTGATAAGAGCAATTCATAAAATTCCTTTTGCTTTTGTTTATCATCCCCTGCTAAAACAAGTACTTCTTCTATTTTTTTTACTGGAATTTGCTCCATATGATGACACCCCTATTTTCAAAATGATTGTACTTAGATTATACGAAATATTCTTATTTTTTTCTACATAATTCGCAATTATTTTCTCAAAATAATTTTAATACTTCTTTTGTCGTCACAATCGTAGCAAATTCTTCATGTAAATTTACAAGCGTCATATTGTGAATGTCTTCTGCACTATACTCTTTACCATCTAGACCTTTACGGTTAAAAGTAGCCGTTGCATCACTCACTAAATACGTTGTAAATCCTAAATTCCCTGCCATTCGTGTCGTAGTTTCCACGCAATGATTTGTCGTTAATCCTACAACCACTACTGCATTACATTTGTTCTTTCTTAATCGATCTTCTAAATTTGTCCCAATGAACGCGCTGTTAACGAATTTCTGAATAACCACTTCACCAAGTAGTGGTTGCACTTCTTCTTTAAAGTTCACCGTTTCCGCTCTCTCATAAAACATTGACTGAGCATTTTCTTTATTTACATGTTGAATATGAAAAACTGGTCGTTCCCTTTTTCTCCATTCTTCTAACAAAATTCTCATGTTTTCTTCAGCAAAAATATTATTTCTCTCGCCCCAATCTTGTAATTGAAATGCCTTTTGTACATCGATTATGATAAGTGCTATTTGATTTGTCATCATTTCCCCCTTAATTTGGCTGTAATTGAAATAGAAAACCAAGTTGTTGTGACGCAGTAATAAAGCAAACATAGGCGCAAAGCTCTACAATTTCTTTTTCTGTCCAATATTGTTTTAATACGTGAAACATAGTATCATCTATTGCTTTTCGGTCATGAACAAATGTATGCGCAAAAGTAACGGCTACACCAATCTCCTCTGCCTTTTGCACATCATCAGGTCTTCCCTTTGCCATACAGTACGGACATTCATTCCCATACGCTAATGTTCTTCTCACTTGCTCCTTCAACTCTGCTGAAAGAGTTCCTTTATTGTACAGTGTATCTTCTAACGTACTCCACGAATGTAATATATCCGAATTATGCCCTAATAACTTTTGAAACTTTGTATCTCCTACATTTGATAATGAAATTCTCTCCATCATTTCCCCTCCTATTTCCTTCTGTTTTATTGTAAAATAAATAACGTTCACTTTACATTTCATATGAATCTTAATTTATATTTTCCCTTTACAAAAATCATTATTTTACTGGAGGTATATTTACAAATGCAATTAGACCGTGTTGATCGAAAAATTTTAAATGAATTATATAATGATAGTCGCCTTTCGATGCGTGAATTGGCTAAACGAGTAAACTTATCTGCTCCGTCTACTTCAGAACGTGTTCGTAAGCTCGAAAGCGAAGGTGTTATTCAAAAATACACAATTGATATTGATTATAAAAAGGCAGGACTAGTTTTAGATTGTATTTTAGAAATCACCTTAAAGAATGGTGATACAACACGTATGCAACAATTTATTCAGTCTTATCCATCTGCAAGTTTTTGTTACCGAGTAACAGGAAGCTTATGCTACATTGTAAAAATTTCTATTCCTTCACTCGTTGAACTTGAAGAATTTATCAATGATGTTTCTTCATATGCAACGACAGTTTCTCATATCGTATTATCAGAAGTATCTCTTACTCCTGATATTGAACATATCTTCCCAGAAGATTAATTTATTTTTATTCATAAAATATAAAAAAACCCCTTACAATAAGAATAAAAATAATATATTATGTATTAAAATACATAAAGTTCGAGAAAGGGGCTTTACATTGAAAATCTGGTTTTATGAAAAAACGGCACAATTAGATGACTTGCTTGGTATTTGGGATAATGTTCCAACGATCCCGCGAATTGGTGAAAAAGTGGAGATTTTAAAGACGGTCCGCACTGTTACAGATATTAAATATGTAAAGAACGGTAATAATTTTCGTGTAGAAATTATTACAAATTAAAAAGTAGCTCCTAAGAGCTACTTTTTAATTATCTATTATGTGCTTTCTTTATAACGATTTTATCTTCTTCTACAGATACTGTTACATAATCACTTTCTTCTAACCGAAGCTTATTTACAGCCTCATCTGGTAACTCTATGGCCATCAATCTATCGGTTACGATCACTTGACTATACACTTCATTTTCATGTGATGCACTCTCTACTTTTTGCTCATTTATAAAACGTACTGGTGGCACGCCAACTTCTTTTACTATACGCCATTGTTTCCAAACATAAGGAATTAACCATAGTAATCCAACAACTGTAAGACCGATACCAATCCATAAATTACTTTGCGCTTGTAATTCAGTAATTGAGATTGTACCACTTTCTTCTCCACCGAAAAATTGCATACTTGTTGCAATCAAATTATTTAGAGCGTGCACAGCTATATTCGTCCATATATTTTGTGTCTTTATGTATAAAAGACACATAACGACACCAAACATGAACGCACCAATAACATCAAAATGTCCTAGGCCAAAAATAATTGAAGATATGATTACAGCTTTTTTAATTCCCCATTTATGAGCCATTCGCTGTAAGAAAAATCCCCTAAAAATAACCTCTTCCATAATAGGTGCTAACACACATGCTGAAATGAAAGTAAATATCGTCATATATACGTTACTCGTATTAATAACATTTCCGTCTTCTAGCATAGTAACTAAGAAATTCGGTAACGTATGTGCTAATATGTAAAATTGAATCTGAGATATGCCAACTGAAAAAATCATCCCCATTATCGTTGCTAATACAATTAATCCCCAAGATAAACGTCCTGGCTTATCAAAAAAACTGTTAAATACAACATTATTTTTATTTGTTTTTACGTATAGCCAAAGTAACGGAAATACAAAAAATACAGTTATTTGTGAAATAACCTCCATTGTATTCTCAGAAACATTTGCTAGACCTAATGGAATCATTGTAAGGAACACCCCTATAATCATCCATCCAAAAAAACTACGTAGTCTTATACGTGAAAATGCATAGTGCATATGAAACACCCCCGAAGATAGTAAAAAATAAAGTAAAACTTGAATCAATATTTTATAGGCGTCCTTTCCTTATAAATAATTGGATAACTAAATTGCAATATGAATCTAGTTGAAATTCTTCCTATTTTTCTCAAATCATTTCAAACAGCATATCTCTTAAAATAACATATCGCTGTTCTTCAAGTTGCAATCTAAGAGAAATTTATGTAATAAAAATCCCCGTTTTTACAAGCGGGGATTTCTTTTATTATAATACGTCACGTTTTTGGAATAATGCACTTGATGCTACAAGTAACACAACAAAGTATGCAGCTACAAGTAATAATGAAGTTGTAAATGTAAATTCTGTAAATGTAGGTTCTACTCCGCCACTAATTAATTTATTGCTGTCGTAAGCTCTTAAATCCAAATGGCTGAATACTACAAACTTCGCTACACCTTTTGCAAACATCATTAGTACCATGTTAATTGTACCTTGTAAGAATAATAGAAACATCGTAATAATTATTGGTAATACAGACTTTCTAAACACGTTTGCTAAGAAAAATACAAGTGTTGCAAAGAAAAATGGTGATAACAGCTGATATAATATTGTTTTTAAAACAATTCCTAACGTTAATTCAGTTTTACTACCGTCCATTACAATTAATCCAATAATCATAGCAATTAATGTGCTAGCAAATACGATAAATAACATCGTTAATAATACTGTAATATATTTAGAAAATAAAATTGTCATTCGTTTTCTTGGACGAATTAATAATTGCTTAATCGTTCCTTTTTGGAATTCATCTGTAATTGCACGAGAAGCTATTGTAATTCCAAAGATCGTTGTGAATATCATAATTAAGCCGATATTTGAACTCGCAAAATCTAAGTAAGATCCACTTAAGCTACCAGCATCGCCCCATTTCGCCAATACTACTGTTCCCAAAATCTCCAATAAAGCAATTACACCTATTAAAATATACATACCTTTTTTCGCATGTAATTTTAAAAATTCATTTTGAATTAATTTAAACATTACGCTTTCACTCCCCCAGTAATCGCTAAGAACTCATCCTCTAACGTTTTATTTTGAACAGTAACGCCATATACAAGCACATCAGCATGCACAAGCTTTTTCACAAGTTGCGGAATGTTGTCTTTTGTTACAGATGCTACAATTACATTCCCTTTTGCTTTACCTTTAATGATTTCATTCGCTTTCTGAACTTCATCTACTTCAAACGCTACAACGACTGCCTCATCATGTTTCACTTTTTCATGTAAATTGTACTCTTGTACAAACTCACCTTGTTTAATAATAACAACGCGATCACACATTAATTCAATTTCACTCAATAAGTGACTTGATACGATTACAGCAATATTCTCTTCTTTCGCTAAACGTTGTAAATAGTCACGAATTTGGCGAATACCAGCTGGATCTAATCCATTTGTCGGCTCATCTAAAATTAAGATTTTCGGCTGATGAAGTAATGCTTGTGCAATTCCTAAACGTTGTTTCATACCAAGTGAATATGTTTTCACCTTTTTATGAATCGCATGCTCTAATTCAACAAGCTTTACAATCTCAGCAATGCGCTCTTTACGAATTGGAGTAATGGCCATGTTAGCAAAATGCTTTAAGTTTTGCATTCCTGTCATATAATCATATAGTTCAGGATTTTCTACAATCGCTCCAATTTGCTCTAGTGCCTTTTCACGCTCCGAGCGAATACTATGTCCACAAATTGTAATATCGCCCTCTGTCATTGAAATAAGACCTGTCATCATACGGATCGTCGTCGTCTTACCGCTACCGTTCGGTCCAAGGAATCCGTATACTTCTCCTTCACGAACCTCAAATGATAAACCACGAATAATTTCCGTTCCACCAATCCTTTTTCGAACATTCTCTAACTTTACTACTACGTTTCCCAATGCTGATTCCTCCTTTAGACTTCTAGTTTTTTATCGATAATATAAGCAATTACATATATTATTAGAGCACTAACCATTACCATGAAACTTATATTAAAAATGTTAAATCCATTTTCTTGAAACATATTAATAAACAGACTCTTGCTTTCACTATGATATTCTACTCTTCGCAATACTTGGAAAGCTGGAGCTAATTTTCCTAGCAAGGTTGTCGCTAAAGTAATCGCTATATTTATTACTAGAAAAATAATAACGATTAGTATATTTTGCGCCTTTTTCTTTTTGGTAAGTAACTTAACTAGAGTAATTACTAATATGATTTGTAACACACTAAACAAAAAATCAAATAAATCGCTTATCGTATATACTAAATTATTAATTATGCCTACTTGCATAATCTCTTTTGCCTCTACATATACAGAAGTCGTAGGAAAAGCTAATACATAACTTACGTAGAAAAGAATTCCACATATCCCATACCATATAGCCATTGCGATAAATGAGAAAATAAGCATAGAAATTACATATTGTTTCCCAGATATTGCTGTAAGTCGTAACATTGGATTAGTCAGTAAGCGTGAATATGATTTCATTGTTTGTATAAACATATAAACAATATAAAAGAAAAATATAATCATAATGATTCCAAATATGCCCTCTTGTCTACTGATAGCCGCATCACTTTTTCTTACAATCATTTGTGAAAATAACACAGCTTCAATTAGCACAAAGAGTAAAAAAGTAACAATATATCTTTTCTTATTTACATTCCATAAATAGGAAAGTACTGACTTCACTTACTAAACACCTCCTTAAACAATTCATGAACTGCTTTTCCTCTCTGAAAACGAATTTCTTCTACATTTTCATATAGAACCATTTCTCCATCTTTTAAAAAGATCACTTCATCAAAAATATTTTCAATTTCATTTATTAAGTGAGTGGAAATTAATATCGTACAATCTTCTCTATAGAACTGTAGAATTAGATCCAATACATGTTCTCTAGAAAGAGGATCTATCCCGCCCAATGGCTCATCCAGTACGTATAGCTTCGCTTTTCGAGAAAATGTTAAAATGATTTGCAGCTTCTCTACCATACCTTTTGATAATGCTGTAATTTTTTCTTCTAACGGTATTTTAAATTCTGCAATCGTATCTACCGCTTTTTGAATATCGAAGTTTTTATAAAAATCTCGGTAGAAAAATAAAGCGTCTTTTACAGTCATCCAATCATCAAAGACTGGCTTATCGGACATAAATGAAACGATTTCTTTCGTCTGTAATCCTACCTTTTTACCGTCTATTGTAATACTACCTTCAGAAGGGTATTGCAAGCCTGCAATCATTTTCAATAACGTCGTTTTCCCGCTCCCGTTATCTCCAACAAGTCCTATAATTTTCCCTTCCGTAATCTCTATGTTTAATTCACGGATCACTGCTTTTAATCCGTATCTCTTCCATAAGTTTTCTATTTTTAATAGCTCTGTCATTGGCTCTCCTCCCTCTTATCATGTAATGAAGAACGAAGAATTGTAAGAATTTCTTCTTCTGAAAAACCTAAATTGTCCATTCCATCTATAAAAGAATGAAGTAATTCTTTCGCCATCTCTTTTCGCAGCTCCATAATTTTCTCCCCTTCATTCGTTACATACCGTCCCATTCCTCTACGTGTGACAACAACTCCATCCCGTTCTAGCTCTTGAAATGTACGCTGAATCGTATTTGGATTCACTTGTAATTCACTCGCTAATTCACGGACAGAGGGAATTTTATCACCAGGCAATAAATGTCCTGTTACAATCTCTTTTTTTATGTATTCCATTACCTGAATGTAAATTGGTATATTTGGAGAAAACTCTATTTTCATTTCTTCCCTCCTTTTGTATCGGTGTACTAGTTAAATAATACACCGATACAAAAGGTTTGTAAATACCCATTTAATTACAAAAAGTTCTATCCGTTAACCGAATAGAACTTCCCAAACATAAATCGCTATACAGAAATAATAGTGTTATGTAAACAAAATTATAAAGAAAAGCTGTCTTATCAATGAATAAGACAGCTTTTCTTTATAATCCTATATTAAAAGTTAAACACGAAGTCATCGTCAGCTAACTTTTCAACGTTCGTTGCTTTTACGTAACCATTTCCTTTTACAGAGAAGAAATCATGGTTTTTCGTATCTGTACGTAAACCATTTAAAACGATTGGGTTAATTTCTTCTTCTTCAAACTTCGGCTCAAGTCCTAAGTTCATAAGCCCTTTATTCGCATTGTAACGAACGAAACGATTTACATCTTCTACAAGACCGATAGAAGTGTAAATTTCTTCTGTATAGGCCATTTCAATTTCATATAGTTCCATTAATAACTCTTGTGTTTCTTTTTGCACTTCTTGTTGCTCTTCTGCAGAAAGTTCTGCGAAAATTTGTTGTGCTAAAATACCGACGAATACGCCGTGAATTGACTCATCCTTTACCTTCACATAAGTTCGCTACTCCTATGCCGTTTATACAGCTTACAGTTTCCTGTAAGAAGAGACTATATCATCTACCTTCTCAGGTAGCCCTCCATTTCGATTTAAGGGATTCTCACCCACCGCTTGGCCCTACTCCTCTTGCGGAATTTCACCGCCATTGGGATAGTCGTTGAACGTTCCTTTATCTACGTATCGCACCCACCACTGTTTATACAGTTTTCGATGTCTGATACGGCTTCCTGTGCCGCTCGATAACCCATGTTTTCTTTCAATGGATGCATTAGATTCACCGGCTTGTAGCATCTGAACGATATCCAAAAACATTTCAAGAGTCACACGTCCCCTTGTTTTCAGTTGGTGTTCAGATTTAACCGGCATATAATTTTGCACTTTTCCCCAAAGATATTTATAACGTTTCTTATGTCGAATTAAAGATACATAATTAGGATGAAGATTATACATATCAGCAATTTCTGGATTTGTCTTTCCGCACTTTAGTAGTTCTACAATCTCAAAAAATTGTGCATCTGTAATTTTTGATTGTGGATTTTTTTCACCTATAACACGTTGCCTTTTCTTCTCTAATTGTTCTTCAGTGAATTTAATTCCACCCAATCCTTCTCCGCCTAACGTCAAGTTATAGCCATTATTATAAGAATCATACAGCCAAATATACTGTTGCTCAATCTCACTCAATTCTTCCAATGAACATTCTATTTCCTCTAGAATTCCATATTCTAAAGTGGATTCATATTTACAGTATACTGCTTGTAAATACCTATTATAATGTGTACCACTCTTTAACATCCACATATGTTCCCTAATTCGTTTTAAATTTGAAACGTTCACATCTTTACCAATATAATACTTCCCATTGATTTTTAAATAGTAAATTCCGTACATGTTATCGCTAGATAAAGGCTTCGCTGCTGATTGCCCTATCAGCTATTCTCCTTTCCATCTATTGATAGTTAGAGAATAACCTGAATGCATATATTCATCAATAATAATACAGATAAATTTACAATAGGGGGTCCCAGCAATTAAAAGGGTTTTTCAATTGGTATCTCTACCAAAAGCCGCCATAAGTTAACGGATAATAAGGTTAATAATTTCACCACTTGCCGTCAGTTTACCTTGACCAGCTAAGTAAAGTGGATAGAAAAATCCACTATAGAATAAGTAACTTTCTAAGAACACACTTGCTACCATTGCCATGTATAACTCTTTTTTCGTTACTTCAGGCTTTAATAAACGACGATAGTAACTAGTAATAATACCAGCTTTTTTCTCAAGTAACGGATGATTGTCTACCCAGTCAAAAATATCATCAATTTCTTCTTCTGTAGCTAATGTTGTGAAAATGTGACTATAACTTTTCGCATGTACTTCTTCCATAGCTCCCATGAAAGCTAATACACTTTTCGCTTGTAAATTTTCAAGATGAACAAGTACAAGTGGCATTCCTTCGCCACCTTGTTTCGTATCTAAAAGTGTTAAACCACCTAATACACGCTTATAAGCAATTTGCTCTTCTTTCGATAATTGCACCCAAGTATTTTTGTCAGACGAAACCGCGATTTCTTCTTCTGTCCAAAACTGAGCGATGTTTTGCTTCCAAAACATTAAACTGAAATCATCTTCCTTTTTATTCCAGTTAACAGCGCGCATTGAATCACCCCTATATCTATTATTGTTCTACTGAACGGTTAAATTTCCATCTAACAATGAAAAGCTAACCGTTTAGTAGAACAAACCAAGTATGAGCAGGGTTCATAACCCTGCTCATACTATTGGGTTATTCATTTAGTATGGCAATATGCCATTAAACGGTACAAGCCACACACTCTTCCACGCTTAATTTACGTGTTCTCGTATAATACAGACTCTTTAAGCCTTTTTTATGTGCATAGATGTAGTAACGTGCTAATTCACGTGTTGAAATATCACTATTAACGTAAAGAATTGTACTAATTCCTTGGTCAATATGTTCTTGAATTTCTGCGATTAAATCAATTAATTTAAACTGATTCATATCGTAAGAAGATTTATAGTACCAGAACGTATCTTTTGATAAATACGGCATTGGATAATATGTTGTCGCATTCGCATATGTTCTTGATTCGATTTGACTTACGATCGGCATTACGCTTGAAGTTGCATTTTGAACGTAACTGATTGATTGTGTTGGAGCAATGGCAAGACGATATGAGTTGTATAAACCATTCTTCTGCACTTGCTCTTTTAAACTTGTCCAATCTTCTTTTGTTGGAATATGAATTCCTTCAAATAATTGCTGAACTTTTTCAGTTACTGGGCTGTAATCTGTCGTTTCATACTTTTCGAAGTATGCGCCATTCGCATAATCAGATTTATCGAAGTCCTTAAATGTCTCGCCTTTTTCTGTAGCGATTTCCATACTTTTCTCAATAGAGTAGTAATTTAACATCATAAAGAATGTACGAGCGAATTCTTTCGCTTCTGCACTTTCATAAGCGATTTTATTTTTTGCTAAATATCCGTGTAAGTTCATTGCTCCAAGTCCAACTGAATGAAGCTCGTCATTTGCTTTTTTCACAGTTGGTGCATTCGGAATAATCGTCATATCAGAAACAGCTGTTAAAGCTTCCATTCCCGCATGAACTGCTTCACGAATTTCTTTATTTTCCATTACGTTTACGATATTTAACGATCCTAAGTTACAGTTAATATCACGACGGATAATGTCATCTGTACCGTAATCATTTATTTCTGAAGTTTCTTGAAGCTGGAAGATTTCTGTACATAAGTTCGACATCTTCACAGTTCCAATATCCTTCAATGGATGTTGATTATTTGCATTTGATTTAAACATTAAGTATGGGTAACCAGACTCAAGCTGAATCATAGCGATTTTAATAAGCATATCACGTGCACTAATATCTAGTGGCTTCTTCTTCACTTTCGGATTACTCATTAATTCATCGTACATTTCATCAATATCAATATCATCTAAATGCTTGCCATATTCTTTATAAACCGTATAAGGTGCGAAAACATGGAAAGGTTCATTTTTCTCAGCAAGCTCAAAGAACTTACTTGGAACGATAATTCCGATTGATAGAGACTGAATACGGCTCTTCTCATCGGCATTTATTTTTTTTGTATCAAGGAATTCAATAATATCCCAATGGAAAATGTTTAAATATACTGCACCGGCACCTTTTCGTTGACCAAGCTGATTCGCATATGAAAACGAATCTTCAAGCAACTTCATAACAGGTACTACGCCACTTGCAGCGTTGTCGATACCTTTAATTTGCTCACCACGTGCGCGTAGCTTAGATAAGTTTAAAGCTACTCCCCCGCCGATTTTCGATAATTGCATCGCAGTATTAATGTTAAAGCCGATCGAATTTAAGCTATCGTCCATCTCTAACAAGAAACAAGACACCATTTCTCCTCTTCTGCTTCTTCCCGCATTTAAAAAGGTTGGTGTCGCTGGTTGGTAGTTTTGTTTTACAATCATGCTTGCGAATTGTCTTGCCTTCGAAACATCACCGCGTCCTAAGTATAATGAAACAATTGCTACACGATCTTCATAGCTTTCTAAGTATTGTTTTTGATCATTCGTTTTTAACGCATAATCTTTGTAGAACTTAGATGCTGCCATATAAGATTGGAACTCGAAGTTTTCACCATAAGCGATGTTATATACTTCCTCTACTTCCTCCAAGCTATACTCGTCCAGAACGTTGTAATAGTAATCATGTTCTTTCATATACTCCATTCGCTCTGCCACGCTATTAAAAGGAACGGTATTCTCTCTAGCTTCTTCCATAAAGACTTCTAATGCCTCTTTATCTTTATGAAGCTGATAAAAACCGTCCTGCATTTGCGTGATTTCATTATTCAGTTCAATGTGTCGCAATCTCCCGCACCCTTTCCTTAAAATATTCTACATCGTTATTTGTTCCAGATAACTCAAATTTTGATACAATAGGCACTTCATATTTAGTAGAAATCTTGTCAGCACTTGCACCGAACATGTCTCCCCAGTTACGATTGCCGCTTGCAGATACGCCTTTTAATTTTTCATTATTGCGCTCTAAAAAGTCTAAAACACGTTCTGGTACATTGCCAAAACCTGTTGTATACGTAATAAGAATAAAGTCTTCATCTATTACTAGATCTTCATCAATTTGAACGGCCGGCATATTTAATTTGTGAATGAAACGCTTCACGTTTCCTGTCATAGAATCATATGCAACTAACATTTCCGACCCTCCCTCTCAAATCTATATTCTCTATATGTTGTTCTTGATTTCTCTATATATTGTATTACGTTTCAAAATAAGACACAAGATATATGTATAAATTCTTTCTTTTTTTAACTTTTACTTTTCGACATGATAGCCGTTTTTTTTCAATACAATGACTATGAAACAACATTCTAAAACTCATGTCAATAAAGTGCTTTTCAAAAAAGTTGTCAACGAATTTAACCTTATTTTTAAAAAAGTTAACAATATATTTTGTCATAAAACGGTAGATGCTGAAGAAATATATTTCTCCAGCATCACGCAAAAAAGAACAGATATGAAACGATAATCTGCTCTAAAAAACGATTACATTTATCAAATTTACCTTATTAAATATATTATACATATACTTTCGTCTCTCGTTGCATACTAAAAGATAACTATTATAGAAAAAGATTATTATTATGGAACTTCAATTTATTTATGAAAAGTTTATTCAGAGTGCTCAATACGCAAAATATCTTTTACAAATATGTGATGTGGATTTTCATCTTTATCAAGCATTGTACATACAGGAGCCTCTTCATCAAAGTATACAATCATTCCTTCTACATACTGATATGTATGTTGAACTTGTACAGTTACTTTAATTTCTATCGCTTCTTCATATGCTCTTTTTATTTTCTGAAGCATTTTTGCTGAACATTTTCGTTTCTCTGGATACATAACCATTCCCATAAATCTATTGCCGGCTCTATCTTTCCACATATAATCCCAATGTGGTAAAATGCCTTGTTTAAAATCGCCCATAATTCCCCTCTCCTTTATCTTTTATTTATCCCACATTAAACGTCCAGTTGGTGAAGGTTACTAATCAGTGAGGGATGCCCTGCTGATCAAAATTCCCCTTTATGAACGTGGCGTTTCTGAATATGTATAAATCACTTGCCCGCCTCGCTGTGCGTTACCAATGAAATGCTTAAAGTCTTCTCTATTTACAACAACTTCTCTGAACGTATAAAATACATCTTTCGTAACAACATACTCCGTTATTTCACCATTTTTCAGCTGATCTAAAATTGTATTTGCTAATTCTTTATCCATGTATTTCACCTCTCTGCAATATTTTATTCTATCGTATATTCTATAGGTCAACAACTGTAAAATTATCCCGCTATTTGCAGGTAGTCCGATTGGTGTTGACTACTAATTAGTCGTGGAATGAACAAAAAATCTTACTAATTAACATTTCACTTTATCTTGTTGTTATGCCATGATTTTATTTTCGTTATTTCGCAAACAATATCATTTTACTATATGTCCACTAAATATCATATACTAACATAGCTACTTCTCTATATCAAACATTTCGGCATTCTTATGCAAAGTTCCATACCACTATGCTACAATATACAAATAGAACTAGGAGGGATACTATGATTCGGAAAGCAAAAAAGACAGATGCAATGGCAATAGCTCCTTTATTGTATAATGCTCTGCATGAAATTGCTGAAAAAATCACAGGTAGCACAGTTGAAGCAGAAGTATTACTAGGACTTGAGACATGGTTCTCAAAAGAAAGTAACCGTCTGAGCTACGAAAACTGTTTTATTTACGAACAAGACGAGAGTGCAGTTGGAATTATTGTCGCTTATCACGGTAGTGAAGCAACACAGCTTGACGCACCAATTGTACATCACTTAAGAGAATTACATAAAGATGAATCGATTACGTTAGAAAAAGAAGCTGAGCTTGATGAGTATTACATTGATACATTATCAGTTTCAAGTGCACACGGTGGAAAAGGTATTGGTTCTAAATTAATTGAAGCTGCCGAAATCTATGCAACTGAAAAAGGGCATGAAAAAATCGCTTTACTTGTTAATTTAGAAAACACACGCGCCTATTCACTATACGAAAAGTTAGGTTATAAAAAAGATGAAATTGTTATGCTAGTAGGCGAACCTTATGCTCATCTCGTAAAACCATTAAACGTCAAAATTTCTATATCTTAAAAAGAAAGCACACGATTTATATAAATCGTGTGCTTTTATGTTAAATTCGTATTTAATATATTTCCATCCATCGCCTCGTGAAACGTATATGTTGTACATCCCCATGGCTTTATATGCAAAATAGGAGAACCAGACCATCCCATTGCCCTCAGCTCCGTTCCAATCATCGAATTAAAATAATTATGACCTACAAGAGCAATACTTCCATGTACGAGAGCATAACGATGTAACAGGTAAGCCGCTTGCCTTGCCCTCTCTCTTACTTCCTTATAAGACTCAACATCTTTATGGTAGCCAAGTATCCATAATGTGCGTCCAATGAACATCCATACCTTAATTGTGCATTTCAACCACTTCGGAGCAAAAAAGTATGAAGGAACTTCAGCTTCTCTAAAAAGAGAGTTTTGCATAAAAGATAAAGAATCCGTTAATTCAGCTGCTGATTGTACAGCACGCCTTTGATCACTTGTTAAGACAAATTTCGCTGCTTCAATTGCCTCTATTGTTTCTATCGGCATTTTAGCTTTTTGTATCATTGACTCGGAATCATACTGTTTCATCCATTCGTGAAATGAATTAATTGTCATCGGTTCTCTTATACGACCTAAACAACCATGACGAATAAAAGAAATCTTCATTCTTTTCACTCTCCATTCATCACTTACGAACTCTATTATGCACTAGTTCTAAACATCATACCACGCAAGAAAAGAAAGTCATATACCTTTACATCTCCCCACCACTATCATGCGTTATCGAAGCATGGATACCATCCATCCCATCAAAATATGTACTCGTATCATATTGACGAATCTTTTTTAAATGCATATAAGAAAATAAAAATAAAATTAAAGCTATAACACTCCCCACAAATTCAAACACCATTTTACCGCCTCTAATTTCTCCCACTTCAGCAGGTTATTCTACTTTTTCATTATACCTCGATATAAAGATTCTCGCATTTTTGCTATTTTTTTCAAAAAACATGGATTTTCTACATATTTTCTTACAAAAAGTGAATATTTTTCGAATTTTTACTTTGGAAACATTTACAAAGTAGGAAATATGGTTCAAAATAGGAGGAAATAAAAAAAAACCAAATTTATTCTTTTTTTGGGAAAACTGTAACAAGGAGAGTTGCTTATGCAGATCGCAGAAACTGGAGATATCATCGAATTTAAAGGTGGAATGCAAGGCCGTGTTCAAAAAGTAAATCAAAACTCTGTTATTGTTGATATAACAATTATGAAGAATTTTAGAGAACTAGATATGGAACCTCTTACAGTTGTAAGTCATAAAAACTATACTGTCATTAATCAAAATGCATAATATAATAGAAAGAAAGGGCCTGTATAGTATACAGGCCTTTTCTTTCTATTAACGATTATCAATTGTTTCCGGATATAGATCGTGGTTCATCATGCGGTAGTCAGCCATTTGTTCATACTTCGTCCCTGGGCGACCGTAGTTGCAGTATGGATCAATTGAAATGCCACCACGTGGTGTGAATTTTCCCCATACCTCAATGTAACGTGGATCCATTAATTTAATTAAATCGTTCATAATAACGTTCATGCAATCTTCGTGGAAATCACCATGATTGCGGAAACTAAATAAATACAACTTTAAAGATTTACTCTCTACCATTTTTTGCTCTGGAATATAGCTAATATAAATTGTTGCAAAATCTGGTTGTCCTGTTTTCGGACATAAACTTGTAAATTCAGGACAATTGAATTTTACAAAATAATCACGGTTTGGATGATTATTATCAAATACCTCTAATATTTCTGGACTATATTCAAATAAATATTTTGTATTTTGATTTCCTAATAATGTTACATCTTTTAAATCTTCATCTAATCTTCCAGTCATTTTAAACATCCCTTCTCGTTATACGCCGCGTTTATTTCCCCATACTAACGCATGAAGCTGAGGCAATACTTTTGCATCATTCATCTCTTTACAATTTACAGCTTTATCAATCAGCCACTCATACTTATCTAATAATTTTTTAATAAGCATCGCATCATCCACTGTTTTTGTATCATCGTTTCCTACTTGCAGGAAAAATGGTACACCTGGATAACGTTCGTGTATCTTAACTGCATATTCAAAATCATGATCATCGAATACTACTACTTTTAAACTAATATCTTTTCCTGCTAGTTTCTGAATAATAGCATCTAACTTCCGAAAATCTGTTTTCATCGTCGAACTTGGTGGTTTTGGAGAAATTGTTACCTCATCAATTTGAAGTAACCAATCTTGCCATTTACTCCCTTGCGTTTCAATTGCCGTTCGCATTCCATTTTCTTTTAATATAGAAAGAAGAAACTCAATATTTTTCAGTAATGCCGGATTTCCCCCTGAAATCGTAACATGAGAAAAATTTTCTCCTCCAATTGCAACAAGCTCATCCCAAATATCTTCTGCTGTCATCTGTCTAATTTGATCTTTAGCCGATCCATCCCACGTAAAAGCAGAATCACACCAAGCGCAGCTATAATCACAACCAGCCGTACGGATAAACATTGTCTTTTGCCCTACAACCATTCCTTCACCTTGAATAGTCGGACCGAATATTTCTAAGACAGGGATTTTACTCATCAAGCATCCACTCCCGTCTTACTTCCGCATAACTAGTCGGCGTCTCAAATAGACGAACAAATTCAACGCGAGCTCCTTTATATTCGTTCACTCGATTCTCTTTAGTTAGTGCTTCTGCCATCTTTTCATAAATCCAAACGACCATATTTTCAGCAGTCGTATTCATTGCAGGTAACGTTTCGTTTAAATAACGATGATCTAAATAAATTTCGATTTCATTCTTCCAAATTTCTTTTATATCTCCAAAGTCAATTGCAAGACCTATTTCATTTACATATCCACTAATTCCAAATACAACTTTATATGTGTGACCATGTAAGTTTTTACATTTCCCTTCATAACAGTGTAAATGGTGTGCTGCATCAAATGTAAATTCCTTGCTGACCATTACTCTTTTATTATGGTATTTGAGTTGTTTACGCTGAATATCCTTGTCCATTTTTTGCAAATTCTCTACGATGCGAAATCCAAAAAAGTTATCCATTAGTTGTTCGCTCCTTCGCGTTCTTGTAGGTACGTATCTAATCCTGCTTTACGAAGTTGACATGCTGGACATTCACCGCAACCATCACCAATGATTCCGTTATAACATGTTAATGTTTTTTCCCGAACAAACTCAAATGCTCCAAGTTCATCTGATAATTTCCATGTTTCAGCTTTATCAATCCACATAAGTGGCGTGTGAATGACAAACGGGTAATCCATAGATAAATTTAAAGTAACGTTTAACGATTTCACAAACACGTCACGGCAGTCTGGATAACCACTGAAATCAGTTTCACATACACCTGTTACAATATGACGTGCTCCAACTTGTTTTGCTAATACAGCAGCAAATGATAGGAAGAGTAAATTTCGTCCATCTACAAATGTCGATGGCAATTCACCTTCTTCATGTGTAATCTCCATATCCGTTCTCGTTAACGCATTTGGAGCAAGTTGATTTAATAGACTCATATCTAGTACCGTATGCTTTATTCCTAGCTCTTTTGCAATTTCCGCTGCACAATCAATTTCTAGCTTATGACGTTGATTGTAATTAAATGTTACAGCTTCTACCTCTGCAAACTGCTCTATTGCCCAAAATAAACATGTCGTACTATCTTGTCCTCCACTAAAAACAACAACTGCTTTTTCTTTTTTCATTTCACTCATTCTCCTTCTCTACTATAAATAAGAAGAAAGAACGTTCTTGAACTGTCACAATAAAAAAACAAAACAATACCTAAGGATATTGTTGTTTCCATAGTTTTTTATAGAGGGAGTTCGCGAACCTCTCCC
The DNA here is from genome assembly GCF_052044835.1 of Bacillus sp. 22475. Lineage (NCBI taxonomy): Bacteria > Bacillati > Bacillota > Bacilli > Caryophanales > Bacillaceae > Bacillus > Bacillus sp. 22475. The sequence goes on along the minus strand of NZ_JBQENW010000001.1, from coordinate 146,210 downwards.
GCGCGGTGCACGGAATTTCTTCTTTCATTGACACAGCTTATTGTAACATATTGTATACTAGCGTAAAAATTTCTGATTTTTCCGCTATTTATCATTTCATTTCTTTCATTTTATAGTATGATTAATTTAATATAAGAAGAGAGGAGGCATCCCACTGAAATCCTTTATTATTTATCTCTTTTTAAATATATTATTCATCCTGATTACAATGCTCGTATATCATTTATTTTGGAATCAAAAAGGGAAACGCTCTCCTAAATTAAATTCAGCTATATTCATTGTACTCTGTTGCCTCGCTACCGTACTCTGTATTACATTTGCAGCAAAAACAAATAATGGTTTTCAATTTGATATGCGCCATATTGTATTAATTGTCGGTACATTAACGGGAGGGCCTATTGCTGGTGGTTCTATCTTAGGTGTATTAAACATATATCGCTTATTATTAGGTGGGGTCGGTGTTTTCCCATCTCTTATCGGTTCTGTTCTTCTATTTATTGTTCTACTATTAACATATAAATTTTTCAATCGAACTTCTAATCGTATAAAAATAACACTTGCTATTATCTACAGTCTCACATACGGATTTAGTTGGATACCCTTCTTCCTTTCAAAGGTTACAAATAAGACTGATTATATACCGCATATTATTGTGTATGAGTTATGTTCAATGCTTGGTACGATTCTAATTTTATATTTACTACACATATTACAAACTCAAGTTCGTCTCCAAAACGAACTTATAAATGCTGAAAAATTTCATTTAATTGGTGAAATGGCAGCGTCTATCTCTCATGAAATTCGCAATCCATTAACTTCAACGAAAGGTTTTTTACAACTGTTACAATCAGATACATGCACTGAGCAGGAACGAAAATTATATATCGACATTGCCATTAACGGCATTGAACAAGCAAATCATGTTCTTACAGATTATTTAACCTTTGCTAAACCAAGCATTGAAAAAGAACAAACATTACAGTTAGAAGAAGAATTACTACATGCATTGTCGTTAATTACACCGCTTGCTAATTTAACAAATGTACGTACTCATTATATAAAGCAAAGCACTTCTTTTTTTATCGCTGGAGAAAAGCAAAAACTAAATCAATGTTTATTAAATATTTTAAAAAATTGCATTGAGGCTATGCCAAAAGGCGGTGATCTTTATTTCACATTAGTTCCTGACCATAAGCATATTCAGTTATATATAAAAGATACAGGAGTCGGTATGGATTCAGAACAAGTAAAACGTCTTGGCTCGCCTTTCTATTCAACGAAAGAAAAAGGCACTGGACTTGGAATGATGGTCGTATTCAGTGTTGTTCAAGCTATGAATGGAAAAATTGATATTATAAGTGAAAAAGGAATCGGTACAACCTTTTTATTAACTTTTCCACTCATACAAAAAACGTGATGAAATAATCATCACGTTTTTTCTGTTCCTTCAACTAATTCAGCAAAAGCTTTCACTTTTCCGTGCGGTTGTTGATTTTCTTTACGCGCTTTCCAGGCACGCTCTTCTTCTCGCTTCTTCTTAGACATATTTTTTCAACTCCTTCTTTTCTTTCTCCATGTAGTATTCCAAAATAAGAAAGAAAACTATGCACGTATCAAAAAAAGAAGTGGTTTCCCACTTCTTCCACTTTAGCGCTGCAAAATTGCATGTTTCGCCTCTTTTAATTGCGTAAGATGTCTTTGTTCATGCAAATCAAGAAATTGAACCCATTGATACAAATTCAGATCATTAAAAACAGGATGCTTTAATCCATTTTCAAATAGATCTTTTTCATCTATAACACTATGAAGCGCATGTAATAGTTCTTGTCGTGAATGTTCTAGTAATTGAATTCCTTGCTGTTTTTTCATTAAAGTTTCTGTTGGTTGCATTTGCTGAGGAGCTTCTCGTTTATGTGTGCGATCAAGCGTAAGTTGGAGGTCTTTAAATGGAGTCATGTTTCTTTCATTTTTTTGTAAAGCATATACAAGGGCAGACGTGACAGATTGTTCAACTAAATGCAAGTGGTGTAAAATTTGAATAATACTCCATTTATCACGGCGTGGCTTTACATTCACTTCTGTATCATTTAACATTTCAATTTCTGATAATAGCGTGCTTCGAGTAGACTGCAATGAGCTTACTAAACTTTCTAAACTCACATCCATATTAGATTGAAGCATACTTCTTTCCCCCCTTTTTGTTGGTGAAAAGAGGTGCTCCTTATTAGAAACACCTCTTTAGTATTCTGAATTTTCTTTTATTATCTCATCATTTTCCCATTATGTCGATGTTAAACATGTGAAAAAAAGCGCATGTTTTTTACAATTTTGTGTCGTCAATCGCATGTAACCATGCTTCAATTTCTGTAATAACACTTTTCACACAGCCTTCAGCAAATGGTGATGTTAAATTTGCAACTTCTACTAATTCTAAGAACGATTTACTTCCACCTTGTTGGCACAGATTCACATAATCTTCCCATGCCTCTTGTCTATTATCTCTTGCACGTTTCCAAAATTGTAGCGCACAAATTTGAGCAAGCGTGTAATCAATATAATAGAAAGGTGAGCTATAAATATGCCCTTGACGTTGCCAAAAACCACCGCGCTCTAAATAATCATTATCCTCATAATCACGATGCGGTAAATATTTCTTCTCTATGTTACGCCATGCTGTCTTACGCTCTTCAGGTGATGCTTCAGGATTTTCATATACATAATGTTGATATTCATCAACAGATACACCATAAGGTAAAAACAGAAGTGCTGAACTTAAGTGAGAGAAGTAATATTTATCTGCATCTTCTTCAAAGAATAGCTTCATCCATGGCCATGTAAAGAATTCCATACTCATAGAGTGGATTTCACATGCCTCATATGTTGGCCAATTATATTCTGGAATTTCAAATTTACGACTTTCATATACTTGGAAAGCATGACCTGCTTCATGTGTTAATACATCAATGTCACCAGATGTTCCATTGAAGTTTGAGAAAATAAATGGCGCTTTATAATTCTCAATATATGTACAATATCCGCCACCAGCTTTTCCTTTTTTCGCAACTAAATCTAATAAATCGTTATCTAGCATGAAATTGAAAAATTCATCTGTTTCAGCCGATAACTCTTTATACATCGTCTTTCCATGATCAACAATCCAATCCGCATCTCCTTTTGGAGTTGGGTTACCTGTAGCAAACTCAAAGTTTTCGTCGTAATAAGCTAACTTCTCTACACCGATACGTGCTTGTTGTCGCTTTCTTAATTCCGTTGTAACGGGAACGATATAATCCAGCACTTGCTGACGGTAATTAGCCACCATCTCCGCATTATAATCTGTACGGTACATTCTTGCATATCCAAGTTCAACAAAGGTTTTGAAACCTAAAGATTTTGCGATTTTCGTTCTCACTTTAACAAGCTCATCATAAATACGATCTAGTTCTTCCTCATTTCCAGCTAAAAATCCGTAGTATGCTTCACTTGCTGCTTTACGTTCGCTTCTTTCTTTTCCTTGCATAAACGGAATCAGTTGCGATAACGTTCTTTCTTCTCCAGCAAAGTCAATTTTTGCGGATGCTAATAACTGTGTATATTGCGACGATAATTTATTTTCTAATTGTAAATCTTTCACGACTTCATCTGAATATGTTTTTAAATCACATTCTGCTAGAGCAAATAATTGTTTTCCATAATACGCCTCTAATTCTTCACGAAATGGAGAATTAATAAGTGCCTTATAATATTTTGTACCATATCCTTGTACAACTGGAGAGAATTCATCAAAGAAATCCTGCTCCTCCTTATAAAAAGTATCCGTCGTATCAACAGAATGGCGAATGTAACAAAGGTTTCCCATTGTACCAAAATCGTTGCGAATTTCATTAATTGAATGAATGACTTGTTTTTGTTCTTCTACAGTTTTTGCGTTATCAAACTTCTCTAAAGCAACAGTAAATTTCTCTTTTAACTCTTCAATATTTGGGCGTTTATATTCATAGTCTTTAAATGACATGAACGAGCCTCCTCTCCATTACATACCTTTATTATAATTCAATACGTATTCTCGAATTCCCTCTTAATTTTCAACAAAATTCGGCAGTGACTACTCTGAGTTCATTGCAAATAAAAAAGCCCTGGATTTATTTATCCAAAGCTCCTTTGGAACATATTATTATTTTTCATACTTCCCAATTTTTTTTAATAGATCAAGTAATTCATCTTTTTCATCTTTCGTTAACATTTCAAAAGACTGATGTATAACTTTCTCATGCCCCGGAAAAATAGAAGCAATAAAGTTCTCGCCAGACTCAGTTAATTGCGCGTAAATAACACGTCTGTCATTCGGACATGGGATTCTCTTTACTAATCCCTTTTTCTCCAGCTTATCTACAACATATGTAATGCTGCCACTGGCTATTAAAATGCGCTCACCAATTTGCTGGAGTGGTTGACCACCTTTATGATATAGCAGTTCTAATACAGCAAATTCAGTTGGATTTAACCCGTTACTTTGTATAGATTTATTTGTAGTATCCATAACAGAACGATGTACACGAGATAATGCAATAAATACTTTTAAAGATTGAGAAATATCTTCTCGTTCATTATTTGATGTCATACAACTTTCAACCCTTCACTTAAATTCTCAGCAATAAAAAGAAAATGCCACTTCATACTTCATGTGAATTCCGAATGAGCATTCACTCATCCATTTCCTCTCCCCTAATATATTAAGAATCATTCTTGAATAAAAACATGACAATTTTAACATAGTTTATATATAATGATAATAAAAAAAGAAGGAGTACCACATTTGAAAGTCAAATTCCAAAGCATAATTATATATATATTGCTTGTTATCCTACCGACAATAGGGATTGGTGCTACATTTTATTCGTATCATACATATAAAATGAAACAGGAAAACAAATTATCCGCTCATACAGTTCTCTTTTTATATAGAGATTATTTAGATCATCATCTTGGTGAAGCAATTTCTGCTTTAGACATGCTTGCAAAAGTTGTAGGCACCGAGACTGGTAATATAAACGGCATTAAACAAATTGTACATGATACAGATGGGAACGATGCACGCTTTTCTGGTTTATATTACGCTACACCAGAAGGGGTCATTACAATCGCATCTGAAGATGAATCAAAGCCTATAGATGTTTCAGACCGTAAATATATTCAAGACGTGCTACAAACTAAAAAAACCACTGTATCATCAGTCATTACTGATCGCGTTCTTGGACATAAAGCTATTATGATTGCTACCCCCATATTCAATAAACAGAAAGAGCTCTCAGGATTATTATTAGCTAGTTTACGCTTTGATTACATTTCATCTTCTTTAAATGCCATTAAACCACAATACCATTTTGAGGTAACTGATAAACATGATGTAGTTTTTCTAACCGATGATAATAACGACACAAGTGATACGCATTCTAATATGCTTACTACCCCACTCCAAAGATTAAATTGGAAGGTCTCTGTTTCTCCATTACCTATTCATCAAAAAACCTTATACCAGTGGGTTGCAATAGAGTGTATCGCTACTTTATTTTTAATGTCTATTTTATTTTTACTTGCTCAATATATGTTGTTAAAACGTCAAACAAAACTTGAAAGACAACAAAACGAACTACAGAAAATTGAATTAGTTGGAACTTTTGCAGCAAGTACAGCACACGAAATCCGTAATCCTCTTACTGGAATTAAAGGACTCGTCGCTCTATTAAAAGAGAAATATAAAGATGAACAAGATCAGTTCTACTTTTCCGTAATTGAACAAGAAATAGAGCGAATCAATGAAATTGTAAGTGAATTTCTTATTCTCGGAAAGCCAACCGCCATCATCGAACAAACATATGATGTAAGAACAATTCTAAATGAGGTAGCATTAATTATTCAATCTGAGGCGAATTTACATAACATTGTATTCCATTTACATTTGCCAGACCATCCTGTTCATATCCGTTGTTCGAAAGACCATATGAAACAAGTGGTTTTAAACATTACAAAAAATGCAATTGAGGCTATGACTTCTAGTGATACACTAACCATTGTAGTAAAAAACAATAAAACACACGCACAATTGCAGATTATAGATACTGGGAAAGGGATTCCACAACATATTCAAAAACACCTCTTTCATCCGTTCTTTACTAATAAAGATACTGGAACAGGTCTTGGACTTGTCATATGTAAACGAATTGTAGAGATGTATAATGGGCATATTTTTATTGACAGTACAGAAAACGAAGGGACGACAGTTCATATCGAAATTCCGTTACACATAGTATAATTATCCTTATCCTATAAGGGTAATTATACTTATTTCATAAAACCAGCGACAAGCATTCGCCAAAAATTATTTGATTTTCCTTCATACCCGATTTGGAAAATAGGTATTTTTATAATTGAAAACCATTTCGGTGTTTGTTTTTCTTTATAACACTGATATTGTAAAATAAGCTTGTCCAATTCTTGACTAACTTGAATTGTCTCCTTACTATTTAGCCCACTTGTTAATCCTAGTTGAATCATTTCTTCACGTTTCATATGAATATCACGTGAAAGCTTTTCTAATGTGTACTTCCTTTTTACAGTAAACATCCATATCCCCCTTATTATACTTCCATGCTCTCAAGTTCACTTCTCCATTGACTTTTTTAACTACTTAATCATATGCAAATTTGAAGAATCAGAAAATTTAACATTTTCTCCCTGTAATTTACAAATCTTTACCCTCACTTTGAGAATTATTACAAATTATTCTATCTTTGTAAATACATTCGCAATAATAGACATTTTTTTCATCTTCTTTTTTTACAAATTCTACGTAAACCGGGGATTCTTAATTTTCCACCTACTTTTCTTCGACATTTTTTGTTTAATTTATATAAAAAAGCAAAACATAATGATGATTGATAAAGTGAAACTTTCATCAGTGTTTTTTGTTCAGCCCCACTGATTATTAGCATTCACCAATCGGGCGTTTATTGGCAGTGAATCTCCCACCTATCCAGCCCAATGTTGAGGTGGGAGTCTTACTACCCACAAATAGCGGGATAACAATAGAAAGGAAATATTTATATGCGAAAATATACGATTGCATTATTCATCATTGTTTTGTTTTTACCGTCCTTCTTATTTCCCATTCAAGCAACTGCTCATACGAATAAAGTTGCTATTGTCATTGATGATTTCGGCAATAATATGAAGGGGACTAATCAAATGTTGTCACTTCCAATTCCACTAACTGTTGCTGTTATGCCTTTTCTTCCTTCCACAAAAGAAGATGCAATAGCTGCCCATAAGAAAGGTCATGAAGTTATTATACATATGCCAATGGAACCTATTAAAGGTAAAAAAGAATGGCTTGGACCAAAAGCAATTACAACCGATTTAAGCGATGAAGAAATAAACAACCGACTTGAACAAGCAATTCAAGAAGTTCCGCATGCAATTGGAATGAACAATCATATGGGGTCAAAAGTAACAGCAGATGAAAGAATTGTTCGCCTTATACTTGCTGCTTGTAAAAAACACGGTTTATTTTACTTAGATAGTAAAACGAATCCTAATAGTGTCGTCCCAAAAATCGGAAAAGAATTAGGAGTTCCTATTATTGAAAACCAACTATTTTTTGATGATGTGTATACAGCAGGACATATTTCAAAACAAGCCCAATTACTCATCAAAAAAATTCAAGAAAAGCCTATTATGGTAGCTATCGGGCATGTGGGCCCCCCAGGTGAAATTACATCACGCGTTATTGAAACTTCTATCCCTAAAATTCGTGAGCATGCAGACTTTATTTTTTTATCTGATCTAGCATTATCCCCGCCTCCTGTTTCAAAATAAAGTTCATTGCTCACATATAATCAGCCCTCATCAATCGGGCTTTTACGGGAACCCCCCATTGCTTTCGCTGAATTTTGAGGTGGGGATCTTACTGCCCACAAATAACGGGACAAAAAAGTACCTATCTGTATATAACAGATAGGTACTTTTCTTTTTAACTTAAATATAATCTACATGACTCACTCTGAATCCTTTTTTCTCTATTTTTCCGATTAATTGCTTTAATCTTGTTTCATCTAACTCATCTGATATATTTACAATAACCCGGCGGATATATTGATCACCGTTATCGAGTGTAAACAACCCACCGATATTGTATGCTTTTAACAATGTCCCAAGCTCTTTAATCGTCCCCTTACAATCTTGTGTTGCAATTGTTAATATATAACCACCTGTTCGCATACCAAATGAATCTTCAATAACATCAAATATATTCGAATGTGTTAACATACCGACAAATTCATTATAATCATTTAGCACGGCTAAAAACGGAAGCCGACGAATTACATAAAAGGCTCTGAAGAAGGAATCCTTTTCAAAAATAAATGCATTGGAATTGTCAAGCATATCTCCTGCACTTACATGATCTAATCCGCTATTGCATTTTTTTTCTAATAAATCTACTTTATAAATAATCCCCATGAATTTCTTCTCATCTTCTGCTAATACCGGGATGGCTCGAAATCCCGTTTCGTTCATCATTTGCAGTGCCTCTTCACCAGAATCATTTATTTTGCAAAATGTTACTTGCTGCTTTGGCAGAAAATGATATTTAACTCGCAAAATATGTTCCTCCTTACATGTCAACATGTAATCTATATATAATAAGGAGACCTATATTTTATGAGTGAAATTATTTTTAAAACGCTTTCATTTATTTATTAACTTGTATCCATATCACATACATTTTTATATAACAGAGCTCCTTGCGCCCTTAATCATTAATAACTTTACATGATAGTTCATTAAATATTCTATACCCTCTAGCCATTTTTTCGATTCTTCTGGCGTTTTCCCCCACACAATCATGCCGTAATTATGAACAAGAACTACTCCTCCACCTTCAATAAAATTCGGAACATTGCTTTCTAATAAATCAGCGAATTTTTTTTCATCTTCTACAATTGGAATTGTCATTTCTGTTATACCTTCTTTTCCGAAAACACGCTCCACACTGCGTTTATCGAACGTTACTTCTCCTTCTTCCCCATATAACTCTGATATTAAATGACTATCTACAGTCTGCACTTGTAAAATACATCCTGCACTACTTTTTTTATAAATATCCGCATGCATAAATGACTCTGCAGCTGGTTTTTCTTCATTTTCAAATACTGACTCGCACATGCAATTTACGACAATAAAATCTTCTTCCGAAAATAGCCCTTTATCTCTTCCCTCAACATTTACTAAGAATGTTAACGGCTCTTTTGACGTACATAGCGATAAGCTAATTTTGGTACCATAAAACCAATCACGAAGTGCCAATTCAGATTTCACATCTTTTAATTCATTCCATTTCTTCAGAAAAAATAACATTTCGTCACCCCCGGCATAATATTCATATAAGGTTCGAATCCTTTCTATGTAAAAGGAATATTTTTTGATTATTCTAAAAATTTAATTGAATTATCACATGAGAACGCTTTTTTGTCAATATAGTTTCGTGGTTCTTCTTTAAAATAGGCTATTCATATGTCTATACTCCTATCTATTGCCTATTTCATTTTGCACATAAAAAAATACGCTATTCTTTAATTAAAGAATAGCGTATTTTCCTCATTTTTTATCCCGCTATTTGCCGGGCAGTAAGACCCCCACTGATTAAAGTTTCACTTTATTTCTTTATTGCATTATATAAAAACTGTGCGTAGTGTTCACGTGTTACGAAATTATCTCCTAAAAAGTTCCCTTCCCCGTCACCTTTTGATATTTTATTATCTACTAAAGCTTTCACATATCCTTTCGCCCAATGGCCATTTGGTATATCTTTAAAGTTCTCTGCACTATTTTCATTTTCTTTTAACTGAAATACTCTTTGTAGTACTACTGACATTTCATATCGAGTTAATACTCCATCTGGACGGAATGTATCATTTCCATACCCTGTCATAATACCAGCTTGAACTACTGTATCAATAGCCGTTTCATACATATTTCCTTTCGTATCTGTAAATGTCGTTTTTGGTTTTAGATTATTTTCTAATTTTAAGTACCTTTGTATTAGAAGTGCTACTTGTCCACGAGTAATGTTATCCCCAAATCCAAATTCACCATTTCCATAGCCTATAAATAACTTTTCTTTCGCTAAGTAATTAATTGCTTCTTCTGACCAATGTCCTTTTGGTACATCTTTAAATTCTACCACTTCTGTTTTCTCATCTTCTTTAGATGTATTACCGTCTTTACTTTCTATTACATTTTGAATAACAGATCCTGTAAAGAAGATTCCTGTATCCGCGAATGGATCTTTCACGCCAAATTCATATACTTTCTCACCTGGTGTACTCCATTTCACTACACCATTACTATACGTACCGTTATCGCTCTTCAGACGGATTTTCGTAGAAACCTCACCATCTTTTTCATATATAGGTACTTTTACTTCTTTATTTACTTCTGTTTCCTCTAAAAATACTTTTTGATTTTGGACATTAATATAAGCCGTCTTACTTAGTTCTATAACTGGTCGGACATCACGGATTTCATTTGCAACAAAACTTAGAAATACTAATTTTTTCAAATTGCTCACTGGTGATAAGTCTGAAATATAATTCGCTTCTAAATCAAGCTTTTGTAAGTTTACTAGACTTGATAATGGCGTAATATCCTTTAACTCATTGTTAGGTAAGTGTAATTGTTTTAACTGTGTCATCTTACTTAGAGGAGTAACATCTTTTATTTCATTTTTCCCGATCCACAATTCTTCTAATTGCTTCATTTGCTCAATGCCGGATAAATCTTTAACTTTATTACGTGTTAATACTAAGTCTGTTAAAGGTAATGAATATAACGCTTTAATATCTTCAATTTGATTACCTGCTAAAGTTAAGTATGTTACATTTTTCAAAGCGCTTAATGGAGCAACGTTCGTAATTTTATTATTTGCTAAATTCAAGTAATCTAGTTGTTCCATTTTCGCTAATGCTGTTACATCTTCTATTTGGTTGCCTGATAGATATAAACTTTTTACATTTTTCATTTCAGTTAGTGGTGCAACGTTTGTAATTTTATTATTACTTAAATCAAGAGATTCTAAATTATCCATCTTAACAAGTGGCGTTACATCTGCAAATTCATTACCACGCAAAGCTAAATGATTTAATTGCTTTAAGTTCGCAAAGAACGACGGGTCTTTTATCTTCGCATTCGCAACTGTTAAAGATTTTAAATTTGGCATATATTTTAATGCACTATAATCAAGTATCTCATTCGTATTTAAAAACAAATCCTTTACTTGTAATAACTCTTCTTTCGTAATTGGTGTATTTAAATCTTTTCTATTAAATACTTTTTTATTCACAAGTTCTCTTAATTTGTTATCTGTTATCATATTTTGATTATCAACTGGATTATCCGTTTCCGTATTGCCTGAATTAGAGTTATCATCTGGTTTCTCTGTTTCTTTGTTACCTACAGTTGGATCTTTAATTTCAAATTGAACTTGATATTTGTGATCATATCCAATAGCTGGAATAAGTATATGCATTTGCATATTGTGCTTCTTCTCAAACTCACCAATTTCAAATTGAACTACTTTCGTTCCATTCTTCCTCTTATCTTCTGACAAAACCTTCACATCATGAAATACACCAGGCTGGTTTCTATCTTCTATTCTAAGATATTGAAAATAATCACTATCTTGCATTGTTACAGTGACAATTTTTTTGCCAGCTGCAATCGTTACTTTAGGATCTTTTATATATTGAGAAACCATAGATGGCTCATCTTTTTGGTCCTTATATATTTTAATCTCAGTATCATACGTGCGATCACTCGCTGCTGCTACCGATTGATTTGCTTCAACTTTTAATACCGCTAATGCTGGAGTAGAATACGTAGCAAATGGAATTGCTAATGTTGTCGCTACTACTAGCGCCTTCATATAATTTTTTTTCAAAATAATATCCCCTATCATATATAATTTTTTATAATTGATAACCCTTATCAATTACCCGCAAATAAATGATAATGAATATCATTATCATTGTCAATGGTAATATTACATTGAATTTATATTTTTAAAGATAAAAAATAAAAAGCCCTTTATTCAAAGGGCCTTTTTACCTATCGTATGAAGAATTTCACTTTTTTCCTTCTCATTGATGACACCTATTTTTTGCAAAATATTCGCGTACAATACAAGTTTATTATATATTCGTTCTGACATGTTCTCCCTTCTTTCCTTCGACCAACTTTTTTTGTATTGGTAAATTATATGAAAGAGGTGAGAAAATGTGTCCACTTTTTGCATAACTGCAAATCTTTTATTTTACGATTTACAGATAATAAAACTCCCTCCTAAAAATTAGGCGGGAGTTTAGGTACTTTCATTTTATTTAACAAACTGTCCACTGAATATTATGCTTCATAAGTTCTTCTTCAAAACTATATGGCATTTTTTTATCACAAATTACATGTTGAATACGTGAAAATGCTGCTATACGATAATTCCCTTTCACGCCTACCTTCGTATGATCACATAAAATATATGTCTTCTCAGCTAATTTCATCATCGCCTCTGACAATTTCGCTTTCTCTAATTCAAAGCTGGAAACTCCAAAACTAGGTAATAACCCATCAATCGAAACAAACGCTTTATGAAAATGGAATTGCTGTATTACTTGCTGCGAAATAGATCCCGATACACGCGAATGCTTTGGAGATACTTTTCCACCTATAAATAAAACTTCACCGTGAAACATTTTTTTATTAATAGAAGAAATTAATTGTGTTGCGACCGGAAATGAACTTGTTACAATCGTTAAGTTTTTACGATGAACAAGGTATGGAACCATTTGAAGCGGTGTACTTCCATCATCAATTGCAATGACATCACCATCTTCTACAAATGTCGCTGCTTTATAACCAATTCTTTTCTTCTCTTCTATATGTAGCATTTCTCTTTCTAACATCGGTGCCTCTACCCCAGCGCCTGGAAGTTGAACAGCTCCACCATACACTTTTTTCAGCTTCTTTTCACGATCTAATTCTTCTAAATAACGACGAATCGTTTCTGTTGATACAGCAAATTCTCTCGCTAATTCTGAAACCTTTACTTTTCCTTTAAATTCTACCTTTTCAAGAATGGTTCGCTTTCTTTCTTCTCCTACTACAGACATAGCTTCACCTCATTTATATCTCCCTCATAAACTTCCTTACTTATACAAAGTTATAATTTTCTTTGTAAGTAGAAACTTCTTCATGAATATGAATACCACGCTTTGCTAGCTCATCAAAAATTAATTGTGGATTTTCAAAAGCTTCTTCAGGCGTAACAACACCCAACCTATTTACATTTCCAGTTGCAATTAACTCTGCGGCAATCCCAAATGGAATACCGACGTTTCTCGTATACGCCCTTAATTTTCCCCATCCTACAACAGAACCATCAGATAACGGATGTGTATGATATAACACATGTCTTTGCTTCTCATTATTTTTCATACCTATTACTTCTACATGAAGTGCATAACCATAAAGCTCTGTTTCTTGTCCTTCTTTCGATTGCAATAAATACTGCGAAATACAATCCATAATGCCTATTTCTTTCCCGTTTATTTCAATCTGATCATTACGCAATATGCCGTAATCATATAAAGCACGTACAAGTTGCATATTTTGCTTCGGCCAAGTTCCTCTCGTCTCTATCAGTTTGACACCTTTATTTTCTAGTGCCTTTGCTAACGTAAGCGTTTCAGAATGCGGAATGATATACTGCGTTTCCTTACCATAAGGCGCTGGCAATTCTATTTCTCTCGGACGCGCAAACGGAAGTACTTGTTTAAATTCACCATCTTCATACACTGTACGCGATGGTAAATGTGGATCATATTCATATGTCGTTGTCTCTGTAATTGAAGCAGAAAAAGCAATCGGACGATACGAACCGTGACTTACGCGGACAGACTCTACAATATCCAGTTGATTTGCTGCATGCATTGCCATCATTTGCGTTACACCTGGCGTCATGCCAAACCCAGGCAAACATGTTTTTTCATTTTGAACAAATATAGCATGCGATTCATTTTCTTCACCAAATCCATTTAAGTTCACACCGTGGCAGCCTGCTTCTGCAATACAGCGAGTCGACAATCCGTTTAGCTTTATCGTCGTACCGTCCATTACAATGTCATAACCTTTCATTTTTGCAACCGTATCCTCGTGATTCGTTACATCTACTTTTACAAAATCAACACGAGGATCGTTGAGCCATTCTACTACTTTACAGCCTTCTTCCTCGTTAAAATCGGCTACAGTAATCGTCTCAAAAGATGAAAATTGAACTAAATCCAAAATAGCTTCACGACAAATTTTACCTGCTCCACCTAAACAAAATACTTTCACCCAATAACAGCTCCTTTAGCAATACTATCAACTAAGCGATTAATATCTTCTTCATGTACATCACCTATATTTCCAATCCGGAACGTATCTACTTTCGAAATTTTCCCAGGGTAAATAACAAATCCATAGCATTTTAATTCGTTATATAACTGTTGAAACTCGAACTCCCCTTTTGGATAAATGAAAGATGTAATAATAGGAGATTGATATTTCTCATCTACTAGTGGCTTAAATCCGATTTCTCCCATTCTATTCACTAGTAGTTTTTGATTGTTGTAATATCGATTGTAACGCGCTCTTACTCCACCCTCTTTTTCTAGTTCAAGTAGTGCTTGATAAAAAGCATGTACAACATGTGTAGGTGAAGTAAAACGCCATTTCCCATTTTGTTTTTCCATCGTTTCCCATTGATCATATAAATCAAGAGATAAAGAGCGTCCTTGCCCTTTACACTTCAATAATTCATCACGTTTTGCGATTACAAATCCGAATCCAGGAACCCCTTGAATACACTTATTCGCACTACTAATTAAAAAATCAATTTGTAAATCAGCAATGTCTATTTCAATCCCGCCGAAACTACTCATCGCATCAACAATTGTAACCTTTCCATACCGCTTTCCTAATTTACATACATCTACAATTGGATTTATAATGCCTGTCGTTGTTTCACAATGAACAACTGCAATATGCGTAATCTCTTTATCCTCTTGCAATAACTTTTCTACTTCTACAATATTAGTAGGTTCCCACTCTTCTGTTTGACTGACCACTACATCAATCTGCAACATCTCTGCCATTTGCACAATGCGCTTACCGTACGCACCATTTGTACAAACGAGCAGCTTCCCATTTGCCGGAATAACAGAGCCAATTACTGCTTCAACTGAAAACGTACCGCTTCCTTGCATTAACACTGTTGTATATTTCTCTTCTTCCTTCGTCGCTAGCGATACAAGTTTAGCTCTTACTTCTTGCACCATCGTATTATATTCAACATCCCACGTACACCAATCGTATAGCATAACTTCTTTTACTGATTTTGTTGTCGTTAATGGTCCTGGTGTTAATAATAAGTAGTGATTTTCATTCATGATCCCGTACCCCTTTTATGAAATAATAAGTTCTTGTTTCTCGATATGTTCCATTACATTTTCGAGCTCCTGCATCGTTTCAATCGTAAAATGAGCCCCATTTTCAACAAACCGATTACGAACTATTTCTATTTTTTCACGAAGCTCTACCGAATCCATACTCTCCACTTCCTCTTCCGTTAAACCGAGCTCACTACTTCCAAGAATTACACCAACTGTCCACATTCCAGCATTTCTACCTTCTTTCATATCTGATACTGTGTCCCCTACTTTTATCATATGGTTCATCGGATACACACCAAGTTCCATTGCATTTTTATAGCACATCCATGGGTATGGGCGGCCTGCTGGAACATCATCTGCCGTAACAAGAAAATCAGGTTTATATCCTTGTAGCGCTGCTTCCTTTGCTACAATATCCATCATTTCTCTCGTATAACCAGTTGTTGAACCGATTTTAATGCCTCTCTCACGTAAAGAAGCGATTACTCCTTTTATCCCATCAATCGGCGTAGCATAACTTGGCAAAATAGAAAAGAGAATTTCTTCAAACTCTTCATACATCTCATGAATGTCTGCTTCTGTTGGTAATTGACCGAAGACACGCTTCCACTCATCCGCAATACGAGGCATTTCTGTTAGTGCCCTTACATGATCTATTTTTAATAATCCCATTGGCTTACGTGCTTCTTCTGCTGTAATTTCAACGCCGCGTTTATGAAAAATCTTCATGAATACTTCTAGTGGTGCAAAACATCCGTAATCAACCGTCGTACCTGCCCAATCAAAAATAACTGCTTCAATTTTCATTCTGTCCATCACCTTTCTTACTTATCTTTTTTGCCATTGTGAAGTTCGGTTACGAAGTGCTTTCGTTCCCCATTCATATACAACTCTCACTACAATATTTGTAACAACAATAAGTACACTCATTGCAGCTGCTGGCGCTACATTTCCTGCATCATCCATATTTACGATTGATACGGCAGCTAGTTTAAAATCAGCTGCATATAGGAATACAACTGCCGATACAGTTACCATTGAATTTACGAAGTAGTACATTACCATTTCTAAAATTGCTGGTAAACACATTGGTACTGTTACTCGTAAGAATGTTTTATAAAACGGAATACCCATCGACTGCGAAACAAGCTCAAACTCTCGGTCTAATTTCTTTAAGGCAGTCGTTGCCGTGACAAATGTTACAGAATAAAAATGAATGATATTTACTAGTACTAACACAGCGATTGTTCCGTATAAAGAATGAAACGGATTCGTTACTGATAGTCCAAGAATTTGAATCGTTGGTTGACTAAAGAAAAAGACATATCCTAATCCGAGTACTAAACCTGGTATCGCTAACGGCACTATAGAGAAAAAGTAACCTGTTTTTCTGAAAAATTGTAGCTGGTCTATTTTCTCAATTGCATATGCGAATACAAATGTTAAAATCGCCCCAATAACTGCTGTAACTGCTGAAACAATTACGCTATTTTTAAATGCTTCAAGTCCATCTCCTGTTAAACTTGAAAAATTAAAATGCTCAAATGTAAAACTCATATTATATGGCCATACTTTCACACTTGCAGCAATACCAACTGCAACAAATAATAGAATGATCATAAGGGTAATCACACTACAATATATGAATGAGATTACATCTCTTTTCTTATTAGCTATTATTCTGTATGGTACTGCCTTTGAAGATAAGTAATTCGCCTGCTTTCTTTGCGTAATACGATCAACTACAAATGCGAATATAGCTGGGATTAATAAAATCATTCCGACAGTTGCACCCATCGGCATATTTTGCTGTCCAATCACTTGTTTGTATACGTCAGTAGCAAGCACATTATATTGCCCACCAACAATTTTGGGTGCCCCAAAATCAGTAAAACTAAGTGTAAACACAACAAACATTGCACTAATTAATCCGTACTTTACACTAGGTAAAGTAACCGTGAAAAATTGCTTCGTTTTACTCGCCCCTAACATATTAGAAGCTTCATATAAACGATAATCAGATCCTTGAAAGGCAATTAGCAATATGAGAAAGGCTTGCGGAAATGTATACATAACTTCAGCTATTACAATTCCTACTGGTCCATATAAAGGGATTTGTATACCTTCAAATAAACCAAACATTCCTTTCGTTACTAGCCCTTGATTACCAAATAAATATGTAAGTGCTATACCGTGCATCATCGTTGGTGCGAACAATGGTAATAACGCTACATACTGAAATACGCGCTTTCCAAAAACATTCGTACGGGCAATTGCATATGCGTAAACGAATGCGATTGCAACTGAAATAATTGTTGTTGCGCCCGAAATCCATACTGTATTTTGTAAAGACTGCACTAAAGTTGGTGTTGTGAAATATTTACTGAAATTCGCCAAACCAATGAAAACTCCATCTTTATTATAAAAAGCTTGTGTAAATAGTTGTAATAGCGGTAGTACAAGTATGATAAGGAAGGAAAGAATCATACCGATAATTACGAGCCTTTGGATCCATTCCTCTTTCCCTATACTTCTCTTAATCTTTTTTTTCGTACTTTCTACCTTATAGTTTTCTAACATCTCCATCTATACAATGACCTTCTTTCCATATGACAACATATGATTTTCTGAGAAAGAGATTTGAATCGGCTTTCCTTTTCTAATAGCCGTTGCTTCTACTTCTGATGCTAATATATCCACTACAATTTTCTCATTATAAAGGTGTGTGTTTTCTTCTAAGACTCGCACTTCCGTCCGATATACAGATCCGCGAAATTCCATACTTTCCACAACTGTTTTAATACCGTCCTTTTGTACAATTGTTACATGTTCAGGACGAATTGCATGTTCTTCGTTATTTTTCGAAAAGAAATTAATAGAACCAATAAAATCTGCCACAAACGGATTGGCTGGTCTTTGATAAATCTCCTCTGGTGTTCCAATCTGCATAATTTCCGCATGATTCATTACAACAATTTTATCAGCCATCGTTAATGCCTCTTCTTGATCATGCGTTACCATAATCGTCGTTACTCCTATTTTCTCTTGCAAATCACGCATTTCCCTACGTAATTTTTCACGCACTTTTGCATCTAAAGCTGATAACGGCTCATCGAGTAACAAAATATCTGGAGACAGAGCGAGCGCACGTGCAAGTGCTACTCGCTGCTGTTGTCCACCAGACATTTGAGCAGGATATTTATCTTTTACATTCAGCAAATCTACAAGTTTTAACGCATCTAGCGCTTTCTCTTTCACTTCTGCTTTCCCATATTTTTTTGTCTTTAAGCCGTATTCAATATTTTCAAGTGCTGTTAAATTCGGAAATAAAGCATACGATTGGAAAACCATTCCGAAGTTTCTCTTTCCAGGAGGCAATGCTGTAATATCTTTTCCATTCACAGCTATACTGCCAGTCGTTGGTTCCTCTAGTCCCGCTAAAATGCGAAGCAACGTCGTTTTCCCACAGCCACTCGGGCCTAATAAACAAACAAACTCATTTTTGTTCACAGTAAAAGAAATATCTTTTAACGCTGTAAATGCATCAAACTGTTTTTGAATGTGTTGAATTGATAAATATTCGCTCATTTTTCTCTCTCCCACTCACTTACTTTTTCGGTTCTGCTTTTTGGCCAAACTCTTTTTCCCATTTTTCTAAAATTTTGTCACGATTTTCTGCTGCCCATTTAAAGTCATTCTTTTTATATAATTTTTCAGTAACATCTTTCGGGAATCCCTCTGGAAGTTTATAATCATTTTTAATTGTCGCAAATCCATTTTTCTCAAAGTATAATTTCATTACATCATCAGTAATTGCCCAATCTAAAAATGCTTGCGCTAATTTATCATTTTTCGCATTATCTTTCTTAATAAGTGCGTTCGCTTCTACTTCCCACCCTAATCCTTCTTTCGGCAGTACAACTTCAACTGGTGCACCTTTTTGTTTCTCTTTTAAAGCACTATAAACCATTGATACACCGACTGGATATTCACCTGCTCCTGCTAATTTCGCTGGTTTTGATCCTGAATGCGTATAACTTGCCATATTATCATGAAGTTTCTTCATGTAATCCCAGCCTTTATCTTCACCCATGATTTGTAGCCATGCAGAAACTGTTAAAAATCCTGTTCCAGATGATGCTGGATGTGGCATAACAAGTGTTCCTTTATACTCTGGTTTCGTTAAATCTTCATATGATTCTGGCATTGGTAAATTTTTCTTCTTTAACTCTTCTTTATTTACAGCAATCCCCGTCATAAATGCAGTATTTCCTACCCATTTTTCAGGTTGCTTATCGTCTTTAAATTGCGGAAGAACACGATCTGCTCCTTTTGGAGAGTATCCTTTTAACATATCTTTTTTATCTAAAGCTAATAGACTTGATGCCGCAGTTCCCCATACAACATCTGCTTGTGTATTTTTCCCTTCAGCTAGCAATTTCGCGGTAATAACTCCTGTTGAATCACGTACAATGTTCAATTTCACATCAGGATATTTCTTTTTAAAGGAATCAAGATAAATTGGTACAAGCTCTTCTTCAATTGCTGTGTAAACAGTTAATGATCCAGATAATTTGTCATCTTTCACTTTCGCTCCAGCACTTTCTTCCTTCTTTGCACCACACCCCATTAATAACGAAAATACCATTCCAGTCGCTACAGCTTTAAAGATTGTTTTTTTCACTGTTTCTCTCTCCTTTTACAAATCTTATGTACAACTCAAATATAAACAACTAGTGTAAAAGCAGTATTAAACCAACATTAATCTTTTGTTTGTTGTTTGTTTTTGTGTAATACGTTGCTACTTCTATGTTTTTTCGCATTTTTCTGCCAATAGAAAACAGTAAATTTACAAATAATTAAAAAAACCTTTATAATCCCACAAAAAAATGAGGCGTTTGTAAAAAACGCCTCATTTTTGTTTCCCTTTTTTTGAATTACGATTAGCATACTTTGCGCTATTTTCTCCTTCATACTCTAATGCAAATTCTGCATCTGGTAAGCTTTCTTTCGGAGTTTTATTATTATTGATTGCCGCATTTTGTTTCACTTTTCTTTTTACCAATACATTCACCTGCTCTCAAGAAATCACTTTCTACTCTAGTTTGAAACAACTTAAAATAATTATTACTGGCAAGTGTTAACAAGTACATAAGAGGCGTTAGATGGAAATACTACATATGAAGAAATCATTATAAAAAGGAGCGATAATTTTGAAGAAAAAAGAAAAGATTCAATCACCAATTTTAGACGAAACGCTCCCGCATCAAATGAATTTTCCATCTTTTAAAGGAACAGGAAAAACAATGCAACAACCTTTTGTGAATCAATATAATGTTGTAATTGGAGACAGTAAATACAATTCCGAGAACAGTCCGCTTAACAATTGGAGTGATGAAGTAGATCCTGCCATTATGGCTGGCGATGAGTGGATCCATCCGACAAATGATATTGGGTGGATTTCAGAAGAAAATCAAGAGTTACTAAAAAACGAAGTGGATAATAAAAATGAAGCTTTTATGCATCCACAATTTGGCATTAACGATTAAAAAACCATTCTACCTAACGTAGGTAGAATGGTTTCATACTATCCAATAATAATCCGCTCTTTCGGGTATTTATAGCGAGGTGGTTGTTCCCTTCCACCACTAGCTAAAATAAATGTTAAAATACCAACACGTCCGATAAACATAAGCACAATGAGTACAAGTTTCCCAACAGTTGTTAAATCAGGCGTAACACCTGTTGATAGTCCCGTCGTTCCGAAAGCAGAACAAACTTCAACAATTAAGCTCATAAGCGGTACATTTTCCGTAATAGATAAAATGAATAGCGCAGTAGCACATAACAAAATCCCCATCGTCATAACGACAGATGCTTTTAGTACATCCTCTTCATGTAGCTGACGTTTGAAGACTCTAACTGTTCTACCGCCCCTTGCAAAGGTGTATAGTGACAATATACTAACAGCAAATGTCGTTGTACGTATTCCGCCCCCAACCGAACTTGGAGATGCCCCTATAAACATTAATATACTCATAAATAAAAGCGTCGGTTGTGACAATTCACGTATATCCATCGTAGCAAGTCCACCACTTCGCGTCGTCACAGATTGGAATAATGTATAAAATACCGTTTCATGCCATGACTTTCCTACTAAAAAGTGATTTCTCTCCAGTAAAAAAATCATAATTGTACCAACAACAACGAGTGCAAAAAATGTTGTTGTCGTCAATTTTGTAAATAATGAAAAACGAAATAATTGTTGTTCTCTTTTACTAAGGAATTGTTTCACTTCCATTAGCACAGGGAAACCAATCGCTCCTAAAATAATTAGTAACATATGAATCATTTGAACAATATAATCTTTTTTATACGGAATTAACGATTGTCCTGTTAAATCAAATCCACCGTTCGTAGTCGCACTAACTGCTGCAAAGAAACCGTGAAAATAAGCTTCTTGCCAAGTCGGAAAGTAAAGTAAAAATCTTGTACCTAATAGGATTGCTCCAATAAGTTCTATCGAAATAATTACAATTAAAATAGAACGCATCAATTCTACAAGACCCGATAAATTTCCTTGATTATGGTCTGCCATAATTAATCTTCTTCTTTGCAAACCAATCTTTTTCCCCGTAATAATCCAAACAAATGTACCAAGCGCCATAATTCCTAAGCCGCCTAATTGTAAAATAAGGGCTAAAACAATAATTCCTGCTGTAGTAAACGTATCTGAAATCGTAATAACAGACAGCCCCGTAACACTTACCGCACTAACCGATGTAAAAAGGGCATCTATAAATGTCCATTTCACACCAGGTTTCGTAACAAACGGTAAACTAAGCAAGATTACCGATACAACTACTGCTAATAAATAAAATAAAACAATGAGTTGTACTGGACGTAATTTTTGTAAAAACTTTTTTATATCTCTCATTCCATCACTTCGCTACCTTTTTTCTATCGATTAAATAAAGAAAAATCTTCCCTTTCTTTATTTGTAAATAACTGTTCAAATAATTTGGCAAAGACCATTCCATATACAGTTCCATTACCTCCATACGGCAATGCGTAAAACAAATTATGTATCTTTTCGTCTTCTTTTAAAATGGGGAGACCATCATGAGTACCACCAAATGCGGCTGCCCAATAGTAGTCTGCCTGTATATTTTTATACTGCGGGAACATCTCTTTTACAATATTAATAAGGATATCACGCTTATGCAATAATTTCGTATCACCAATTGTTTGAATTTGCATCGCTTCATCTAATCCGCCTACAATAATGCGGTTTCGATACGTTCGAAAATATAAGTAAGGCCGTTCCGTTTCCCAAATTAACGATCGCTCATGCCAGCCTTCAAACTGATCTATTTCATTTGTTACAATTGCATAAGAAGTTTCTACTGTTATATTTTTTTCTTTCTTTCCAAAAAGCGCTTCATAACCTGTCGCCAAAATAATATTCTTTGCTACAATTTGATTTCCTGTTTTCGTGTAACAAATTAAATCATTTTGGCGTTTTTTTATATGTATTGCCTCTGTATGTTCATATATATTAGCTCCCATTTGGTTTGCTTTATGCAAAAAACTATGCGCTAATAAATACGGATTCACCTCAGCATCACCTTGCGTATATAACGCTGCTTGTTTTGCAAAAGAATAACGTTTCTTAATATCAGCTTCTATAAAATATTCAACTGGAAATCCATAATTCTGTAACGTATTATATTCCTCTTGTAAAAATGAGACATCCTCACTTTTACTTGCATAATATAAACTATTTCGCGGAATAAAATGGGGATCAATATCAAGAGTCGGTATAACCTCTTCCATTGTTCTTAGCGCTTCATAACAAAGCTTATATGCTCGTACCCCTTTTTCTTTACCAAATGTATGGATAAGGGAGATTAACGATTTATCATGAAGGAATTGTAGTAAACCTGTATTAGCAGCTGTGCTACCACACGCAATTGCTCTTTTTTCAATAAGCGTAACACTCATGCCAATTTTCGCTAACGAATGCGCTATATGAGCACCAGCTTCGCCGCTTCCGACTACGAGCACATCACATATCATATCATTTTCTAACAGTGGATAACAAGGTACAGAAACTCCTGTATTCCAAAACAACTTACCATTCATAAGTTTCATAATTATACTCCTAAAATATAAGTTTCTCCTTTCTATGTTTTGTTATTTTCCATAAAAAAATCCAACTAACATAGGCTAGTTGGATTTTTTATTTTTAATTAGAACGCTCTTCAAGCCAATTTCCAATCGTCGGATATGTTTGTTTTACAGCTGTTCCACCGTAAACGATAGACATATGCCCTGTCGGTAAACATACATATTGTTTATCTGTGCTAGAAATATGGTCTAGTAATGCTTCTACTTGACATGGCAAAGCGATATGATCACGTTTCCCAGAAATATTTAAGACATTCGCCTTAATATTTGCAAGGTCTACCTTTTGTCCGCGAATAACGAGTTCACCCTTAACCAGTTTATTATTTTGATAAAAATCACGAATCCACTGTCTGTATGATTCACCCGGGAACGGAATACCATCACCAACCCACTTTTGAACCAATCTCCAGCTTTCGACGAAGCGCTCATTCTCTGAACGATCTACTAAAGCAACATATGGACCGACAAAGTTCGTAATTGGTTTTAACATTTTGTTTCCGAAATCAATCATTTCTGGCGGAATATTTCCAAATGTATCAACCGCTTTATCTAAATTGAAGTATTTCTCATCTAACAAAGGACCATACAATCCTGTTTCAGAGAAATCAAAAGGACTTGTCATGAAAATTAAATTACGAATTGGCATGTGCGGATGAAGTGCTGCATAAATAGAAGTTAGCGTTCCACCCATGCAATAACCAAGTAAAGAAATCTCGTCCGATTTTGCAGTTCGCATTACTTTTTTTACTGCTTTTGCAATATAATCAAACACGAAATCATCAAATTTCAAATGACTATCTTCTAAACCAAATGTGCCCCAATCAAGCATATACACATCAAAACCACGATCCACTAGATATTCCACTAAACTATTTCCAGGAGTTAAATCCATAATATATGGTTTATTAATAAGAGCATATATTAACAGAATTGGAACTCTTTGTGTTTTTTCTTGTTTTGGAATGTAGCGATAAAGCTTCGTCTTATTCTTCGTCCAAATAACCTCTTTCGGCGTTAATCCTACTTGCGGCTCTGGTTCACGTAATAAAATTTCACTCGCCCTTTTCACTCGGCGGTATGCTTTTCGGTACTCTTCTGGGTATAGCTCTAATTGCTTTTCCCATTCTGTTGCGAATGTAGTCATTTTTTTATCTCCTTTTTGGTCGATTTCCTTCTTAAAAAAAGAAGTGCATTCCTGCTATGGATATGCACTTTTTTCTTACTTCATTACATATATAATCCGCCGTTAATGTTTAATTGCTGACCTGTGATATACGCACCGTCACGGCATAGGTATACTACACCTTTTGCAATTTCATCAGCTTGACCAAAACGTTTTTTCGGGATTTTTGCAACGATTTTTTGACGTACTTCTTCTGGCACTTCTGCTACCATTTCAGTATCAATAAATCCTGGGCAAATTGCATTTACAGTGACATTTGTTTTTGCAAGTTCTAACGCTAATGATTTTGTAAATCCTAACATACCCGCTTTTGCTGCTGAGTAGTTTGTTTGGCCAAATCCACCTGCTTGGCCAATAATAGAAGAAATGCTAATAATTCTTCCTTCTTCCGCTTCCGTTATGTATGGAAGAACCGCGCTTGTCGTATTAAATACGCTACTTAAATTCACGTCAATTACGCGCTCCCAATCTTCACGATTTAACTTTTTGAATGTACGATCTCTTGTAATACCAGCATTATTAACAAGAATATCAACTTTACCAAAATGATTCACAGCTTCTTCTACAAGTCGGTTTGCATCTTCTACTTTAGAAACATCCGCTTGCACTGCATAAACGTCATGTCCGTCTTTTCCTAGTTCATTTACTAAGTTTTCAGCTGCTTCTTTACTACTATTATAGTTAATAACAACTTTAGCGCCCTCTTGTGCTAATGCTACTGTAATTGCTTTTCCAATTCCTTTTGCTCCACCTGTTACGATTGCTACTTTGCCATTTAATTGAACCATTTCTTTTCCCCCTTAAATGAATTTGTGAACGATTGTTATGAATCATTTTGGTACTCATACTGTAGAGTCCCTATATAATTATGTTTCGCCGTTTACATGTGAAAAGAGATTCTCCCTCTCTCTTTTGCCTGTTATAAACAAGCGCTTTTATCATTTTTTATTTTCCGGCTTATTCGCAGGCTTTATCTCTTCTTTTACAGGTACTTGTAGTTTAGCTAGTACTGCATTTTGCTTTTCTAGCAATTCTAAAATTTGATCTACTTTTGTTTCAAGCGTACGAATATCTTGTTTCACTTTTGTCACATCACGCTTTAATGTAGGAGCTTGTCCTAAAGAATCTACTTTCTCCTCTAGAAACTCCTCAATGTTATCTACTTTATTTTCTAAGTTAATAACAAGCGTAGCCACTCTTGCGATATCCTCTTTCGTCGGCACATTTACTTGTTCTAAATAGTTTTTTGTCGTATCATTTAATGCTTTTTGATAAAACAAATTCAAATCTAGAACGCTGCCCATCCAAGCAGAATATTCTTCTGTTTTAATTGTTTCATTGAGCGCTTTTCCCCAAAATGTTTCGGTTTGTTCATAAGCATTTTTCCATGCTTGTAGTGGATCGAATTTTTGATCAATCACTTTACCTACACTCCCTTTTTCTTTTTTGAAACAATTCAACCTATTCACTATTTTCTAATATTCTGAATAAAACTTCAAGTCTATATTTTATTTTTTTCTATTTTCTAACAAATGTGTTGACTTTAAAAACAGATAGGTGTAAATTGCACTTATAAGCAAAAAATTCCATCTAACTGATTCATGAGGTGATGCACAATCATGCTACAAAATGAACCAGAACAACGCGAAAGTTTGGAGAACAACCAAGCGAAACAACCAAACTCCATGCCAAAAAACTTCTTAGTTCCCTTCTTACTTCTCTGTCTAAAAGACTGGAGTCTTCATGGTTACAAACTTATTCAAATGCTAATGGATATCGGCTTTTCTTCTGTTGACCAAGGTAATGTTTATAGAACACTACGCAAATTAGAAAAAGAAAACCTTATTTCTTCTACTTGGGATACAAGCGATGGAGGGCCGGCAAAAAGAATTTATTCTTTAACTGAATATGGAGAGCAATATTTAACAACATGTGCGACTTCTTTTGAACATTATCAAAATATGTTGCGGACGTTTTTCACGTTATACACCAATGCATTCTTTCCATTTTCTACTTCTCCAGAAAAGGATGAAAAGGATTCTTCATCTTCACCTGGTGGTACAGCAGAGTAATCTGCGTTCACAATATGCAAAAAAACATTTGGGGGTCAAACAATGGAAACTAAACCATACGAATTAGTCGATGCATTTTGGAAAAACTGGTCTCAATCACTTTCCCTTTTTTCTTCAGCTGGGAAACAATTAGAGCAACTTACTTTAGAAACATTAAAACAACAACAAGACGCTTTGCATAAATTAACATCAGGAGTAGATGAACTAGAAAAAGAACTACAACAAATCACTGCTCAGTTCAATAACCAATATACAGATTACGTAAAACAATTAACTGGTAACTCCTTAAATGATCAAATTAACGAGTGGCAAGACAAGTGGAAAGAACTTTCTGCTCATATGCAGCAGCTTACTGTTTCTCCTACAAAAACATCTTTGTCAATTCTTACACAAACAAGCGGTCAATTTGAAGAAACAACAAAACAATTTATTGAGCAACAACAATTACAACGTGAAGAGGCTCAAAAACAGTTAGAGGGTTTTTTGGAAGAGTTCAAGTCAAAACAGTTGGAACTCGCAAAAAAGTTCGAGGAAAACTCAAAAAATCTATTTACTTCCATCAAGTAAGAAAAATGTGGGAGCTAACTGCAGCACAAACAAAACTCTTTCTTCCTCCTACTACATCAAGATGGCTAACATTTTTCGATATGGAAAAGAAGGAGGACAAAATGAATCCATTTCAAGAAGCACAAACTGTTCCAGAGCTTCGTTATGATGAGATTCAAGTCGGTGATCAAGCATCCCTTACAAAAACAATTACAGATGAAGATGTTATCAATTTTGCAAAATTGACTGGAGATGTGAATCCTATTCACATTTTAGATTCTTTTGCAAAAACGACAATGTTTAAAGAACGTATTGCTCACGGTATGCTCGTTTCGAGTTTTATTTCTACTATCCTTGGAACGAAACTCCCAGGCAAAAATACGATTTATTTATCCCAAAATGTTTCATTCCGTGCCCCTGTCAAAATCGGTGATACACTTCGCGTTGTGGCAGAGGTTATTAAGAAGCGTGACGATAAAAAAATCATCACGTTGCAAACAAACATATATAATCAATCGAATGATATTGTCGTGGAAGGTACAGCGACAATACTGAAAAAAGAGTAGCAAATTTGCTACTCTTTTTTTCTATCCAAGAACTTCTAATCGCACCGATTACTTCCGCGTATGAGTATGTCATTTCCACATAAAATAACTTTACCAGTTTAGATAAGAACTTAGCTGAACTGGACTACTCATAAGGATGTGTATCAACATGGTAAAAACAAACAAATTATTAGTTCCAGGTGCAGAACAAGCGCTTGAACAATTTAAATATGAAATTGCACAAGAATTTGGTGTAAGCTTAGGTTCTAATACAGCATCTCGTTCTAACGGTTCAGTTGGCGGTGAAGTAACAAAACGTCTTGTTGCTTTAGCTCAACAACAATTACGTGGATAATAATATAACATATGGCTTAGAGGCAGATATTATCTGCCTCTTTCTATTTTCAACATACATAATAGTGCTTTTTCACATACTAATCAAAGCAAAACGAAAGGAGCAATATGTGACATGAAACGGATTAATATTAGCATGAGCCCTCCCCGCGTTCTTACTTTATCTTTTATTGTATTATCAGTTGTCGGCACATGCTTATTAAAACTGCCAATTGCTACGACAACGTCCATTTCATGGCTCGATGCCTTATTTACAACCGTTTCCGCTTGTACTGTTACTGGGCTTGGTGTTGTGGATACTGGAAAAGTGTTTACTTTATTTGGACAATGTGTCATTTTAACGCTTATACAAGTTGGCGGGCTTGGCATTATGAGCTTTGCGGTCTTAATTGCTATTATGCTCGGAAGAAAAATCGGTCTTCAAAACCGTATTTTATTACAACAAGCATTAAATCAAACGAATATCGGCGGCGTTATCCGTCTTGCCAAAGCATTATTTTTATTCTCTTTTACAGTCGAATGTATCGCTACTTTAATTCTTTCTTTTGAATGGGTACCCAAATATGGGGTTGCCAAAGGGATCTATTATAGTTTTTTCCATTCAATCTCAGCCTTTAACAATGCTGGTTTTTCTGTGTGGAGCGATAATTTAATGTCCCATTCTCATAGCATTCTTGTCAATTTCGTCATTTCCTCTCTCATCATTTTAGGTGGAATTGGTTTTACAGTAATTGTAGACATAAAAAGAAAGAAAAACTTTAAAAACCTTACACTACATTCAAAACTTATGCTCACTTCTACTCTAATCGTCAACATTATTGCTACCCTTTTTATTTTTATATTCGAGTTCCATAACTCCCTTTCTATGAGAGGTTTTACCCCATTTGAAGAAGGAATGGCCTCTTATTTTCAAGCAATTTCAACACGAACTGCCGGGTTTAATACTGTTGATATTTCTACATTGTCAAAACCTTCCCTCCTATTAATGATGCTCCTTATGTTTATTGGTGCTGGTAGTGCTTCAACGGGTGGTGGGATTAAGTTAACAACATTTTTAATCATATTTTTTGGCGTATTTAAATTTTTACAAGAACAAGAGGATATTGTCGTATTTAAAAAATCCATTAAAGATACTCTCATTGTCAAATCATTAACCATTACTATTATTTCTATTTCATTTATCTTTTTTGCTATTTTAATTTTGAGTATTACTGAGCGAGTTCCTCTATTGATGAGTGCTTTCGAAGTATTTTCAGCATTCGGGACTGTTGGCCTCAGTATGAACTTAACACCCCACTTAACTATAATCGGAAAAGCTATTATTATCTTTATGATGTTTTTTGGGAAAATGGGTCCTTTAACATTGGCTTTTTCATTTGCTCGTAAAAAGAACCGGAAAATAAAATATCCTAATGAAGATATTTTAACAGGTTGACAACCGTATCAATTATCCATATAATGAGAATACAATAACATATCTCCAAAGGGGAGTAGCGTCCAAGAATATTTCTTGGAAACAAAGTCGTCATTACGTAGAACTTAGTTCTTCCGGCTTTGTTGACATTTTTATTACATATGTCTAGCAAGACCTTTGCCTATTAACGGCAGAGGTCTTTTTTGTATTCATTTCCAAATTCTTCCAAAGTTAATAGGCAGGAGTATGGGGAAACTAAATAGTGGGGAAATTCTTCACTTATTTAGAACTTATAGAGATGAGAGGAGAATGTACATGGATGTATCATTATTATTGGAGTATGGTTGGGTATTACTCATCCTAATTGCACTTGAAGGGATTTTAGCGGCTGATAACGCTCTTGTTCTAGCAATTATGGTAAAACATTTACCAGAAGAAAAACGAAAGAAAGCACTATTTTACGGATTAGCGGGGGCATTTGTTTTCCGATTTGGATCGTTATTTATGATTTCGTTCTTAGTCGATGTATGGCAAGTGCAAGCAATCGGTGCCATCTACCTTATGTTTATCGCTGGTAATCACTTATTTAAAACATATGTTAAAAAGAATACAGATGAAGAAACAGAAGAAAAAGAAGCAAAGAAAAAACAAGAGAACTTCTGGTGGACTGTATTTAAAGTTGAAGTTGCTGATATCGCCTTCGCAGTTGATTCAATTTTAGCTGCGGTTGCACTAGCAATGACTTTACCAAAAACAGGATTAGGTACAATTGGTAGTTTAGATACTGGGCAATTCGTTGTTATCTTTGTAGGTGGACTTATCGGATTAATCATTATGCGATTTGCAGCAACTGCATTCGTACAAATCTTAAAACGTAAACCAGGACTTGAAACTGCAGCATTCTTAATTGTAGGTTGGGTTGGTGTGAAGCTAGCAGTTTATACATTAGCACACCCTGCATTAAATGTAATTCCACATTCATTCCCAGAATCCACTCCGTGGAAGCTTACATTCTGGATTGTATTAGTCGGAATCGCAGTTGGTGGTTGGTTCTTCTCAAAAGAAGTAGAAGTAAAAGTAGAAAAGAATTTAGACGAAAAAGCGCTGTAATTACAGCGCTTTTTCTTTTTCCTTTCTTCCTCTCAATGTCCAGAAAAAATTCCATTATACTACCTTTTGTAAACGTTTTCTTAATGTATGTATGTCCTTTTTGTGAAACATTGCACAAACTTATTGAAAGTGAGAACAATTCCATGTACTTTATTCATATAAGGAGTATTTATAGAAGATTTACTAAAGGAGCGTATTACTCATGCTAGAACAAGGACTAGATTATGTTGTCAAACTGGCTAAAAGCAAAAAGAAAATGCTAGATACAAGCCCAATGCAATATTTCATTCGTGCTGCACTTGCAGGTATTTATATCGGTTTTATTATTGTACTATGTTTTAAATTAGGTAACTTTTTTCACAGTGCAGATTCACCAGCAACTTATTTAGCTGCTTCTATGTTTTTCGGGATTGCTCTCGTACTTATTATATATGGCGGTGCTGAATTGTTTACTGGAAACACAATGTACTTTACTGTAGCAACTTTAAGAAAAGAAACAACAATTGCTGATACACTTCGTAACTGGGTTGCTTGTTATGCAGGTAACTTAGCCGGCGCGTTATTCTTTGCCTTACTATTTTACGCAACTGGAATTTTTGAAGCAATTGATCACGGTCACTTAATGAATAAAGTCGTTGAAGGAAAGATGAACACACCTACAATGCAGTTATTCTTTAAAGCCATTTTATGTAACTGGCTCGTATGTCTTGCTTGCTTCTTACCATCTCAGGTTAAAGGCGACACGGCAAAAATAATGGTCATGATGCTACTTGTTTTCACATTCTTCTTATCTGGTTACGAACATAGTATTGCAAACTTGTCACTCTTTGCTTTATCTTTAGTTTCACCACATCCTGAGACAATTTCTTTTTCAGGTGCTATTCATAACTTAATTCCTGTTACAATCGGTAACATTATTGGCGGATCAGTATTTGTCGGTATGGTATACCACTACTTAACAAAAAAAACACCTGAAGTTCAACAGGAAGAAACTGAAATCGCAGCAGCTCAACAAGAAGAGATTATTCCTTTACAAGCACATATGAAACATTAAAAACTCCAAAGTTTTACTTTGGAGTTTTTAGCTTCCCACGTATTTAACAACAAGGTGAGGATTAATTTCTCCTTCTTCCTTTCCCTTATCCATTCTCTGTTTCATCTTGTGCATACCGATGACATCATTCGTATGAAGGTGAATTTCATTTACATATAACCCCTCTGTACAAAAAGCTTCTACAAAATCCAGTCCATTTTTTGCTCCCCACCCCATATTAAAATCAAGGGAAAGAATATTCACATCATAATACCGAACCATTTGCAAAGCACATTCTACTGTAGTTGCGGGCACATACCCGAACGGGCAACTTCTTTGATCATCCATATATACGTTCATTTTCTATTCCCTCTCTAATTTGAATATACGGCCAATACATAACATATTGCCCCAAGACTAATAAAAGGACCAAATGGAATTGGTTTTCGTACTTCTATACGTTTTAATACGATACCCATCCCGAAGAAACAAAGACTGAAACAAGATGCTAAAAATAAAATGATAAAAACGCCTTTCACTCCTACTATAAACCCAAGTAACGAAAGTAGTTTTATATCACCTCCGCCAAGCCCTTCTGGATATATCTTTTGCATGCAATATAACAAAATGAATATAACACCACTACCAACTATACTATCTGTCCAAGTAACTAATTGTACAAAAATACTTTCAAGAATGAGTAAAACGGCAAACGAAATTAAAATACAATCCGGAATTAACATATATAAGTAATCTGTAACTGAAATAATAAGAAGTAGCGAAAAAAGGGATAAAATGATAATAAGCTCTCGTTCTATTCCAATCATATACACGGTAAGAAGAAATATACTTCCTGTTATACATTCAAATGCTACATACATAATTGGAATTTTCCTCTTACAATTCGTACAACAGCCTCTTTGTATATAAAATGAAATGATGGGGATTAGTTCTTTTGGCCTTAGCACATATTTGCAATAATAACAATGTGAACGCGGGGTAATAATAGACGCACCTAATGGAACCCTCATCGCAACTAGCATAAAAAAAGAACCAAACACCATCCCTGCTAACAGTGCATATAAATAAGTGAACATCCCTTCCTCTCCTTTTCCAAAAAACATAGCAAAAAAAGGAGAGAACTTCTACTTCATATTATCCTTTATTCTACTAAAAAGCAGGCCATTTTCTGGCCTGCTTTCCCCTCTTTTATACGATGAAATATACTGCTTTTAATGGTCCATGTACTCCGACAACAAGATTCATCTCAATGTCAGCCGAGTTACTTGGCCCTGTAATAAAGTTAATACAAGATGCCGCTGTCTCCCCATTTTCTACGCGTGAGTTCATATCCTGAACTGCTTGTGTAATACGAGGCACAAGTGTTTCACGTGGAATAATAGCAAAATATACAGTCGGTAAAAAGTGTAAAGAACGTCCTTGCCCTTTATGACTTTGTACAACAATTGTACCAGATTCAGCTAATGTATAATCACTAAATGCAATACCAATATTCGCTTTTTCAGCTAAACGCATATTTTCGTCTTTTCTCTCTGGTTCCCATACGTTTACTTCAACGTCTCGCTTTGGAAGTTCTTCTTTAAATAAAGATGTTAAACCATATGCATCAAAACGCTCATCTGCTGATAATAAAATAGGTCCACCCCCGTTTTCCATGATTACTTTTTGAAGGTCTTCACCTAATCGGTCATTTGTCGTTTCTACTACAGTTGTATGAATGTTTGTACATTGCTTTTTAAACACTTCTAGTAATTCTTCTTGTGAACAATCTTTTAACGTTTCTATATTCACATTACTTTTCCATACTGGTCGCTCTACACCTTCTGTTTTACGCGCGCGCCCAAGTTCTTTTGCAATGTTATCTAGAAAGGCATCACGGTTTTGAATTAATCCTGTCATTATTTATCCCCGCCTTTCTTATGATCTTTATACCAATCACGGAATCGCTCTTTACTTGGAGCTGGGAATTCCCGAATATCCGTCCAGTTTTTAAGTGGTCCAACACCTTTTGATACACGATTACCAGATGTAAATGGACTCATTGCCGCTGGTGCCATTTTTGACCCCATTTTATATAAAGCAGCTGAAGAAGCACCCATACTAAACATTTTCATCGCTAGTTTTTCTGCAAGTGGTGCACGACCTTCTTGCTCAACGATAACTTGACGATGCTTTAATAATAAATCATGCAATGGAATTTTTACTGGACAAGCTTCTGTACATGCCCCGCATAAACTAGATGCATAAGGAAGCTCTTTGTAATCATCATATCCACCTAGAAGCGGTGTTAATACCGCACCGATTGGTCCTGAGTAAATCGATCCATATGAATGTCCACCAACGTGACGATATACAGGACATACATTAACACAAGCAGCGCAACGAATACATTGTAATACTGAACGGAATTCAGATCCCAGAATTTGAGAGCGACCATTATCAACAACAACTAAATGGAATTCTTCAGGTCCATCAACTTCCTCTTCTTGAATTGGTCCTGCTACTGTTACATAACTTGTTAATTTTTGACCTACTGCACTACGACATAGTAAACCAACTAAAACATCTAATTCTTCCATTGTCGGAACCATACGTTCCATACCCATTACCGCAATTTGTGTTTTCGGAATTGACATAACAAGATCTGCATTACCTTCATTCGTTACTAAACAAAGAGAGCCAGTATTTGCAACAGCAAAGTTACAACCAGTTACACCAATTTCTGCATCCATAAATTTCTCACGAAGTTGTTTACGAACAAACTTTGTCATTTCATACGGGTCATCAGAATTTTCATAGCCTAGCTTTTCTTTAAATACATCGCGAATTTGCGTTCTATTTTTATGAAGTGCAGGTGCAATAATATGTGAAGGTGGATCGTTATCTACTTGCAAGATATACTCTCCTAAGTCACTCTCTAATACTTCACAGCCAATCTCTTCAAGCGCATGGTTCATACTGATTTCTTCTGTTACCATCGACTTTGATTTTACTACTTTTTTCGCTTGTTTCTTTTTGGCAACGTCTTGAATATACTTTGCTGCTTCCTCTTTCGTCTTCGCAAAGTACACGTGTCCGCCTCTTTTTGATACATTTTCACTTAACTGCATTAAATAATAATCAAGATTTTCTAACGTATGTTGACGAATTTGTTCACCTAGTTCTCGCCACTCTTCCCAGTTTCCTAATTCATCTGCGGCTTTTAAGCGATTCGTATATAAACGCGTTTGTGCAGAAGAAACTGCTCCGCGCATAAACGAATCTTGAATTCCATCACCAACGCGATCATTAAATTTTTTCTCACTGATTTTCATAGACATAGCTTATGTTCCCCCTTCATGAGCGACTATTCAGTACCTCAGCAATATGCATTACTTTTACTTCTTTTCCTAAACGCTCAATACGTCCGCCAATGTTTAACAAACACCCACAATCTGCACCGATTAAATAATCTGCACCTGTTTCCATTACACTATCTACTTTTTCGTCTACCATTTGCTCAGAAATTGGAGTCATCTTAACTGAAAACGTTCCCCCAAACCCGCAACAATTTTGCACGTTTGGTAAATCTCTCACAGTTAATCCTTTTACATTTGATAATAAAATTCCTGGTGCTTCTTTTATTCCGAGCATACGTGTCATATGACATGATTTATGAATAGTAGCTATCCCTGGTAAACTTGCACCAACATCTGTAACTTTTAAAACATCTACAATAAACTGTGTAAATTCATAGGTTTTATCAGCAACTTTTTGTGCACGTTTAGCCCACTTTGGATCATCTTTGAAAACATGCGGATACTCATGAAACATTGTCGCACACGAACCAGATGGCGTAACGATATATTCTGCATCTTCGAAAGTTTCAATCATATGTTTCATCGCTTCTTTTGCTGCTTCTACATGGCCACTATTATAAGCAGGCTGGCCACAACAAACTTGTGCTTCTGGAAATTCAATTTCACAACCTAAACGCTCCAACACTTCAACTGTTGCTTTGCCGACATTTGTTTCGAACATATCGACTAAACAAGTAACAAATAAAGTAACTTTCATAACTATTACTCCCCCTTTTTACAACTTCGCCAACAAACATATGGTCATCAGATGACTGAGTAGAGAAGAAATAGGCTCAACCATGGCCTATCCTCTCCCTCTTCTAAAGAAAACGCTTACTTAATCTTTCTCTATTTTATCAGAAAATTAAATTTTTAAAAGATTAAATTACGAATTTATATCGTTTTTACCTGTGACAATATGTTCTACATTTGTTAAATGATCTAGCATTGCTTGCTGCGCTAATTCTACATCTTGTTTTAACACCGCATCATATATAACTTGATGCTCTTCTATAAGTCGTTCTGATGTCGTTTGTTCACCATATAAAATAATGCGTCTTGATTCACCAATCGTTTCAGCAATCATCTCTGAAACATGATTCATGAGTTCAAGCAAAATGTTATTATGCGAAGACTCTGCAATTCCCATATGGAATTGAAAATCGGCTTTTTCGCCAGCCTTTTCATCTCCAATGCTCTTTGCCATTTCATCTAACCAATGTTTCATATTTTGTAAATTATCTTCCGTACGTTTTGCCGCCGCTACTCGAACTGCCCCCACTTCAAGTACCTTTCGCACTTCTAATAAATTCAAAATATCTTCTTTCTTCATTAATAATCTATTGTTTAATGATTTCGTTAATGAAGAAGAATCGAAGTTCTTCACATATGTACCTTCTCCTTGTTTCATCTCAATTAAGCCCATCGCTCTTAGCGCACTTAGCGCTTCACGAACAGCAGATCTACCAACTTGAAACTGCTCAGCTAATTGATGCACAGGGAGTAGTTTGTCACCAGGTTTTAACGTACCATTTTTAATCATTGTTAAAATAGCTTCAGATACTTCTTCGTAAATTTTTTTCGGTTTAATAGATTTGTACTCCAGTTAAATCACCTCAGTATCTTCCAAACAACAATTGAAACGATTTATAAGAACTTTGCATCATAACTATTTTAGACCGAATTGATAAGAAGTACAAATGTTTTGTTCATAAAATAGTCAAATTTTCGATATTTATTACATATTAATTTATATTTTTACGTATAAAGTGAAACTTTAATCAGTAGGGGTTTTGTTCATCCCCCACCTAACTTCTTTGCTTCCACTAAATTTTGAGGTGGGGATCTTACTGCCCGACAAATAGCGGGATAAATATTCCCTTCAATATAAAGAACATGTCCTAAAAATTAGAACATGCCCACCTCATCCTGTACATTCAGTTTAATAATAACCGTTGTTCCTTTATCTTTTTCACTTTCAATTTGCCACTGTCCACCATGTATATGAACAATTTGTCTCACAATAGCAAGGCCTAAGCCTGTTCCACCATGTTGACGACTTCTCGCTTTATCAACTCGGTAAAAGCGCTCTCCAAGATTTTCCAAATGCTCTATATCAATTCCAATTCCTGTATCTTTTATTTTCAATTCACAGTAATCATCGATTTGCTCTAAAGTTATAACGATATTTCCGTTTTGATTTGTATACCGTATCGCATTATCTAACACATTATGAAGCACTTGTTGCATACGATCCTCATCAATCATGACAATGACCTCTGGATTTAAATTGGTTGAAATATGAATTTCCTTTTCTATAAACTTAATCTCATACGTATCTAATACGTCTTCAATCAGCTGTGAAAAAACGATAGGTTGCTTCTTTAACGGAAAGTGCTCACCTTCTAATTGTGCTAAGTCTAACAAGTCATGAACGAGACGCTGCATACGACCTGCTTCTTTATGAATTAGCTGCGTTACTTTTTCCTGCTGCGGTCCCTTGGCAACGCCATCTAAAATAGCCTCGCTATACCCTTTTATATAACTAAGTGGTGTTCTAAGTTCATGCGAAACATTTGCTAAAAATTCCTTACGCTTTACATCTTCTGTTTCTAATGAATTGGCCATTTTATTAAATGCTTTTCCTAGTCGTCCAATCTCATCCTCTGAAGAAACTGTAATCCGCTCCGAGAAATCTCCCGTAGCCAAATGATTTGCAACCCGTTCCATTTGCGAAAGTGGCTTCGTAATTGCAATTATAATTTTTCTTCCAACCCATATAGTAATTAAAATCATAGCAATTGCTAACGGTGCTAAAATAAGACCCATATCATAGATTAAATCTTTTATACTTTTTAAAGGAATATACGAATAGACAATTCCGACTAATTTTTTATTTTCCAATACAGGGATGACAACCCCCATAATATTACGGTCAAAATGTTCTTCATATCCTATTTTTGTCACAGTTTTCCCATCTAATAGCGTTTGCCTATCTCCTTCACTTATAAGGGAATGATGATGCACATCAAAAGGCAAACATGCACTTAAATCACGCGGATTAGACACGAAAATAACGTCTGAACTAGATATTTGATCAAACGATCTTACTTTCTCTTCAAAAGTTGATATTCCTTCGTGCTTATCATATTGAGCAGCAAGATTTTTTCCTTCCATTACTAATGAACCTTTTAAATTATCAACGTATAGTTTTTCATACGAGTATAAAGATACGAAATAAAGAAAGGACACTGTTACACATACTGCACATACTACTGTAAGCCAAAGTTTTTGTACCATCGTAAACATACGTTACACCTCGAATTTATAGCCTACACCCCAAACAGTTTGAATGTAGTTTCCACTTTCTCCAAGCTTCAAGCGCATCGTTTTCACGTGCGTATCTACTGTTCTTGTACTTCCGGCATAATCATATCCCCATACCTTTTCAAGTAATTGCTCCCGGCTAAATACTTGTCCTGTATGCTGGCAAAGAAAATATAGTAAATCAAACTCTTTTACAGTAAGAGAAATCGACTCACCATCCGCCTCGATTCTTCTACTTTTTTCATTGATAAGAATTGGTCCAAATTGAATCTCTTCTTGCTGTTCTTGTTTTGTATATCTTCTTAACACAGCTTCCATACGGGCAACCAATTCACCAGGACTAAACGGTTTTACAATATAATCATCTGCTCCCATACGTAAACCGTTCACCCTATTCCACTCTTCACCTTTTGCGGTTAAAAATATAATCGGTACATCTGACGTTTTTCTAATTTCTTTACAAACTGAAAGTCCATCCATTTCTGGCATCATAATATCTAATACAACGAAATCATAATGATCTGTTTCTATTTTTTTAAGAGCCTCTTTTCCATTTTCAGCTTCTCCCCACTCATATCCGAAGTTATCCAAATACATTCCAACAAGCTGCCTCATATCACTTTCATCATCTACAACTAGCACTCTATATTTATTCATTGTCCTTCCCTTCCCTCTCTATGAGTTGAAACGGTCCTTTTCCGACTTTAATTGTTTGTTTTA
This sequence comes from Bacillus sp. 22475, assembly GCF_052044835.1. Taxonomy (NCBI): domain Bacteria; kingdom Bacillati; phylum Bacillota; class Bacilli; order Caryophanales; family Bacillaceae; genus Bacillus; species Bacillus sp. 22475. The sequence continues at coordinate 106,818 of NZ_JBQENW010000001.1, read as the reverse complement.
TTTTCAAATTCTTCATATCCATAACGCACACTTCATCACTATCATAACTTGCTACATATCCTTCTGCTCCGCTCTCCAAAAATGCAAATGGATTCGATCCTACTTCTACAGAAGCTATTTCTTTATATGTGCTAATATCAAACTTTCTAAGTGTATTCGACCCATGACTTAATGCATATACGTACTTACTATCCTTCGTTATATTCACAGGCATAAATGGAGCATGTAAAGAACGTACCATTTCTCCATCCTGCAAAGAATATACTAACACTTTCTCATTTACTTGATTTCCATCACCATGTCCGCCAATCCATATTTCTTTCCCATCAGGACTAATCGTTGCTCCTGTTGATGCTGGTGGAATCATAAAGGATTGAACAACCTCTTTTTTCTTCGTATCAATTGTCGTTAGTTTCGTATCATAAAAGTTTAATACAGATAACCGATTATGATACTCTACCATCGTTATAGGTCCTTTACCTGTTGAAACATTTCCTGTCTCTTTCCCATTTATCGTAAAGAACCTTACCTTTTGAATATTTTGATCGGCAGCAAATAATTGTTTTTTATCTTCTGATACGACCACATTTACAATGCCCTTTCCAGTTTTATATTTTCCCACTTGCCTTCCTTCCGCTAGTGAATATACATACATATATTCTAATTGCTTACCGTATACAAGTATTTCCTCACCATTTGGAAGCAGTGTGATTCCGGCCATTGGCTCATTTAGTTCCCATGTCGTGATTAACTTTTTATCTTTTTTATCAATAAAACTAATACTGCCTTCTTTTATATTCGTTGTTATAATAACATTTTTATCTTTAGCAATTGGTGTATATGAACTTCCTTGACACCCTACTAATAGAAATAAAAAACAGAGAAGAAAAACATACTTTCTCAAAAGATTCCCTCCATCTTCGGATGATTTCGTTATAATTGTAAAATAACAAATAAATGTGTGGAAAGTGTGAAATTTTCCTTTCTTACTCAATTTACATATATAATGTACAACAAATAGAATTTGAGGTGTGTCAATTATGCTATTTCCTGATTTAGCGAATAAAATTGTACGAGAAGTACGCAGACTAATTACAGAAAATATTATTATCATTAATATAGAAGGCGTTATTATCGCAAGTACAGATACAGAAAGAATTGGTCAATTTCATGAAGGTGCACTCCGCTGCGCCAAACAAAAGAAAACCGTCATCATTACAAAAGAAGATGAAAGGCGATTGCAAGGTGTAAAGGCTGGGATGAATCTTCCTTTATTATTTCATGATGAAGTAATTGGTGTCATTGGAATTACAGGAGAACCTGAAAATATTTCACGCTACGGCGAAATATTGCGTAAGATGACCGAATTATTAATTCATGAAAACTACTTTTTAGAGCAACTAGAACTTGAGCACCGTTCTTATGAAGCTTTCGTCTTTGATTGGCTTCAAAATACAGAGTGGTCCCCGAGTTTTCTCGATCGCGCCAAAACACTTGGCATTGATTTATATAAGAAAAAACAACTTATTTTGTTTTCTATTGGCAAAAATGACACGATGCTCCAGCGTAAAATATGGCAACATGTACGTAATATTTTAACAAAAGAGCATCTATTTGTTCGCTGGGGAAATGATCGTTTTATTTTATTTACAGCGATGAGCTCCAAAGAACAAACTTATCAATTTTTAAAACGGTTAAAACAAGACTGCGAAACTTTATTTTCTATTCCTTTATATATTGGGATTGGACAAACAGTTACCCCAAACAATATGAACATATGTTACGAACAAGCATTACGTGCTCTTTCTGTATCATTGGAAACGAAAAAAATTGTATTTAATGAAGATTTACGTTTAGAAATGTGTTTACAAGATATTTCTGCCGAAACGCGCGAACAATTTCTAGAGCGTACCATCGAGAACTTACTATCATTTCCTGAGCTTATGCACACTTTACGCTTATTTATCGATTATAACCAATCTTATAAACAGACGGCTAAACAATTACATATACACATTAACACATTACATTACAGGCTAAAAAAGATTGAAGAACATACAGGACTTGATCCAAAACAATTCAAAGACTTAAACGTTTTATACTTCGCACTCCTCCTATTAGATAATCACACAAAAAAGAAGGATAAAACAGATTAATCTTCAGATGATTACACATAGAAAGAATCCCTCGACTTTTTTATCATTATAATGAAAGCACTGTTACCACGATGTTTATTATAACTAAACACGTTGACAGTTTGAGGGGGATTTCCAATGTTAGAAAAGCAAATTATTCATTCATTCGTATCTATTGTTGGCGAAGATAATGTAGATACATCCAATATGGGGCGTTTAACTTATAGTTATGATGCCACTCCAAACTTCCAAGCAATGCCTGATGCAGTCATTGCTCCTCGTAATACAAATGAAGTAGCTGAAGTGTTAAAAGTATGTAACACTCACAAAATTCCTGTATATGTGCGCGGGTCTGGAACAAACCTTTGCGCAGGTACATGTCCACTTGAAGGCGGTATCGTCCTTATTTTCCGCCATATGAACAATATTTTAGAAATTGATGAAGAAAACTTAACAATTACTGTACAAGCTGGTGTCATTACACTTGATATTATTAAAGCGGTAGAAGAAAAAGGTTTATTTTATCCACCAGATCCAAGCTCGATGAAAATTTCTACAATCGGCGGCAATATTAACGAAAACTCAGGTGGATTACGCGGTTTGAAATATGGCGTAACACGTGATTATGTAATGGGGCTTGAACTTGTCTTACCAAATGGTGATATTATTCGCACTGGCGGTAAATTAGCAAAAGATGTAGCAGGTTACGATTTAACTCGTTTATTTATCGGTTCTGAAGGAACACTTGGCGTGGTAACAGAAGCTATATTAAAACTCGTTCCTATACCTGAAACAAAGAAAACAATGCTTGCATTATATGAAGATATTAATGAAGCTGCACGTGCTGTTTCTTCTATTATTGCAAATAAAATTATTCCAGCAACACTTGAGTTTTTAGACCAACCGACAATTGAAGTTGTAGAAGAGTTTGCACAAATCGGTTTACCAACTGACGTAAAAGCAATTTTATTAATCGAACAAGACGGCCCGCCCGAAGTAGTCAATCGAGATATTGAAAACATGGCTAACGTTTGCCGCTCTATGAATGCAGTTGATGTTCGCATTGCAAAAGATGAAACAGAAGCAGATGCGCTTCGTACTGCTCGCCGTAGTGCTCTATCAGCGCTCGCACGATTAAAGCCTACTACAATATTAGAAGATGCGACTGTACCACGTTCACAAATCGCTCCGATGGTTGAAGCTATTAATGCCATTGCAAAAAAATATAATATTCCTATTTGTACGTTTGGGCACGCTGGTGATGGTAACTTACATCCAACTTGTATGACAGACGCTCGTAATGAAGAAGAAATGCACCGAGCTGAACAAGCTTTTGCTGAAATATTTGCAAAAGCAATTGAACTTGGTGGCACAATTACCGGTGAACATGGTGTTGGTGCGATGAAAGCTCCATATTTAGAAATGAAATTAGGTAAAGAAGGTATTGCAGCTATGCAAGGGATAAAGCAAGCTTTCGATCCAAATAACATTATGAATCCTGGAAAAATGTTCGCGAAAGACACTCGAAAAAGAGTGGTGGTTGAGCGATGACCACATTAAATAAAGCCAATATTCAAAAGGAATTTAAAAAACGATTAAGTGAAGATGAGCTACTAAACTGTATGCGATGCGGTTTTTGTTTACCTACTTGTCCTACCTACATTCAATCCGGATATAAAGAGTCACATTCACCGCGCGGACGTATCGCATTAATGAAAGCAGTCGTTGATGGTTTAATCGATCCAGATGAAGATGTTGAAAATACATTAAACGTTTGTCTTGGTTGCCGTGCTTGTGAGCCTGTTTGTCCGTCTGGTGTAAATTATGGACATTTATTAGAAGAAGCTCGCGATATTATTAATCAAAATAAAAAATTCTCAATGCCAGTGAAAGCTGTTCGAAAAGTCGTTTTTGAAGGATTATTCCCCCATCAAAATCGAATGCGAACATTAACCGGACTAATCGGATTTTATCAACGTTCTGGTTTACAAACACTATCACATAAAACAGGTATTATGAAGTTATTCCCTGAAACACTTGCAACGATGGATCTCGTTTTGCCGAAAGTCCCAAAAATGAAAGCAATGAAAGATCGTCCTTCATTTTTACCTGCAGAAAGTACAAAGAAAAAACAAGTTGCATTCTTCACAGGTTGCTTAATGGATACGATGTTTTTAGAAACAAATAACGCAACGATGAAACTTCTTCAATTAGCTGGTTGTGATGTCGTTATCCCGAAAACACAAAGTTGCTGCGGTGCATTGCATGGACATGCTGGTGAAAAGAGTGGAGCAAAAGAATTAGCAAAGCGAAATATAAAGGCATTCGAAGATTTAAACATCGACTATATTATTACGAATGCAGGTGGTTGCGGAGCTTACCTCGTAGACTATGATTATCTTTTAAAGGATGATCCGGATTGGGCTGAACGTGCTAAGCAGTTTGTTTCTAAGATTAAAGATATTACTGCTATACTAGTAGAACTAGACTTCCATAAGCGAACTGACTTACGACTCACGCCGCAGGTTATTACGTATCAAGACTCTTGTCATTTACGCAATGTTATGCGCACATCTTCTGAACCTCGTATGTTACTAGAAGCTATCCAAGGTGCAACATATCGAGAAATGAAAGATGCGGACCGCTGCTGTGGCTCTGCTGGTATTTACAATATTGTTCATTCAGAGTTATCAATGGAATTTCTAGATTACAAAATGGACCGTGTGCATGAAACAGACGCAGCAACCATTGTTACTGCAAATCCAGGTTGTTTATTACAAATGAAATTGGGCATTGAGCGAGAAGGGCTTTCTCATAAAATGAGAGGAATTCACATTGTGGATTTATTATTAGAAGCAATTGAAACTAACTCGTAATAACTCGTAACATACGTAATAATAGGAAAACGGCTATCTCCTTCGTCTATGTAAAGAGATAGCCGCTTTTTTGTCTGCTACAACATTAAAAATATGTTACTTTATTATAAAAAAGAACAACAGAAACATTACAGTTTTGTAAAAATCAATCCATTATATTCCTCAAAAAATCGCTCAAACCATTGATACAATAGGATTCTTCATTTTCTATTTAGGTAACTTTATCCAAAAACCCCCTCTTAAAACCAAGTATAAAAACACTATAAATTCCTTTTATACTCTATATTTCTCTTATTTTTGCTCCCTTCTTCTCTTAGGATAAATTAGGTAATTTTAAAGTCTATGAATTTTTTTCCATCTTTTTTCTCGCAAATTGTATGCTACGATGAATTTGTCAGTCAGACAGGCTGTCAAAAACAAATCGTGTGAAAACAAATTAAAACTTTATATAGGGGGACACACATCATGAAAAAGCGTGTTTTATTATCTGTAGCTGCTGCAACAGCTCTTACTTTAGGAGTATCTTCTCTAGATGCACAAGCTGCAACAGTACAACCATCTAACATAAAGGTTCAAAATATTCAGCATTCAAAAGTGATGATGAAGCAAATGAGCCAACAAGAATTACAAGCATTCTTACAATCTATGGGAGTTGAATCATTAGCACAATGGCAACAAGGAAACTTCCAACCAAACTGCTTCATTCCTGGTCAACAACCTACTGAAAATGTTGTAACTGAGCAACCAACAGCTAAGCCAGAAACTCAAAAGCCTGCTGAGCAAAAACCTGCCGAGCAAAAGCCTGCTGAAGAAGTTCAAAAACCAGAAGCTCAAAAGCCTGCTGAAAACAACAATACGCAAAAGCCTGCTGAAGAAGTTCAAAAACCAGAAGCTCAAAAGCCTGCTGAAAACAACAATACGCAAAAACCTGCTGAACAAAAACCAGCTGAGCAAAAGCCTGCTGAAGAAGCAAAATCTTTAAGCGAGTTTGAACAACGTGTTGTTGAATTAACAAACGCTGAGCGTGCAAAACAAGGCTTACCAGCACTAAAAATCGATACTGAATTAAGCAAAGTAGCACGTATTAAGTCTGAAGATATGCAAAAAAACAACTACTTTGATCATAACAGCCCTACATACGGGTCTCCGTTTGACATGATGAAGAAATTTGGTATTTCTTATACATCTGCAGGTGAAAACATCGCTCAAGGTCAACGTACACCTGAAGAAGTAGTACAAGCTTGGATGAACAGCGCTGGACACCGTGCAAACATCTTAAATAACGGCTTCACTCACATCGGTGTTGGTTATGTAGAAAGCGGCAACTACTGGACACAACAATTTATTACGAAGTAAATAGATTAAAAGAGTCTTCTCATAATGAGAAGACTCTTTTTTAAGTTTCATAGCTTTCTATTATGTATGAATAGAAAATATATAACATAAACAACATAGATCCACAGCTTATTACACTAAGCAATACATAAAATCCCCACTCTAAGTTCAAAAACAATGAAAACAATATGCCACATGCCATCACTTGAAAAATCCGTCTACTCACTAAACAAATTTTTTGTAATTTAATTGGGTCTTTTTCTTTTTCTTTGCCTTTTATTTTCTTAAATTCTTTACTCAGCATAAAAAGAAACATACTAATCCCAATCGTTAATCCTGTTTGAAAGGATATCAAATCCTCAAAATTAATAAAGAGGATAAGCATATGAATAAACAACATAAATAACGTAATTTTCTTTATAAATCCGCCTATAATACCATGCTCTCTTTCATTAAACTTAAATATATTATGTGAAATAATATACAAAAATCCATATGAAAAAATAATAAAACAGGGAATAAATGCTACAACAACTTGTTTACTCATAAATTCGTTTGGCTCACCATTTACATTCCAATGTACTGCCATACGATTTGGTAAATAGGGATAGAGAAATAGAGTAAGTAAAAGACAAGTGGAAAACATTCCCAGTATATACTTATATTTGATCAAGTGATTCTCACCTCTCTTTTCTCTTAACGGCTTCGCTTCTTTTAGAGAAATCCCTGCAAAAATCTACTTTTTTCAAGTTAAAACTTATACTTTACGCATTTTCTTTTTGAAATTCTTTTATTTTATTATGTAACTTTGTAGGAAACGGCACATCAACTTCAATCGCTTCTTTCGTAATTGGATGTAAGAAATTTATCTTCATCGCATGCAATGCTTGACTGGACATATATTTTGTTTGTCCACCATATAATACATCCCCAACTAATGGATTACCATTATGACTCATATGAACACGAATTTGATGTGTTCTACCCGTTTCTAATTGTAACGTTACGAAAGTCGTGTTTTGCTTCTTAAAATACTTTTCTACTTTATAATATGTGATAGCTTGGTCACCTTTTGGAGAAATACGACGCCTTGTAGCATGATGGCGATCCCTTCCGATAGCAGCATCAATCTTTCCTTGTTTCTTCTTTACTTTCCCTTCAACGAGCGCTGCGTACGTCCTTTTAATTTTTCGTTCCACTAATAAACGATCCATAATTGCACCAGCAATTCTATGCTTAGCAAATACGACACCACCTGTCGTATCTTTATCTAAACGATGAATATGACGCACCTTCGTCTCTAAACCTTGCATTTGAAAATGAAAAGCAACAAGATTTGCAAGCGTCCCGGTTCCACCTTTTTCAGCAGGATGTGTGTCCATTTTCTCTGGTTTATTTACGATGAGTACGTGATCATCTTCGTATACTACATGCAATTCACCATATTCTGGATCCACACCGTACTCTTCCTCCGCAAACATATGAACTTGTAACTTATCGTTCTCTTTTAAAAGCTCATTCCATCTTCTTTGTTCTCCGTTAACCGTAACACCTTTTTCCATACGAAGCTGATGTAATAGCTTTTTCGGTATTTCCCATTCTACTTTTAATACCGATTCAATACTTATACCATTCCATTTAGCTGGAACGGTAATTTCACACCATTCGCCCTTTTTCTTTGTTTCCATACTGTTTATCACCTTATTTCTATTGATTCTCTCATTGTAACGGAAAACACACTTTGGTGCACCGTCAAAAATAGAGGACAGTCTTATAATAGACTGCCCCTCAAGCTCTAAGTCTTTTCATTTCTAACAATACTTCTTCAGCTTTTTGTTCATACGATAAATCTTTAAAGAAATCCGCCAACCTTTTATAGTCATTGTAAGCATCTAATAAATCGTCCATCCTTTCTATTTTCATCACTTGTTGTTTTTGTTTCATTTTTACTGGATAACGATAACCTGATACTTCTTGTATTTTGTAATACTCATCCTCTACTTGAACGACCTTTACAAGTTCTTCCTCCTCTGCATCCATCGTATACCCGTCAAATTCTCTAAGTAGTTCATAAATGATATGAGTCCATTCATCTTTTGGATAAAATCCCTTTTCTAACCGATAACCGACAATGCGATACATATGCCCATCGTTTTCTGCAAACTGTACTGTATCATTTAACTTAAACTTAAAATAACGAAACATTGCCTTCACCTACTTGTATGTAATGTTCTTATCACATACTATTTGCAAAATGTAGGTCTTGCTATTCATAAAAAAATGCTCATCAATATGATGAGCATTTTTTACGATGATTTTTCTCGTTTTTTTCGAAATGGTAGCCACCAATTCCAGTCTCCAAATAACTTCATTAAGCTTGGAACGAGCATAAGACGAATAATTGTTGCATCAAGAAATATTGCTAATGCCACGCCAAGCCCCATCTGCTTTACTGGTAAAATATCAGTAAATGCGAATGCACCCGTTACAACAATCATAATTAATGCAGCTGATGTAATGATTCTACTTGTTGAAACGAGCCCTTCTAACGTTGCTTGATCGTTATCTCCTGTTTCTTCATAGAGCTCGTGAATACGTGAAATAAGAAATACTTCATAATCCATACTAAGCCCAAATACGAGACCAAAAATGAAGATTGGTAAGACAAACAGAACCGGACTCGCTTCTAAACCGAAATGACCACCTTCAAATAACCAAACAACAATTCCAATGGTTGCACTCAAACTAAGTATATTCATAATAATTGCCTTAATTGGAATGAGTATAGATCGGAATGCAAATAATAATATAACAAAGGTCGATCCAAATATAACAGACATACCAATTACAACTTTATCTTTAATTTCATCTTCTAATTCTTGTTGAAACGTCGTCATTCCGCCTAAATAATACGTAACATTCGTTTCTTTATAGTTCTTTTTAAAGTCACGCACCCACTGTTTTGCAGTCTCTGTACGTGGTTTTGTTTTCAAAAAGACTTCTATCGTCGTCTTATTCCCTTTTGTGTATGCTTCAAATACAGGAGTTAGTTTTGCTGCTTCTGGCGACTGCAATATTCCAGCAACTTGATCTGCTTTCATTCCAGTTAACCCGTCGTATAAACTTCTTACTTCATATACTTTCTTATCATCTTTTAACTTTTGGACGACTTCTTCTATCTTTTGTAGACTTTCTTTTTCTTTCATATCTTTTTTCGTCTCTACAACTAACGTAACATCAGCGTGTGTTTTGACAGTTTTATTAAATGCTTCTTCATACTTTTCATATGCAATCCTTGTATCACTCTTTTCAGGTAAAGCTTCAACACTAGGGAACTGCAAATTAGCTGTACGTAACGGTAATAAGCAAATAACAATAAATGTTGTAACAACAACAATCATTGCAATTGGATGTTTCATCACAAATTGTGCAAATTTACGCCATGCTTTTGCCGGCGTATGTGCTACTTGATTCTTTTTTAATATTTTTTTACCGATTAACGATAATAACGCTGGAAGAAGTGTGAGTGAGAATAAAATGCTCATAATCACAACAATCATTCCGCTAATTGCGACAGATTGAATATAATCTATCTTAAAGAAAAACAAACCGGATAACCCAACAAATACGCATAATCCTGAAAATACAATTGCACGTCCTGCCGTCTGATATGTAATTGCTATCGCTTCTTTTACCGTTCGTTTAGCAACTTCCTCTCGAAAACGGTTCACAAATAATAGCGCAAAATCAATAGATAGTGCAAGTCCAATCATCGGTGCAACGTTTAACACGAAAATAGATAGTTCTTTATCCACACCGATGAAATACAATATACCCATCGTGCTAATAACACTAAGCGCTCCATTCAAAATCGGTAAAATTGATGCCAAAAGGCTACCAAACGAAAATAGTAATACAAGAAACGCAATTGGTAATCCAATCATTTCTGCTACTTTTAAATCATTTTGCGTTCTTTCATTAATCTCTTGATTAATTTTCGGAAATCCTGTAGGTGTTACTTTTAATGCTACATTACTTTCTTTCTCAATCTCATTAGCAAATTGTAATGTCTTTTCCATTCTTTCTTTATTTGTTTTCCCGGAAAATAAAATTGTCGCATAACCGATGTCATCTTGTAGCATTTCTTTATTTTGGATTGGGTGATGGAAAGATTCATAGTTCTCTTTCTCTTGAACATTCTTTACAATTTCATCTATTCGCTTTTTAAATTCCTCATGCGAAGCATCTTTATTTTTCTCAAAAACGAGCAGAAGCGTATCTTGAGACTTCTTAAAATCTTTATCTAAAATTTCTTTTGTTTTTTGATAGTCGCCTTCCGTTTGGAAACCGTCACCACCTAATACTCCCGGTAGCTTTGGAGCAAAAATCCCAAGTGCGATTGCAAGCAACAGTAACGCTACAATTACTGTATAACGAAATTGATACAAAAAAGCTCCTAACTTCCCCCACTTATCAACTTTATGAACATTTGTCTTCACACATTTTCACCTACTTTAAATAATTCAATTGTCACTTATACTGTATCATATCTTTATACAAACAAAAAACGCCTAGGAACACTATAATGATAGTTTTTCCAGGCGTTTTTTCTATCTCTCTTTATTAAGCCCCAATCTCTCAGTAAGTAAACGATGATAGTAAATAGCGATAACTAACAAAATACCACCTACGCAGTAACCAGCTAAAATATCAGTTGGGTAATGTACATTTAAAATGACTCTACTTAATCCAATCGATAGGATTACTATACCCATCAAAATCGTTATGACACATTTCCCAGCTATGCTTTTCAAATTAGCAGCAATGATATAAGCAAGAAATCCAAATGTCATAATCGATAGCATTGCATGTCCACTAGGAAAACTATATCCAAGTGCATCTAACGCTTCATTTAATGACGGACGTTCTCTCTTTACAATCTCTTTTATCCCTTTATTCACAAGATGTGTTATTAATATTCCCATTGGATACACAATCATCGCGGCATAATAACGCTTCTTCCAAAAAACAAGCAAACTTATAACGAGCGTAGCAGCTATCCCAATTCCTGACCCCAATTTTGTAAAGTACGAGAAAAATGTAAGGGAACTTTCCGTTTGTAGCCCTTTTACTAATCCGCGGACATATGTATCCATTACTGTAACGCCACCTGCATGTACGCGCCAAGCAACAATACTAAATACAGCAAATAATAAACCGATACATATTACCTCATACTGATGTAACTTCTTCTTCAAACGATTTCCTCCTACTATGAAAAAATGCGATTTCTACTTTAGAAACCGCATTTTCTTACTTATTTACCTTTTGTTTTTAGCTCTGTCCAGTAACGATCATAGTCTTTTAACTTATCGTCTACATCAACAAGCCATTCTGTACGATCTAACTCTTCTTTCGTTAAGAAAATCATGTGATTATCACGGTATTCTTTACTATGAAGAGGATGAGCTTTTTCATTTGGATTACTGTAACCAATTGACTCGTAGTTTTTCACACTTACTTTTTCATCAAGTAAGTAGTTCATAAACTTCTCAGCAAGCTCTTTATGTTTTGAACCTTTTGGAATTGCTAACGTATCAGCCCAAATTGTGCCGCCTTCTTTTGGTACAACGTATTCTACATCTTTATTATCTTTTGCGATAAATGCTGCATCTCCAGACCAAACTGTTCCGATCCAAGCATCTTCTGTAATGAATTTTTGTTTAATGTTATCTGTATCAAATGCTAATAAGTTTGGAAGCAGCTTCTTTAAATCATCTGCTGCTGTCTTTAACTCTGCATCTTCTTTTGTACTGTTTGAGAACCCGTGCTTCTTAAGACCCACTCCTAATACTTCACGGGAATCATTTAATAACGTTACATGTCCTTTATATTTCTCATTCCATAAGTCAGCCCAGCTTGTAGGTGCTTCTTTCACATACTTTTTATTGTATGCAATCCCTGTTACACCCCAAGTGTACACTAAAGAATATTTATTCTCTGGATCAAACGCAGGTGTTTTGAAATTAGAAACCATGTTTTCGATATTTGGGATATTCTTTTTATCTAACGGCGCTAATAAATCCATTTTTGCCATTGTTTTAACCATGTAATCAGATGGTTGAATTAAATCATACTTTGCGCCACCAGCTTGTAATTTCGCAAGCATTTCTTCGTTACTTGCGTACTTATCATAGTTAATTTTCACATTATACTTCTTTTCAAAATCTCTTAGCACTTGCTCATCAAAATTGTCAGCCCAGCTATAAATATTTAATTCTTCTTTCTTTTCACCACAACCAGCAAGCACACCAGCAACAAGGCTAAAGCTAATTGCTGCGCCAGCTATTCTTTTCATTAATTTCATCGGTTTATTACCCCCTCGTACTTTCTATATCGTTCGTATTATAAAGGAAGGTGTCCTCCAGAGTTTTCTTCACCATCTGCACCTTTGTTACGGAAGATTTCAGATAGAACCATTAATCCTACGATAGCAACAATTAAAATTGTAGAAAGAGCATTAATTTCTGGTGATACTCCGCGCTTAACCATACTGTAAATGTATAATGGCAATGTTGTTGATCCTGGTCCTGATACGAAGAAACTAATTACAAAATCATCAATTGATAATGTGAATGTTAATAATGCTGCTGAAATAACTCCCGGTGCAATTGCTGGGAACGTTACAAAACGAAACGTTTGCCAAGGCGTTGCTCCTAAATCATTTGCAGCTTCTTCTAAGTCACGTCCCATACTTGAAAGACGCGCAGCTAAAATAACAACAACAAACGAAATACTAAATGTAATATGTGCAATAATAATCGTTGTTTGTCCAAGTTCCATTCCCAGCTGACTGAAAAGAATTAGTAAAGATAATCCCATTAAAATATCAGGAATTAAAATTGGTAAATATACAAGGCCATTAATAGCCCCTTCGAAACGATATTTATAACGATGTAAAGCAATCGCAAAGAATACACCAAGTACCGTTGTCACAATCGTTGTTATAACTGCAATCGTAATACTATTTACAAATGCATCAATAACATCTTGTTTTTGAAATAAATCTGTATACCAATGGAATGTAAAACCTTCCCACTCCGCATTAATGCGAGAGTCGTTGAAAGAATAGACCATTAAAACCATCATTGGAAAATACAAGAATAACAAAATTAACCAAGAATAAGAAACTAAAAACTTCTTCATCTTTGCCTATTCCCCTCCGTTCTCATTATATTTATATACTTTCGTTGCACGATAATATAAGTAAATTAACAGAACAGAGAATAGAACAACGATAATCGATAACGCAGATCCAAACGGCCAGTCACGTGCACCTAAGAATTGGTTTTGAATAACGTTTCCGATTAATGCTACTTTCGATCCGCCCATCACGTCTGATACAACAAACATTCCGATAGAAGAAACGAATACTAAAATAGAACCAGTCGCAATTCCTGACATTGTCATCGGCACTGTTATATTCCAAAATGCCTTTATTGGTGTTGCTCCTAAATCATAAGCCGCTTCTAGCTTACGCTTATCCAGCTGCTCAATTGCTGCATACACTGGTAAAATCATAAATGGTAATAAAGAATAGACCATTCCGAGTATTACAGAAGGCGTATTATATAATAAATTTAACGGTTCACTAATAATGCCGAGTTTTAATAACAACGTATTCACAAGACCTTGTGAACGTAAAATAACAATCCATGCGTATGAACGAACAAGAAAGTTAATCCAAAACGGGATCGTTGCCAATAATAAAAGAATAGAACGATATTTGCGGTCAACAATTGTAATTGTATACGCAAATGGATAACCAATTAATAAACATATTACTGTAGTAATAACTGCAATCTTAACAGTTTCCCATAACGTTCCTAAGTACAATGGATCAAACACACGGGATATATTCTCCAGCGTAAATTGCATTTCTACTGTCCCGTAAGCTCCGCGCTGCATGAAGGCGAATCCTAATACGAATACGAGCGGGATTAGGAAGAAAATTAACAGCCACGCGACTGTAGGTAGTGCGAGTAATTTCCCTTTTTTCAATTTAAGGTCACCTCGTCCTCTTGCTCCCAGCCTACATATACATTATCTCCAATGCTCCACTGCGCTGCCTCTTCAGCAGTTTGATATGCCATTAGTAATTCTGATGTTTTCTCATCACGTACATAAAGCTTCTCCATATTTCCGACAAACTCGATATCTTCAATATGTCCAAGATGGTATTCTTTTAAAATTGGTTCTTCAACCGAACGTACTTTCACATTTTCAGGGCGAATTGCTACATAGCCTTCCCCATTTTTCACAATATTATTTTCACCGATGAATGTCGCAACGAACAATGTTTTCGGCTTATTATAAATTTCTTTCGGCGTTCCAATTTGTTCGATATGTCCTTTATTCATAACGACGATACGATCGCTCATGCTCATTGCTTCTTCTTGATCGTGCGTTACGTATATAAACGTAATTCCTAAATTACGTTGTAAGTTTTTCAATTCACGTTGCAAGTCTTTTCGTAACTTAAAGTCAAGCGCTCCAAGTGGCTCATCTAATAGTAATACACGCGGATTATTTACAATCGCTCTTGCAATTGCAACACGCTGCTGTTGTCCACCAGAAAGCTTAGCAGGTTTACGATTACGGAACTCAAGTAACTGCGTTAAACGCATTGCCTCTTCAGCACGCTCTTTCTGCTCTGCTGCTGATACTTTCTGCATTTTCATACCAAAACAAATATTCTTCTCTACTGTCATATGTGGGAATAGTGCGTAATGTTGGAACACTAGGTTCATATGACGCTTATATGGCGGCAAATCGTTAATTCTTTCATCATCTAATAAAAGATTCCCTTTAGTTGGAGTTTCAAATCCTGCGATCATACGAAGTAAAGTCGTTTTCCCGCAGCCACTCGGCCCTAAAATTGTTAAAAACTCTCCCTCTTTAATATCTAAAGAAAGAGGTGGGATAATCACTTGATTTCCAAAATGTTTTTCAACTGCTTCAACTTTAATAATCTTTTTCATTTTCCCGTCCTATCTACCTTAAATTTTAAATTTTTATATTCATGAATAAATATTTATGTTCTATAGACTATTTTTTGTTTCGATCCAAACAAAAATGGTTATTTAGCAAGCGTTCGTTTCTATTCTTTATGTAGTATGTTTGATTCATTTTCGCATGATACATAACGTCGAACAGAAAAACCCCTTCCATTGCGAAGGGGCTATTATCATACGGCTACGCCTACTGATAAACACCATCATCATTTTAACAACTTTCGTATGAATTTTAAAGCACTTTTTGTAGAAGAGTAACGAATTTTCATGTCGAATGCTGTAGATTGGGCTAAAATGCTTTTATAATGTGAAAAAGTCCGAAAACTTTCTTCCCCATGATAACCCCCTAATCCACTACTTCCAACACCCCCAAAAGGTAAATATGGCGTGGCAAGATGGTAGACAACATCATTAATACAGCCTCCACCATATGAAATATTACTCGTCACTTTCTTTTGTACTTCTTTATCTTCCGAAAATACATATAACGCTAACGGCTTCGGATGTTGCTGGATTGTGCCAATTACATCTTCTATATTGTCGTACTCTATGATTGGTAAAATCGGACCAAAAATTTCATCTTCCATAACAGCATCTTGCCATGTAACATCCGCTAGTACTGTCGGTTCAATATGTAATGTATCTTTCTCATAGTTTCCACCAATTACGACTTGACCATCTTGTAAAAATCCACATAATCGTTCAAAATGACGCTCACTTACAATACGCACGTAATTTTCATTTTGCAAAGGTTCTTTACTATACTGCTCTGTAATTTCATGTCGCAGTGCCTCAACTAGCTGTTCTTTCACGGAAGAATGCACGTACATATAATCAGGCGCTACACATGTCTGCCCTGCATTTAAAAACTTACCCCAAACAATTCTTCTTGCTGTCATCTCTATCTTTGCATCTTTATGTACAATACAAGGACTTTTCCCGCCAAGTTCTAACGTAAGCGGCGTCAACTGTTTCGCTGCTGCTTCCATTACAACTTTTCCAACGCCAACACTACCAGTAAAGAAAATATAATCAAATGGTTCCCTCAGCAAAGATGTACTCTCTTCAACGCCACCTTCTACTACCGCTACAAGCTCTTCTGGGAATAATTCATCTAACATTATCTTAAGCACTTTTGAAACGCTTGGCGTTAACTCTGACGGCTTTAAAACGATTGTATTTCCAGCTGCCAGTGCGCCTACAAGTGGTGCAATTGCTAATTGAAAAGGATAGTTCCACGGTGCAATAATAAGCGTCACACCATACGGTTCTGGCACTACTTTTCCTTTTGATCCAAAATGAGTGAGTGCTGTTCGAACTCGCTTCGGTTTACTCCATGATGACATATGTTTCAATTGAAAGGAAATTTCTTTTAATACATATCCAACTTCCGTTGTAAACGACTCGTGAACTGACTTATTTAAATCTAATTTCAACGCCTGAAATATTTCTTCTTCAAAATGCTGAATGCCTTCATAAAGCTTCTTCAAATTATTCTTTCTTATTTCGATGCTTCTCGTATGCCCTTTTAAAAAATATTCCTTTTGCCTACTTACAATAGAGGAAATACTCATTCACTCACCTTCTCCCACTATTTTCATCCAATTCTTTCATTATTTATATAGACTTCATATATAACAAATTTCTATTCTTAAAGTTACATTATATATGACTTTTTCAGCTATATAAAATTCATTGCTCACAAAAAAACTACCGAAAGAAAATCTCTCGGTAGTTTTACTGTATTAACGATATAAACGAACAGCACCTGCAGAATTATCATCAGCTTGTCCTACTACTTCAAATTTCAAACCAAGCTTCGGTAAAATACGTCCTGCATCTGGAATCTGTTGATTAATATACGTTTTAGAATCATCAAACTTCGGTACGCCTGCTAAGCCATCATACGTAAATGTTCCACGCGTTGGAGATACAACTTTCCAAGCTGGCGTTTTGTCGAATGAGAACGCAGCATCAGCGATTTGGAATCGTGTACTGCTCTTAACTGTTGGTTTACCATTTAAAGTACCAACAATTGCTTCTGGATGAGAATCAACAACACCAAGGAAACCGTGTCCTGGATGTACACCAACCCAGTTATCTGTATAAGCTGAATCTGCATACCATACAACCATACCAGTGTTAAATACTGGACCGCGAGCAAATTTCAACGCGTTATCTGCCCCAGCATAGTTTCTCCACTCAACATAGTAGTTATGTTTTTTCTTTTCTGTTCCGTTAGATACAACGAAACCATCTAATTTTAATTGTGGTGTACCTTCTGCATCATCAGAGAATACTACTTTACCATCTACTGTTAATGAAGCATTATCAAGAGCGAATCCATTTAATGCTAAACCACCATCAGTAATGTAATCAAATGTTAATTTTACTTTCTTGCCTTTGAATTGACTTAAATCATATGATTTGTCAATCCATTTTCCATTTGTCGAATCTGCATTTCCACTAGTTGCTTTCTCGCCAAGTCTTTCAATTAACGTTTGTTTACCATCTTCTGTTACAGCGTGTACTTCAAGGAAATCATAACCTGCTTCAATCTCATATAATGACTTGAAATCAAATTTTGCATTCGTTGCATTCGTTAAATCAAACAACGGTGTTTCCATCTTCGTATGAAGATCGTCACCTTTTGTGCTGTAATAATATTGTTTACCAAATGCTGGCTCAATTGTTTTAACATCTTTATCTGGTAAGTTAACACGGATCATACCTGGTCGATCTGATTTCGTAACACTTTGATCCAAATATGTCGCTAGACCGATACCTTTATTTAATTTCTCGTAATCTACTTCTACGATATTTGCCCAGTTACCACCAATTGTTTTTTGGAAAAACTCTTTATTTTGTGGTGAGAAACTCGTTGGTGTCGTTCCAGCGATTTTACCAGCCCAGCTTCCGCCACTCATAATAGACCAAGCTTCAATCGGCTCACCTTGACCACTATATTGTGTATCGTACTCATCTGGAAGACCTAAATCGTGACCATATTCATGTGCGAATACACCAACCGCTCCATCTTCTGGTTCAATTGTGTAGTCAAATGCTGCCATCTTTCCGCCCCAATATGGAACTTTCGCTTGTGTACCTTCAATTGGGAATGGCTTTGGTCCAACTGTCCAACGGTGCGACCAAATTGCATCATCGCCTAATTTACCACCGCCTGCTTCTTGTCCAACACCCGCATGAATAATCATTAAGTGATCGATTAAACCATCTGGTTGATTTTTATTTCCATCACCATTTACATCGTATTGATCAAATTGATCGAACTCTGATAAATCAATACCACTATCTACAGCTGCTTTTAATGCATCTTTTACTAAATCACGTGGCCCTTTTGGTCCTTTATTATCATGGCCGCCGCTAGCAGCATCTGCACCGTAATCAGCAGCTTTACCAGGAACTGTTAACCATTTTGTAACTGTTCCGTCCACTGTGTAACTACCACCAGATTGCTCTTCGTAATATTGTTTAAATGTTTCGATTTTGCTTCCATCATCTAATGTGAATGGCTCGTTGCCGAATAACATTTTTTCATAATGTTCTTTATTAAAATCGTTAGAATACATATATCCAGGCTCTTTGTCGATATTATTATGTTTAAAGTCAGCGTACTCTACAAGTAAAACGAGTACTTTGTCTTTACGAACTTCACCGTTATAGTCTTTTTGTTTTGCTGGAGAAGTTGGCACTTTACCATTTAGTCCGCCTTTAACTGGGCCTGTCGCTGCAGGTGTCCCTGTTGCTGGTTCATTTAATTTTTCTTTCGTGTCTGCTTTCGCATCTTTTACTTTCTTTAAAAAGTCGGATGCATCTTTCGTAAGCTGGTCCCCATTTGCTGCTTCTTTTCCAGGATTTTCACCCTTTTTGTTCTCTACATACTTTTCGACTGCTTTCTTTGTTTCTGTCTCTGAAGCCTTCGAATCAATTACCCCACGTTTTTTTAGCGCATCTGCTAAACGTTCTTCCGGAATTAAATGATCATCAACTGGGCTCGTAGCTGTTTTATTCACAGGCGTTTCAGCATATGCAGATTGAGTGCCAGCTCCGAATGAAAGACCTAATACAGCTGTCAAAGCGATTGATGACAAAACTTTGAACGGTTTCTTGTTCATCCCATATTTCCTCCCCTAATAAATAATATGTATTACAAATTGAATTTTATTAAAAATTCTATATTTTTTCAATATTTAGTCATATTATGTAATGTTTTTAATATATTTGTAAAAATTTCATAGTTAGCATACGAATATATCACAATTCAACAATGTTTTCTGAAAATATTGAAAGTTTTTATCGAACAATTTATAATTTCCATAGAGGGAGTTTAATGGGGATTTTATCTTTGTTTCATCTACACAATATTTGATAATTCACTATATAAAACACAAAATCGGATTTCATTATCATGTATTCTGTAGCAGCAATTATGACCGATAATTAGGGAGGAATTACATTTGTACAAAGATAAGACAGACGCACTGGATCAAGAATGGATTGATTTAATACTTGAAGCTCTAGATGCTGGTATCGCCATGCAAGACATCGAGCAATTTTTCCAACGTATGAAGCCATCCAGTCAGGCTCAATAGGTTTGTTCTTTTTAACGAAGTTTATGTTATAATAATGACATCATAAGACAACTACATATTGATAGAAAGGTGCGCAAATATGATTGGAGAACGTATAAAACGCCTTCGTTTACAAAAAGGTATTTCATTAACTGAACTTGCCGAAAAAGCTGGCGTTGCTAAATCTTACATTAGTTCTATAGAACGAAATTTACAAAAAAACCCTTCCATTCAGTTTCTTGAAAAGATCGCAGCAGTTCTACAAATTCCAGTTGATACTTTACTTCATGATGAAACAACAAAGGAAACTAACCTAGACTCCGAATGGACACAACTCGTTAAAGATGCAATGAACTCTGGTGTCTCCAAAGAACAATTTCGTGAATTTCTTGAATTTACAAAGTGGAAGCAAAATAATAAATAGAAAGAAGTGCTTACAAGTAGCACTTCTTTTTCTTTATAAAAAAAAGCGGGGGATACCCGCTTTTTTATTATTTTTCTTCCCCAGCTTCTTGGTTAGCATTGAATGTCCATTCTAAATTCAATGTATCACCTTGGAAGATATTTTGATCTTTTCCATTATCTACAAACTCAAATTGTACCCATAGATAATCCTCTGTACCAGCTGCTAATCCACCCTTTTCTCCCCACTCAGGAGCAAAGATATCTTTAGCTAAAAGATCTGGATCAACTTTTTGTAAGTCTGCTAAAGTTGTTTCGTATACAGGCTCACTTTGTTTATCCCAGTTCCAAAGGAATTTTACTTTAACGTGCTTACCAAAGTCTTCACCAGCATTATCACCTTTTGCATCTTTAACAGTATACTTTGTTGCTAATTTAACATCTTTAATAGTTAACGAACCGCTGTTTTGTAATAAGAACTCTTTCTTAACAGAATCCCCTGGTTTTAAATCTTTAATATCTACAAGCGTCTTAGGGTTTAATGTAAGGTCTAACGTCCCAGCTGCAAATGTATTGTTTGATACTTCTTTATCGCTAAAGAATGCAAATGTTCCTCCACCAATTAAAGCTAACCCCAATGCTGCTGATGCAACTCCCATACCTAATTTCTTTTTCAGACTCACAATCAATTCCCCCTAGCTTTTTTTTATATTTTTATCACTTATTTTTCAATAAGAGATGTAAAGAAAACTATATTAGCTTAGCTAATATGTGTTCTTTTTTAAAAACCTTATGTTCATTATAACGAACAACACTGTATAAACACAACACATATTTATTAATATTTTCAGTTATTTTTATTTCTCAATATTATTTAGACTTTTCAGAAAAAATAATGATGATTTATATCTTTTTTCACACTCAAATCATTTAATACTATAAGAAAAAAGAAAAATAAAGAGGTGAGGGCTAACGTTCCCTCACACTCGTATAAATATTACTAGTCTTGCTTATTCGTTCACTCTCTCTTACACCACATTCTTGTTTTCCGGCTGTTTCACTAAAGCAGTTACTCCGCTTTCTTTTGCTCTTCTACTTTCTTCTGTTCTTCTACTTTCTTCTGTTCTTCTACTTTCTTCTGTTCTTCTACTTTCTTCTGTTCTTCTACTTTCTTCTGTTCTTCTGCTTTCTTTTGTTCTTCTGCTTTCTTTTG